>CP022705.1:1507500-1840317 GCA_003491285.1 Methanobacterium sp. BRmetb2
TGAATAAGTAGATAGAACTCTCCATTCACCCCACTTATTATCATTTATTTGTTTTTTATGGTATACAAAGCTATCAGGACCTATAACAAATAGTTCTAAGAGACCATCCCACAGGTTAGTGCCTGCAACTATTCTACTCAACGTAATACCCCCAATTTCACATTATAGTTTATGATATATTCAAATTCACAATAATATACTGTTTTAAATTTCATGTGATTAATATTTTAATAATGTCATGTTATTATCATGTGTTTAATTTCAAAAATAGCTACTTGTGTTAAAAATAATATTTTTATGAGATCAAGCACACAAATTAAAATTAGGTATGTTTGGGATTATAAAATTAGGAATTAGGAAATAGTCATTTTGTGAATACTTCAATTACCTGCTTTAGTTGTAGAAAAAGTTAACTGATAATCTCTCACAAATAACTAAAATCTCATTTAATCTTTATTTTCCAATGGTATTGCTCAAATTCTATAAAATATACATCTAATTACCCATTAACATCAACTCAATATTATTTCTAATTTATTTAACTTTTTAGGATTGGAAAATGTAATTTCATATGAAATTAGGTTTTCTTCAGGGAAAATGCATTTTAACGGAATCAGGTTTTATGTCATATTTCTGTTAACTCAAAATTTATTTTTTTGGCGGTTTATTGTAATTTTTATTCCACTATCCGCCCCTGTAGATACTCCACCAATTCCAAAAACTGCAACTTCACCTTTTATTTGAACTCCAAGTGAAAATGTAACGGAATCTATTTGAAAATCTTCAAATTTTTTAATATCAGATTTTGAGTCGGATAAAAGATTTAAAATTTCAAATATTCTCTTATTAAACTCTTCAAGTGATTTTTTATAATCAACTTCTTTAGATTTGCTATTAATAAAAGTTTTAAGTGTTTCTCCTACTCCCCGGATGTTTTGGGGCATAATTACCTCTTCTTGCTCAAAACTAGGAGTCACAATTGTAATTGTTTTTGGCTTTTTATTTTCTGACATAGTTATCATCTCCTTGATTTTGATATAATTATAAATATAAGTTATAACTAACATGTTTTTTTTCAAAATAAAAATAATTCACTAATACTTTCGGAGGTTCTAACTCAAATTGCATTTAATAAAGTTTCTTAATTGAGCCTAAAAAATAAAATAAGACTTTTAGAAACCTAATAAGTAAGATGAATTTTAATAAATCAGTATTTCACAATGTTTTAAGAATAATGGAAGTTGTTATCAACAAAATATAAGTAAAATTTGAGTATTTTTACAATACTTTTATAATCCACAACTATCCTCTTAGTTGAAACTTATTTTTTAAATATTAAATTATAAAATTATTTCATAAAAATAAATATCTAATAGCAAACCAATAATGGAGTTTACTAATCCAAATTTTTGGAAGATGATCTAATGAATGTAAAAGAAGAGATAAATGTAGATGAAATATTTGAAAAAATTGAGAACTATTTTGGTTTCGTTCCTAAGATTTTTCAGGTGTTGGCAGAAAATCCAGCCACATTAAATACTTATTTTGAAAAATTAGAAGCAATAAATAATAATGATTCATTATCTTCATTGACCAAGGAATTTATCTCTATAGGCGCTGCCTCTGCAATAGGCGCTGAACATTGTCTGTTGACTCATCTTAAAGTTGCAAAGGAATTTGGAGCCACAGATGAACAGCTCTTTTTAGCGGTTATAATGGGGTCTCAAATAGCAGAAACAGATGTTCTTGCAAAATCTTTAAGGGTTTATGAAGATTTTAAAAAATAACTTTTTTCAGATTTTTTTTACAAAAAAATAAGATAAATAATTAATAGTTAAATTTGATTTCTTAAAAAAAAATTAATTGATTAAATTTTAATTGAGTTTATTCATAATCTGAATGCACATTTAACTCTTTCAATATTCTTCGACGTTCCTCTTTAAGTCGGTCTAGCAATTCTTCATCATTATCACAGTTCTTTTCCAAATAGGCTATGGTGGTAGTTATTGCTTCTAGTTCTGTTTCTAATTGGTTTATAGACATTTTAAGTTCCTTCTTCAATTTTTATTAGATTAATTATGTAATGTTTAATATATATTAAGATATCAATTAAAATTTTTCCAGTATTTTCCCATAAATCTCTTTTATTTTTCCATCAGATTTATTGTAAATCATTCTCAATATGAGTTCAGGGGTACTTTTTGCCAGGTAATTCATTTTAGGAGTCCTATCAACAATTAAATTATAATCATCATCCAAACCCTTTGCTTCTATCCCATCCACCCGTACATGGGTGTGTTTCATTATCTCCCGTGCCATGTGGGTTACTATAACTGCATAAGAATCAGAATCTTTAATAAAGTCAATGAAACTGGCAATAATTTTCACTGCTGCTTCAAGTTCGGTAATTGCCTCTAACTCATCTAATAAGATTAATTTATTAGTATCTTTAGTGACAATGGGCATGAATGTGTTAAGGAAAGATTCAAATGCACCAGCATCAAGTGATCGCTTTTTAGAAAAGAAATAAATCTCTTCAACGGGTTTTATTGTTGCTTCTTTTGCACAAACCGGCAACCCCATCTGGGCCATGATTGAAATCTGGGCCAAGGTCTCCAGAAGAGTGGTTTTACCTCCACTATTGGCACCAGTAAGTAAGGCTACATTTTCAGGATAGTCCAACGTATAATCAATTCGTTGGATATTAGAAGATTTATTCAAGGCTAAATTCAAGTGTAATGCTTCTTTGAATTTGAAGAAATTCCCTATTGTAGGAGGATGTAGATCATAATAATAAGCAAAACAGCCCAGTGCGAATTCGTAGTCAAATTCCAATACATCTCTTATCTCTTTTTCAACCTTTTCTTTATAATTAGATAAGTAAGAAGCAGCTTCTACCTTTTTTTCAAATTCATTAACATTTTTTTTGGCAAGTTCCATCTTTTTAACCCTTTCAAGTTCCTGGTAATCTATTTCAACCGGATATTTCTGGATAAAAGGATCAAATGAACAGCCTGTTTCTGCTTTAATATCAATCTTCACTTCTTTAATGACATCATCAAATATCTTCTGTATTTTAAGAGGCAAACCTTCATTCATCAGTGATAGAACTTCATCACCACTTAGATCAATCTTTTTTATGCTCTTCTCAAGCATTTCATCTGCCCTTTTTTTAGCATCTTCCACAGCTTTATCAAAAAGTTCTTCGTCTACAGAATCTACTTTAAGAGAATCTAGGACGGTTATCACTTCGGGAAGAATGGAATCATAACCTAAAATAGTTCTTACTTTTAAAACATTTTTTAAAAGTTCATAGTTTTCATAAAAATAGGATAAAATAACCTCCGGAACTATTTCAAAATCTCTTGAATCACTATTTACCATGGTTATATTGTGAACATCATCTAATTCTAGTAAACCTTCAGAATAAACGTAAATAATAAATTCATATTCCCCTAAACTTTCCATTTCATCTGCAGTCACAATTGAAGAATAACTATTCAAATTCATATCCATCAAATGCTCATAATCTCTTCGGGATTCTACTAGTAAGGCTCTGGATGAATCATACTTAATTTTTTTCTTAATAGGGGGATGAATTAGTTTAAGTAACTTTTTAATATTATTTAATGGAAGATCAGAAGCTGCTTTTTTAGCATTCATTACAAATTTCAGGTTTTCCATTATTTTATCTTCATTTTCAATGGGATTAATAAGTAAAATCCGATTTTTACCATACTTAGTACTGGCGAATTCGCTGATCCTTTTTAATATATCATCATAAATTTGATAGGCTTGATCAGTTTTTAGAAATTCTTGAACTGGATTGCCAAGGGCAGAATTAATAATTTCAACTGCCTTTTGCTGACTTACCCCGTCTATGTTGGCAAGTCGATCCACTTCATAATTCTGGATAACTTTAAGCAGCTCTTTTTCTCCACCCATATTATCAGTTATTTTTTGGGCTAATTTATCACCAATACCTTTAATTTTTGTTAAATCCAACCTATCACCAAACTTTTCATATTAATATACTATTTTTTTATTTAAATTAAGTCACCTAAAGATTTATCTCATGAGTTTAGTTATAAGTTATTCAAAAATAACCTACTCTATCAATTTGTTAATTTATAAAAATTCATTATTAAAATTGAATTAACTTAATCTCCAGTGTGATATGTTTTTGCCCATTTTCTATCTTTTCTTAATATCAATTTAATAAAAGCCACTATGAATAAAGGTATTAAATATAAACAGTAAGCCCAGTATTCAACTGATCTATATATGGTGACGTGAATTTTTCTGTTATCCCTGTATATTCCCAGCATTACAGCAGGGAAAAAAGCTATTGTTGATAAAATCCCTATAATCGCGGGAAATGTATAATTGAATATCATTAAATCTGTTATGTATAGAATGGCCACGATGTATCCTAACATTACAAATGAAAGGAATAATAATGATGATAGATACTGTATAACATCAAGTCTTCTATATAATGGAATATTTCTTGTTCCTAAGATCTGTTTAAGATATACAAAAAATGTTTCAAGATTTCCCATGGCCCATCTCACTCTCTGCCTGAAAAATGGTTTCCAGTGAGGCACTGCTTCCTGATAAACAGCAGTATCTTCACAATATCTTATTTTACATCCTTTTATCATCATTTTAATACTCATATTCAAATCTTCAGTTACTGCAAAGCCATCCCAACCTCCAAGCTTTTCTATAACTTTTCTGGTGGCTACTTGTCCATTACCTCCTAAAAAAGCACCGCCACCTATCTTGTCTCGAGCCCTTAGAATAACATTACCAAAAATTGCGAATTCTATGTGCTGCATGGAAGTTAAAACATTTCTATTTTTATTGTACATTTTAACTTTTGTCTGTACTCCGTCTACATCATCGTCTCCCATGTATGGTATAACTTTTTTAAGAAAATCAGGCTTTACACGAGCATCTGCATCAAACACAGCCACCACATCCCCACTGCAGAGTTTCAAGCCGTCATTTAAAACATAACCTTTACCTTTCCCAGCCCGTGGAGGTTTCCGAGTGATAACTTTAAGAAAGTCGAGTTCTTCTACCAGTTTTAACAGTATTTGGTTTGTTTTATCTGTAGATCCATCATTTATAACTATTAGTTCAAAATTTCTTTTATTTTCCTTAAAGTAATCCAGTTTAGAAATAGATCTGACACATTTTTCAATGGTATTTTCTTCATTATGAGCAGGAATTATTATACTAACAAATTGTTCTTCATAACTTTCTGGAACGCCTTTCGGGGGAAGAAAGCTGATAACTGTTAGCATGAGACCGTAATATGCGGGAATAAATAGAAGCCAGGACAACCAGCCTAAACTTTTAGTGATCAAACTGTGAATAATTAGTATAATTATACCAATAATAATGAGTGATACTCCTAATTTTTCAATTATAAGTTCCCTTTTCTTGGATTGGATTTTTTCTTCAGCAGTCCTGAAAGTCTTCTCTTCTTGTTTGTGTTTTTGTATGGCCATGTCTATGTTGGTTTGTAGTTCTTTTTCGTTGTATGGTTTGATTATGTAGCCGTAGGATGGTTGTTTTTTTATTCTGTTTATGGTTTGTTGGTCTGAGTAGGCGGTTAGGTATATTACGGGTATGTTGAGGGTTTGTATTTTTTCTGCTGCTTTTATTCCGTCTGTTTCTCCTTTTAGTACTATGTCCATCAGTACTAGGTCGGGGTGTATTTGTGCTGCGGTTTTGATGGCCTGTTCACCAGTGGAATTTATGGCCGGGACAAAGTATCCCAGGTTTTCCAGTTTACTTTTCAGGTCCAGGGCAGTGATACTCTCATCCTCAACCACCAGGATTTTGGGAGGTTTCATTTCCTCTATTTCTTCTATACTCTTTATTTTATGTTTTTTGTCCACTATTTCTCCTTCAAATGTTTCAATAACACTTTCTTCTTGTTTGTGTTTTTGTATGGCCATGTCTATGTTGGTTTGTAGTTCTTTTTCGTTGTATGGTTTGATTATGTAGCCGTAGGATGGTTGTTTTTTTATTCTGTTTATGGTTTGTTGGTCTGAGTAGGCGGTTAGGTATATTACGGGTATGTTGAGGGTTTGTATTTTTTCTGCTGCTTTTATTCCGTCTGTTTCTCCTTTTAGTACTATGTCCATCAGTACTAGGTCGGGGTGTATTTGTGCTGCGGTTTTGATGGCCTGTTCACCAGTGGAATTTATGGCCGGCACAGAGTATCCTAGATTTTCTAGTTTTTCTTTTAAATCCAAGGCCGTAATACTTTCATCTTCAACCACTAAAATTTCAAGTTTTTTCATTAATACTCACCTTACATAAAAATAATTACTTTGGTTAGGGGATACATAGCTTAATTAAATTAATAAGAGATTTTATATTAGTTCAAATCATTATCCTTATTTCTTCAGTATGGGTTAGGTTAGATAACATTTTTTTGGATTTTAAAATTAATTTTTTCAAGTTAATGATAAATTCTATAATTTATTTTGATTAGTTTTGTATTAGTTTTTTTTGGATTCTTTCTTTGGTTGGGCAACACTAAACCTTCAGCATAATCTCTGAAAATTAGATTCATGATAAATATTCAAAGTTAGTCTTATTATATGGATTTATGTCAAGTATCTCCTAATTTAATTAGATGTTTCTTTTACTATATCACCCATTATAACAGAATAGAAAATTTGAATATTAGGCCACATTAGAATAGTTTAAATCTTTTAAAAATGAGTTAATTAATTTAATAACCTGATCATTTGACATCTCTTAAAAAGTTGCTTTTAGTAATTCCACCTAAGGCCATCTTTTTTATTCTACTTTTTAGATTTTTAATATGTTCATGAGACAATTCTCCATTATCTGCTCTGTGGATGGCATTTTGATATAAATTCAGCAGGTTGCCCACATACTTACCTTCCCGGTTACGGGCATCAATTACCAGCCCATCAACATTTAACTGGTTAAACAAAGGTATATAATCCACTAAACATAACTCTACTGAGTTTAAGATATGTGTTTTACATTCTAAATCTAGATAAAATGGAAATATATGATTTTTATTATCTTTAAGTCCCCAAAATTTTTCAGGCACTATTATTTCTTTATTATTTTCAAAACCCGGTACAGCACAGGGCAAACAATCTTCAGTGATTATAACCTCCATGTTACCATGTACTAATAATTCTACCCTGTTATTTCCCATATTCGACGTGTTTAACTTGTTATACTTAGTTAAACCAGTTATACTATTTTTGGATAATTCTGGACTGAAAGTAATGGTTTTAAATATATTTAAAAAATAGTTCACAGTCCAATTATTCCATATATTTAATTCTGCTGCTGCTGAAAGCGTGATCTCTGGTTTCAGTTTGGACAATAAATATGCCGATCCTAAATCGCCTACCATCACTTCAGTTATAGAGTTTTTTTGCAGAGAATCAATTAATGGGAGTGCCATTTTTAGATACGTTTTTCTATTGATACTGGGCCATTTCCAGATTAATTCGGCTCCATTATCATCACAAATGGATTTCATTTTGATAAACATCTTTAAAAATCTGTTCAAAGCATTTTCAAGATAATCTGCGTCTAAACATTCATATTTTTTTCCACGCAAAATTTCTAAACTATTTGATTCAAAATAAATTCTCTTGCAACCACTTTCAACTGCATATTCCACGTTCTGGGGATTGTTAATATAGATTGCCATGGAAATAGAATTTTCCAGATCCTCTTTTTCTTTTGATATGGCTGTTTTATGTTTGGGGTTGAATTTATTGTATTTTAGCCGGTTTAAATGTTCTTCAGATTTTTTGACCTCATTTTTGGAAGGTAGATAACTTTCCAGAAGAATAGTTTTTGTTTTTTCTAAAAAATCCCTTCTTATCTGGTTCAATTGACTTATAGGTGAAAATAAGTCTCCAGGATAATCAACCTCCAATTTTCTTATTTTAAATGAGGTAGAACCAGTTTTTTTCAGTTGTTTTTCAATCTTTTTTTCAGTCAGAGGATTTTTCAAGGCCTTTTCCATTTTAAAATCAGATTCCATCCTAAAAGATATTTTAGAATTATTTTTTCCCGAAATTTGTCCTTCCAGTAGGGGGGTGTCATTTTTATCCCAGGAAACTTTCAAGTCAAGGGGAACTGACCGCGCATGGTCATTTAAAATAATAGCTTTTGCTTCATTAAACAGGGACTTTTTATAGTTTAAGTATACCTTAGAACCTTTAGGGAGATAATTCTTCACTTTCAATTCCAGGATATTATTATTTATAGGTGGATTGTAGTCAATGTTCATGCCCTGACTTTTAAGATCTCCAGGAATTATAAAAACGATCCCATCACCTTTACTAGGAACTATACTACCTTTTAGATATATAAAGGCCTTTTTAAGTTTTGAATTATAGTTTATCACCCTGCCGATGTAAATACCTCGTTTATCTGGCCTGTTACGACCCATAATCTGTGAATGATCTTTTTCAAGAATATAACCTGATGTGAACATCCTATTGAAGGCTAATTCTAACTTTTTTAGATCATCGGGCTTGGGTTTCCAGACTCCCTCTCTAATCTCATCTAGAGCCTTCCGGTAAACACTTACTACAATGGCCACATATTCTGGTGACCGCATACGGCCTTCAATCTTAATAGAATCTATCGATTTTTGGGCAATTACATCCAGATTATTATAAAGAGCAAGGTCACGGGTAGATAAAAGATAATCATTTTCTAGATGGACTTCACAAATGTCAACTGGTCTTCCATATTGGTCCATATTCCCATTAATTAATTTGTACGGCTTTCTGCAGGGCTGAGCACACATACCCCTGTTTCCACTTCTTGCCCCTATTAATGATGATAAGAGACACCTACCGGAATAAGAATAACATAATGCACCGTGTGCAAATATTTCCATTTCAACCCTTTTTTGAAGTTTCTGGGCAATATTTTCTATTTCTGAAAGCTTCATTTCCCTGGCTAGAACAACCCTTTTAAATCCAAAATCAGATGCCCATTCTACTCCGGGCAGATTGTGGATAGCCATTTGGGTAGATGCATGTAAATCAAGTTCAGGGATTATTTCATGCGCCAGAGAAGCTAAACCAACATCTTGAACTATAACTGCATCAGCACCGATTTTATAGAGCCAGAAAAGGTGTTCAACTGCCTTTGAAATTTCAGAATTTTTTATTAAAGTGTTAACTGTCACATAAATGTTAACATTATGCAGATGGGCATAATTAACTGCCTCTTCTATTTGGGATTTACTGAAATTATTAGCAAAACGTCGGGCTCCGAATCTTTTCCCACTTAAATAAACTGCATCTGCCCCAGCATTAACCGCAGCTTTAAAGGCATCATAGGAACCTGCAGGTGCTAAAAGTTCAGGTAAATCTTCATTAGACATGTAAACAGCTCAAAAATACAAAAAAACCAAATGCTCTTTTGCAAACTAATAAAATATAATTTTTATTCAAAAGGAATTTTAATTTAAAAATTTTTTAATTGTAAATTTTAGGGTTGATTAATTTCTTTTAATACTTCAGAAACGATTTTAAGGAATTTTTCAATAATCCGTCTATTTTTCTCTTCACTTTTCAGTATTTTATCTTCGGCTTGTTTCCGGGATAGTGCGATGGCAAATAAGTCAGCCAATCTTTCTACAACTTCTAAATCTTCGTGAGTATAATTTTCTTTGGAGTTAGCAAGAGCAATAGTCCCTACAAGTTTATCATTTGATATGGCTGGGGCAGATACGAATTTTTCTATTTTAATATGGCCTTCTGGAGTACCTGTAGATCTTTCATCATTTTGAGGATCATTGGTAAGAATAGATTCTTTATTATTTAGAACCCATCCCCATAAACCGCCAAATTCTTCAAATACTGGTTTTTTATCACTAACATGGCATTTTTCCCAGACTTCTCCAGTCATGGTTGAAGCTACCATAAATTCGGTTTCAGGGTCAATATAACCAACAAAACCATACTTACTGCCTGTAATTTTTTTGGCATAATCTAAAACTAAGTCAGATATTTCTTCAATTGATATTGGATTAATAAGTTTTTGGGATAAATCAGCCATTGCATTATTAATTTCTGCTTCATGGGCCAATTCCATTTCTACTAATTTAAGATCAGTAATATCTCTTATAACACCTAAAACTCCCAGAATATTTCCTGCAGAGTCTTTTAATGGGGATAATGAAGTTTGGAGATACCATTTACCGGTGGGAGTTTCTGAAGTCCAATCATAAACTATTTCTTCTCCTTTAAGTGCCTTAGTAAATGCTTTATCATGGATGTCTCCCAGTTTTTCTCCATAAATTTCCTCGGCAATTTTTCCAAGATACCTCTCCTCAGTAAACCCATATTTCTCAAGTTTTGATTCAGAGATAGATACATATTTTTTTTTATGATCTAATGTGAAAATTATATCGTTCATAGAATTAACAATAGCTTTGTAGCGGGCTTCACTTTCTCGAAGTTTTAGATCCATCTCATGCTTGTAGAGACCCACCTCTATGACGCTGTGAAGTTCTCGATCTTCAAAGGGTTTAATAATATATCCGAATGGACCAGTCTGTTTGGCCCGTTCTAGTGTTTTTTCGTCAGAATAAGCAGTCAAATATACAACCGGTATGTCATATTTGTTATAGATTTCGTTGGCAGCTTCTATTCCATCAATTTTTCCTTTAAGAACTATGTCCATTAATATTAAATCTGGTATGTCCTTTCCTGCCTTTTCTATTGCTTTCTCTCCAGAAGAAACTATATCAGTTACAGTGTAACCTAAAGTTTCCAGTCTTTGACCAATATCTATTGCAACAACGCTTTCATCTTCTACAACCATTACCCTTGTCTTGGACATATTTTATTCCCTCTGGTTAACTAAGCATTTTTAATTATATATTGAATTTTAGTCAATATTAAAATTTATTCTATTTTAAAATTATAATAAAATTTTTAGTGCTATTTAATAGTATTACATAAAATTTTAAATATTTTTTATTATTATTTTAGCTTACACTTTATTTTTTTGGTTTTCCATAATATATTTCGTTTTTATATATTATAAATTGTATTCCACATAAGAAAAATGTTTATATTTTTATTTTTTTTTATTAAAGCTGAGAAAACATAATATTTTTTATTAATATTCTTTTTTATTTAATATTTTTTGAAAATAAGCATTATGTCCCAATTTTATCATAGACTAAAAGATTTATAAGTTAGCATACCTTATTCAAATAATATGTACATATGTATTGAAGGCATTGATGGATCTGGAAAATCATCTCAAACCCTTCTCTTGGAAAAATGGTTACAAGAGGCAGGTTTTGATGTATTAAGAGTTTTTGAGCCTAGCCAATCTGTTGTTGGAAATTTAATTCGTAGTATGCTTCAGGATTCTAAGGCTTCTGATATAAATTTCCAGCGCACATTAGGACTTTTATTTGCCGCAGATAGAATGATTTTAATGGAAAAAATCAGGAAAGCAGAAATTAAAGGTTCTATCATAATTACTGATCGCAGCTTCTATTCCAGTCTGGTTTATCAAGATGGGGAAGAATGGATAAGGGAAATTAATAAACACGTCTTGAAACCGGATATCGTAGTTTTACTGGATATTGAACCCGAAACAGCAATTAAAAGGTGTGAAGGTAAGGATCACTTTGAAAATGTTGTATTTCTCGAAAAGATAAGAAAAAAATATATGGATCTTGCAGAAAAGGAAAAATTTTATGTTATAAATGCCAATAACGGTATAAATAAAGTCCAAGAAGATATAAAAAGAGTCATTGCCCCTAAATTGGGTATGTGTATATAAAGATCTACTTTTTACGACTTTCTAATTCTTTTAATCGTTCGTTGATATCTTTAACAATGTAATCTCTTGCTTTTTCCAATTCTTCTTTCTCTCCGTACAGAACTGGTCCATAATCAGTTTGTTTCAGTTCTAATTCAAATTCACCTACAACTGCAGCAACACTTCTTTCGGTTACCCCGGGTGGTAGTCTCATTTCATATTTCATATAATCACCTTCATCAGTAACATTTTAAGATATTTACTCTCTAAAATATTCTCTTATTGGTTCCAATATTTGAATCAAACATTTGGATACAGCATTTTTAAGATCTAAAGGGTGTAAATCTCCTTCACTGTAAAGTTTTATCAATTGGGGGTAGGTTAATTCAAGGTTTCCCCCAAATTTCTCTGGCCTTTCAATTAAAAGAGTTTCGTAGTCTGAATAGATAAAGTGTTCGGCTATTTCTATTATAGGATTTCCTTCCACCTGGCCTGCCGGACAAAAACTCTTTTTAACCTTTTCTGTAATTATGGATGGTTCATCATCAATGGAAATATAGTTTCCTTTACTGGAAGACATTTTTTCATCCCCATCCAATCCATGTAAAAGTGGTGTATGAATACATACCGGGGATTTAAAGCCAATTTTCGGCAGATTTTCACGGGCCAGCATATGGATCTTTCGCTGCTCCATACCTCCTAAAGCCAGATCAACCCCTAAAAATAACATGTCTATGACTTGCATTATAGGATATATAACTTCTGCCACTTTATGATCTTTGCTTTCACGGGTTATCTGAGCCATACTTCTTTTGGCACGGACTAGAGTGGTTGTCAGTGCAAGTTCATAGATTTTTGAAGTGTATTCAGGACTGGTCTGAAAACTGGAACCATAAATAAACTCTGTTTCGCTGCTCAATCCTAAAGCCAGAAAACACTTTTTATTATACTCGGATATTTTTTCTATCTCTTCTAAACTACCTTTGTCATTAAGGTAAGCATGGAAATCAGCAAGTAATATTTTGATTTTAAACCCTGTTTTCTGAAGGTCTATCATTTTTTTTACTGTAATTGCATGTCCCAGATGAATCTTTCCAGACGGTTCATAACCAATATAGGCCACAGGATATTCCTTTCCTAGTACATCTTTCAGCTGTTCTTCCGTAATTATTTCAAGTGTTCCTCGCTTAATTATCTGTACTTTATCATCTAAGTCCATATAATCACCATAAATATATAAATATATTTTAATAACTTTTTATTAGATAAAACGTTTTCTTTAAGTTTTTCCTAGTTTAGACAGAGTCCTGTTAAAATAGTCTATAACCATATTTTTCTTGATGCTATTTAATAGGTACCTGTTAAGATTGACAACAAAATTCTGGTTTTATTCATTAGAAATAGAATCAGTAACAATATAAATTCTATCCTTAATTTTGATAACTGAAACTTCTTCTCCTATTTCAATATCATGTGTTTCCGGGTTAATTTCTATTTCTACTGGTTGAAAGTCATCTGGATCCAGTATCTGTATTGAGGTGGGGGTTTTAGCAGTTAAAGTTGTTTTTTTTATATCTTCCTTTTTAGCCTCAACTTCTATCTTTTCATAATCTCGCCACTGCACTGAAGAGATATCTGCAGTTTCTAGGTTTTTTAATTGAATTTTTCTCCCATCCACTGCTAACAACTGGCCAAAAACATCACCATATTTAATAAAATCGCCTACCTGGAAGTTAGGAAGTCGAAGAGAAATCCATATGCGGTATAGTTCCTTACCTGTTGATTTATCCTTTCCCATTAATCGGGGAGATTCTTTGACAATACCGCCCAATTCTTCTCTAATGGCACTTACCAACTTTTTTGAAACCTTGTATGATCCAATGTAATAGTCTACACCCTCTTTAAGTATTAAACGGTCAGATACATACGCCATTTTATTTTTTTTGGAAATTCTCTCAATATGGGTGGATATAATCTGGTCAACTTTTCCAATTTCTTCTTTTGAGGGAAATCGATCTTGGGCTCTTATTTGAATAACCGCCTCATAATATCCTGAAGCATATTTACTGCACTCTGGACAGACGTTTTTTAACAGTTTTACATTCAAATCATATTCTTGTTTTACAATTTCGCCCATAACATTGGCCTGGACGTGAACTAGACATTTAAGATTAGAACCTTTTGCTAAAAGCTCTTCAATCCATATCTCAACATCTTCAGCAGATTTATTAATCTTTATCTGATTGATTATGGAGTTGTATATGGTTTCTTCTTCACTCAAGTTCATGTCCCGCCATTTTCCTTCACTTAAGGTGGAACCACAGTGTGCACAGACAACTATCTCAATTTCATCTGGAATTTCTAAAAGCGAGACATCCTTGATAAAACAAGATTTACAAAGGCCATCTATAAGATCTTCATCTGATTTTCCACATCTTGGACAGAACATAAATACCTTTAAAGTGTTTTTAGAGGTGCTTTAGCCCCACAAGCTTCGCATTTCAGCAGGAATATACGATCTTCTCTAATGATCCGGGTATCTGGCCGGTTACATTCATGACACATAACAAATCTTTTAACGTATTCGTCAATCCGGTCATTTATTAAAAAATGAGTAAATTTACCCTGCATAATAGCCCGACCACCTTCTAGGTTTCCAGCAGTACCCATTTCTCTTAAAAGAAATTTCAAAAGATGTTGGGGGTCACGGTTTAATGCAGTGGCTATTTCTCCAAAATTCTGGACAATTGTCCGGTTTCCTTGTATCATGGAATAAGCCCTTGGCACTTTAAATCTTTTTGTTTCAAATACCTTTTTAGGTAGTTGATCTATTGCTCGGTCCAGTAATTCATCATAATCATCCATTATATTACCTCCTTGGATCTTCACTATTAAGTTAAAAAAGTGTAAGTTAAGTTACTATATCTAATATCTAATTAATATTTAATTAACTGTATAAAAATAATTAAATAGAAATTAATTGCACACACCGGGTATGCAGTTGTAAATATTTATATAAAATTATAGTATTATTAAACTATCTTCAAGTATCCTCTTTCTGGTTCAAATACCATTCCTTTATGTTTTAAAACTCTAATAACTTCTTCAACCTTTTCTTCACTTACATTATATCTATCTTCCATTTCAGATATAAGTATATTGATTGGAGCTTTACCACCATATTCTTCTTCAAATTCCCTTATAAGTTCCACCAGTAATCGGAATTTGTCCCGGTCTGACTTGGGTGCTCTTCCTTCAACTTTGTCAATATCTATCTTACCAGTTTCAGGATCAAGCCCTACTTGTTTTAGACACGCTTTTTGCAGTTTTATGGCTTTTTGAGCATCTTCTGCACTTACTTCATCTTTCAATCTTATTCTGGCACTTGATTCAGAAAGACGAATTAATGCTTCCAGTTGACGGGCAGTGATTGGAACTGGAGAATCTTCTTCAGCACCACTACCTCTCATGCCCACGTAAAACTCTTCTAAAACAGTTATTGCTTCTTCGGTAAGTTTAGGGTGAACTTCACGTCTGGCATAAGCCACATATTTTCTTAAAAGTTCGGGATCAATTTCAAAAGGTATAGAATCTTCTTTGTGAATATTAAGAATATGTCTTGCTAACTTTTTATCCTTTTCAGCATCTGGCTTGTCTTCAACCACAAATGTAAGGTCAAATCTGGATAAAATTGTTGATGGGAGATCAATTTGTTCGGCAATTGATTTATAACTGTCAAATCTTCCAAATTTTGGATTTGCAGCTGCCAAAACTGAACATCTAGAATTTAAGGTAGCCATTATCCCTGCTTTGGCAATACTTATTGTCTGCTGTTCCAGTGCTTCATGTATGGCTGAACGGTCTTCCGGACGCATTTTATCCAGTTCATCAACACACACATTTCCACCATCTCCTAAAACTAGTGCTCCTGCCTCCAGGGACCATCCTCCAAATTCATCTCTTACTGCTGCAGCAGTTAAACCCACACCACTGGTACCTTTACCACTGGTGTAAATTCCACGGGGAGCAAGTTTGGATACATATTTAAGCATCTGTGACTTACCAATACCAGGATCCCCTACAATTAAGATGTGTATATCTCCACGAAGACGAGTTTTATCTTCTAATTCTTTACGCACACCTCCAAATAATTGGAGAGCAATTGCTTCTTTTACTTCACGATATCCTTGTATAGATGGTGCTGTTGATTTTATTATTTTTTCATAAATATGGGGGTCAGATGCCAGTTCTCGAATCATCTCTTCATCTTCAGGGATAATTTGTAGTTCCTCAAATTCCTGTTCAAGCTGTTCAATATAATTTCCATAAATAAAATTCTTAAATCGTTTGGTCTTATCGTCACGAACTGTTCTTAAAGTCCCAGTTATCCTAACGATATCCCCCGGAGTTAGGGTATCAACTAGATCATCTTCCAGCACTATTAATATTTGGCGGGGCTGTTCTCCTCCAGAAAGGTTTTCTAAAGGTTCCTGAAGTTTAACAGTTTGTGTGTCTAGAAATTCTGATTCTTCCTGGAGCAATCTAAATGATCTTCCTCCACAGTCCTGACAGAGAGAAGGCTCGGTGATCATATTACTGCTCTGGGATACCTCATGGATACGCATACACCCTCTACATTCAAAAATAGCTTTAACAATTCTGGGGCGTATTTCATCGGTTTTACGCACAATTCCATCTACTGAAACAAATTTCCCAATAAATTTACTTCTCAAAAATCTAAGAGGAATGTTATTACTTACATTTTCAAGTCTGATATTCAAATCAGCATTTTTTCTTAAGGGGTCAATGTTTTTAATGGCGGTTTGGGAAGCATGAATTACTTCCTCTGGCTTTTCAATTAATAAATCTGCCAGATCTGGATCGAACATTTCCAACTCTAAATAGTCTACAACCACAGATCTTCTATCTGGATACTTCTCCAGGGCTTCGAAAACCAAGTCTTTATATTTTGTATTTGTGCTGAAAAATTCCTCAAATTTAGTAAGTGATGTTTTAGTTTTATCAGTTGAAGTGGTCATTATAAAAATATTAAACCTCGCTCTATAAAATTATTTCCATAATCATAATTTACCACTAATATTCCCTAACTTAAAAAAAGTTTAATAATAATATAGTATAATTGTTAATATGATAAAGGAAGTATGAGGACTATAATAAAATAATATTATAGAAGAATTATTTGAATATATAACAGATTATAATAAGTTACATAAATAGAGTATAACAGTGATAAGATGAAGAGATCAAGATTAAATTTATTCAGAGCAACTTCCATGACTATTTCCATCCTGGGGATTATTATGATAATTGCTACTGCAGGTATATTTATATATATTGGAATTGAAGCATTATCTTCCGGAGTATCCTCCAATGTAGACACGGCATCTGCTTATGATGACCTGGCAGTTATGAAATCAGACTATTCCAGCTTGAAATTGCAATTTGATGGCTTAAAAAGTGAGGTCACAGCTATTAATGATGACGATTTAAAGCAAAAATATGTAGACACAGAATTGCAACTTATAAAGGCCGAATCAGCGATCACGGATTTAGAAAGTGCTTTATCTTCGAATAAGGCACCAGAAGAGATAGAAAAAAGATTAAATATTGCAAAAAATGAACTTCAAGCAGCAAAAACAAGTGTTAGTAACTTTAAAGCACTTCTTTAAATTGAATTACTTTTTTTATTATTTTAACTTTAAATTATTTTATTTTAAAATTTTTACTAAATAATTAGAAATAATAAGAATTTTAATTTTATCTAAACCCTTTAGCTATAATATACATTTCTGAACTTTTCTGTTTAGAAGATTGAGGTTTAGTTGTTTTAACTAATCTAAACATCTTTTTGATCTTTTGCAGGAGATTTCGGAATTCTTCGCCCTGGAAGGCCTTAATTATAATGTTCCCGCCCGGTTTTAAAATTTCTCCGGAAATATTCAGGACAGTTTCAGCCAGTTCAATGGATAATAAGTGGTCTATATCCCTTATTCCAGATAATTTAGGGGAAGCATCGGATATAATTACATCTGCTTTATTTTCTAGGATTTCATAAATTTTTTCAATTGTTTCTTTTTTAGTGAAATCCCCTCTTATTGAATAAAAATTTTCATTTTCAAATCTTTTAATGCGTTGAAGATCCACGGCTAAAACCAGTCCTTCATTCCCACTTAATTCTAAAGCTACTTGGGACCAGCCTCCGGGTGCTGCACCAAGATCTAATACTTGATCTCCTTTTTTTATTATTTTAAACTTTTTATTTAGCTGCAAAAGTTTAAAAGACGCGCGGGATCGGTACCTTTCTTTTTTTGCCTTTTTATAATAATGATCTTTGTCGTGTTCTGATTTCCAATTGCTCATAGCTATAAACCTCTTTTTTGAAAATTAAGAGCTTTACATGTAGGCTCTCCAATTTTTTTAATCTCTGCCTTTAATTCACCTTCCTCAACAGTTATTAACATTAATGAAGGGTCTGATAACCGGGGAGCGGTGGGGCTGCCGGGATTTAATAAAATCACATCTTCCAACTCTTCAATAAAAGCCCAGTGTGTATGGCCAGAGATGAGTATTTCTACGTCCATTTCCTGGGCAATATATTTTAATTGCTGAGTGTCACCTCGTGGATATATTTCTCCATGATCTAAACCAATTTTTATTCCTTCAACTTCAATGACCTCTCTTTTTGGAAGTTTTATACCATATGCTCGGTCCATATTTCCTTGAACACATTTTGTAGGGGCAATCTCCTCTAATTCGTCTAATACATGGGTACTGGTAAGATCACCTGCATGTAATATCATTTCCACATCAGTGAAAACTTCAAATACTGCCGATGGGATTTTTGCGCATCGGTCAGGTATGTGAGTGTCAGATATAACGCCTATTAACATAATAATCTCCTTTTAAAAACAGGGAATATAATCTATAAATTGAATTATACTTTTAAAAATTAATTCCTAAAATATATATCCAAATAATCAGTTAAATCATTGATCCTAAATATTTAAATAATCTGTTCATACTTCAATTCTCTAAAACGTAATCTAAATACAGTGTAAGGTTCTTTTTCTATAGTTAATTCACCTTCTAACTGTTTTACAAGGGATTTTATCAATTCCATACCTAACGTTTTTGTATTTTTTAAGTCGAAACCTTTTGGAAAACCTACTCCATTGTCTTTTATTGTTAATTCATATTCTTTGTTGACGGGATATAGGCTAATTTCTATTAAACCACGCAGGTCATTTGGAAATGCGTGTTTAATACAGTTTGTTACCATTTCATTTAGTATAAGGCCAACTGGAATAGCAGTATTAATATTAAGTTTTATATTTTCTACATTTATTATAACTTTAATCCTATTGGTATCAACCAGGTAGGAGGCCAATATTTCAGATGTTAAACTTTGGATATATTCCTTAAAGTTGATTCCTGAAAAGTCTTCAGATTGGTACAGTTTTTCATGGACAATGGCCATGGATTTCACCCGGTTTTTACTTTCATTGAATATTTCACAGGTGGGGCCGTCACAGTACTCTCCTTGCAGATTCAATAGACTGGAGATAATCTGCATATTATTCTTCACCCGGTGATGGACTTCCTTTAGAAGAACATCTTTTTCTTTTAAAGAGTTAATGATTTGACTTTCATATTCCTTTCTTTGTGATATATCTCTAAAAACACTCTGAACAGCATTTTTACCGTTGTAAACAAATCCAGTTCCTACAACTTCCACATCAATGGGGGTCCCATCAATTTTTAAAAATTTTTGTTCGACTAATGGAACAATGTTTTGATTGTTAGAAACCTTTTTTATTCTATCCTCAACTAAATCGTGATAATCCGGATGAATAAAGTTAAAGAGTGGTCTTCCAATAATTTCTTCTTTAACAGTACCTAATATCCTGGCTCCAGTATCATTAATGGAAATGATTTTACCGTCACTATGTATTAGGACTGCGTCAAATGATTGTTTGAGTAAGCGCCGGTATCTTTCTTCACTTTCTTGAAGTGCCATTTCCGCATTTTTACGTGGAGTTATATCTTCAAGTGTTTCCATTGCACCAATAACTATTCCATCGGCATCTTTAATGGGAGCTGCAGTAAAATAAAGCCATTTACCTTTTTTATCTAATTGGGGAAAGAAGTCGGTGGAGTTATAAGCATCTTCTGCAAACTTTGATCTGGAATATTTACCTTTATACCACTTAGATAGCTCTTCAATATCTCCATCAATTAATAAATCAGCCATAACCGGTCTTTTATTATCATAAAATGCGGTCCATTGATTATCAGTGCCAACTATATCTTCTGCCTTAATTTTAGTATATTTTTCCACAGCTTTGTTCCAGTAAATTACTTTATGATTCTGGTCAATGACAAAGGTAGGAATAGGTGAACCTTGTAAAACTGCATTTAAACGTCTTTCACTTTCTTGAAGAACTTTTTCAACGTTTTTTTGTTCTGTAATATCTTCAAAAATAGTTACAAATTTATTTAAACTAGGAGAAAAAACAGATATAGCAAAATATTTGTTAAAAGGAGCATAATAAGTTTCAAATGTTTTAGAATGGCCAGTTTCTGTAACTTCGCTATAAATATTAATATAAGGGGGTTTTCCGGAACTATAAATTTCTGATGCACGTTTTCCTATCACATCATCTTTTTTAAGATTTAAGATCTGTTCATAAGCGGGATTTACATCTAATATTTCATAATCAATTGCTTTTCCTTCTTCATTGTAAATTATCTGATGAAACGCCATTCCTTCGTTTATAGTAGAATATAGGGATCGATATTTTTCGTCGCTGGTTTTAAGTTTTTCAAAGGCCAATTTGTTCTCGGAGATATCAGTAAACATGGCAAAGGATCCATTAAAATTTCCTTCTTTATCGGTCAATGCTGTGGCCGAAATGAGCAACCACACAGTTTTTCCATTCTTATGACGGAATTTCCTTTCATACTGTTGAGATAAACCATTTTTACGCATATTCATTCTATCATAATGGTCTTTTAAGTCTTCTTCAAAAATGAAATAATCCACTGGTTTGTTTATAATCTCTTCTGCGGTGTAACCAAGGAGTTCACACATCTTTTTATTGACAAAAGTTGTAGTAAAATTTTTATCCATAGCCATAATGCCTTCATTGGCAGTTTCCACAATACATCTGTACTTTTCTTCGCTCTTTTTAAGATTTTTTTTAATCTTTTCTCTTTCTAATCGGCTCCGAATAACGTTTATACCATAAACAACATCATTTGCCAGTTCATTTAATAATGCAACTTCTTCAATATCAAATCTATTTTTTTTCGATGAATAGATGTTCATGGAGCCAATAATCTTCTCTTCTAAAATAAGAGGGATACTTATTAGTGAGTTATAACCTTTTTCCAGGGCATAACTAACCCATTCTAGTCCAGGTGATTCTAGGGTTATATCTTGACATAATGTAATTTCACGATTTTTAATGTTAGATACAGCAGGATAACTTTCATATAATTGATCTGACAGATTTAAATCAATAGATTCATCATAAAATTCTTGATTTGGATACTTGGCTACTGTAACTAATTTATTTTTATCTTTTTCGTCAATAAAATTAATCCATGTTAGTTTATAGTTTCCTTCAGTTGCAATGATTTCACAAATTCTCTTTCGAAGTTTATCTTCGTCATTGGCGCGGATTATTTCTTGATTACAGTCGCTCAATACTCTAAGTGACTGGTTTAGCCTTTTTAATTTACTTTCGGTGGTATGTTTAAAAAGGGCCATTTCTATTGTAAATTTTAAGTCCTTGTCATCAATTGGTTTTAAAATATATCCAAAGGGATCTGTTTCTTGGGCACGATTTAATGTGTTTTCATCTGAATGGGCAGTAATATAAATTATGGGGATGTCTAATGATTTTTTAATTTTTTTAAAGGCTTTAATGCCATCTAAATCGCCTTTTAAAACAATATCCATTAAAATAAGATCAGGTTCCAGTTCTAAAGCCGTTTCCACAGCCTTTTTACCAGTGTCTACTGTGGCTGAAATTTCATAACCCCAATGCATCAATTTTCTTTTTAGCTCCAGGGCGGTTATGCTTTCATCTTCCACAATTAAAACCTTTTTTGGCATTTTATCGCCTGTAATGTAGAATTAATACTACACATTTTTAATACAATCTACTTATTATATTATTTTAATTAATTCATTAAATGTTTTCATTATTTTCTATTTTATTTTCACAAGTTTGATGTCTTGCTTTGGATCTCCATCAAAAATTAGGGGGTGTTGAGAATCCCCAAAGTAATCACAATTTTGGATGGTTAAAGATTGAGCATATGCAAATGCTTCTTCAATAGAAATCCATCCATCATTGTTTTTGTCTGTTTCTTTTTCATTAAATGCTTCCAGTAAAAAATAGGTAAAAACACCTCCGCCAAGTTTTTCATCACCAACAGATGATTCATTAGCCTGGCATGATGCCAGTATCACATATTTTTTGGAGGAGGGGTTGTTGGTTGTTAAATCTTCAATCATACCTCCACTGTTACAGGAATCAAATATGAAAACTAAATTTTTGGCATCTATTTCCTTTACCAGTAATTGAAATTCGGAACCTCGCAGCGAATTTTTATAATCATAAGTATCGTCATAGGGGCAGATAATATACTCAAAATCAGCATTTCCACTTTTATTAGTTTTAACACGGTCGCCATGTCCACTATAATACATAATAAATAGATCATTGGAGGAAGTTATTTGTGAGTAGTTTTTAAGATCATTTGTTATCTGAACACTTTTCGCGCCAGAATCTACTCTTAAATGAGTATTATTAGTTTTAAAACCTGCTGATTTTTCTAAAAACGCTTTAAAATTAATTGCATCACTTGATCCTAATGTGAGTTCCTGATTATCCTCTTGATACTGGGAGATACCTACAAGATAAGCATATTTCTCTGATGGTTTGGTTAGCTCAACGTAAATTTCCTGGGGGGAATGATCTAAGGTGAATATTCCAACTACGCCTAATATTAAAATTAGAATAAAAAAAATAAGTATAATCTTCACATTTTTAGACAAATACTACACCTTATCCTTTTTTTGAACATTTAATTTAATTTTTTTCCAAACTATCTTATGTTCTATTTATGTAAGCGTCTCATTATAACTTTTTCCATAGAACTATGATTTAAATATATGATTAAATCTTTTAGTTGGTTAATAATAAAATCAAGTACATATATGATATTTAAATATAGTTTAAGAAAATATAATTTATTATTTATTTATTGTGTTCTTTTAAGATATTTAAAAACATAATTGGAGTAATTAATTATTGAATCTTATTTAATTAAGAATAAAATTTAACTGATCGATTCTTAAGAGAATAGTTAAAAACATATATCCTCATTTATAAAAATAATATTAAGATTACTAGGGGAGTGATTAATTGGAAAAAGAAGATTTAATTCTACCAGGTATATTGATACTAATATTTCTGATATTAATCGTTGCAATTTTTTCTTTCGCAGGAAATAGTACTTTCCAGACAGGGAAGGTTTATTTTGAATATCCAAATAACTGGGCACAAGAACAGGTAATTGGAAATTTCAGTAACAGCTCAATTTATTCTCAAGTAACACTGACAGCTAATTTTAACAACAATGCAGGTCAGACTCAAACTGCATACATCCTATTGATAATGCAGAAAAGGACTGAAGGAGTGCTTAATATACCCAGTTCAAGTTCTATTCTAATGAATACCACCAACTCTACTGTGGCTTCGGTGGACTTAGGAAATTTCCAGGCCAGCCAGATAGGTAACTATGGCAATGATGTGGCACAGAAAATGACCATAATTGAAACCAGCGACCACTATTATGTTGTGGAGTATGTATGTCCTTCATTTGCACTTAATCAGACAGAAGATGCGTACAACATGATTTTAAAAAGCATTAGGATCTCGTGATCCTAACTTTTTTAAATATTACTTTTTTTTACAGATTTTTTTTTAATGAGTAATTAGAAAATTTAAAATAGAAATAAAATGTTTCATTAGGAAAATTTAACAACCTTAAGGTTCCAATCAAGTTTTTAAACCATTCTGGTTTAACATTAATTTTAGATATCTTTAAATATGCGTACTTACTACACTATACTACTTCAGAATATATTAGAAATCTGATCTTGATTTTAACATAAAAAATCTTAAAACCTTTAAAATTAATCTAATACAGAGATTTTCATGAAAAACGCTATAAAACTGCTTATTTTATTTGGGATGATAATATTAACCCAGGCCAGCCCGGCACAAGCATGGTCAACCAGTACTCATCATGATATTGCCCGTCAAATTTATTATTCTTTTCCAACCGATGTTCAGCAAAATTTAAATTTAGATGTTATGATAGATGGTTCTGATGATCCTGATCTAAAATTTATGGATTTTAAGTATCATCACTATCCGGCCACAACAATTAAATCAGAATACTGGTTAAATAAGGGTGAAAACTATTATAACAAGGGTGATTACCAAAAAGCAAGTTATTGCTTTGGCGTGGCATCCCATTATATTTCGGATAGTTACTGCGCCCCCCATTGTGTCAAGGATGAGAAAGATGTGCTAAAAATTAATCATTCTATCTATGAATTAAGGGCCATGTTCCTAAAACCTCAAATTAGTTATATGGAAGGTAATTTTATTGACAGAATGAGTAAAGGTAAGTCTTCTGGTGAAGAAGATTGGGATGAATGGAACAGATCTGGCGACAACATATTAATTCAAACGGATTTAAACCATGCTGCCAGTGCAGCTTACTCTGAAATTGCAAATAGAATCAACTAATTTTTCCATTTTACTTAACTTAATTGTAATTTTCATCCCCTAATTATTATTTTAAATATTTTCAGAAGAATTATATCAAATTAAGATCATAATTTAACTATATATTAAAAAAGAGGGGGTAATATTATGGATAAATATCCATATTCCAAAGTTGATGGTAAGGTTAAATGGGTTTCCACCGAGTGGTTAGAAAATAACCTTGAGGGGGATTTGATGATCATGGACTGCCAGCCCAATGTCCATGATTATATAAAGGAACATATTCCTGGGGCTTTTTATTTAAATGAAGGTCTTTTTAGGCAAACATTGGGGAATGCACCAGCCATGTATATACCTGCAGAAGCAGTTCAGGCTATATTTCGAAGACAAGGTATCAATAAAGATGTTCCAACTGTAGTTTATACTGGTGTCGGTCCGGTAAAGAGTTGGGGTGATGGACTGGAACAGACCATGGTTGCTTATTCACTTGTGAGATTTGGACACGAAAATGTATATGTCCTTGATGGTGGAATAGAAAAGTGGAAAAATGAGGGGAGAGATTTAAACCAAATATTTCCCACAGCAGAAGAATCAAATTTCACAGTGGACGTAATGGAAAATTATTTCATTGAATATGATGAATTTAAGACTATAAAAGATGAAGAGGATGTTATAGTTTTAGATGCCCGACCAGCACCAATGTATGAAGGTCAGGGACCATGGATAAAGCCCGGTCATATTCCGGGAGCAGTTAATCTGCCATGGGCCATTTTAATGGATCCTGGAAACACTCGATTGCTAAAAAATAAAGAAGAAATTAAATCAATAGTGGAAGAAAAGGGAGCAACTCCTGATAAAACCATAATATGTTCTTGTGGAACTGGAAGAGAAGCCACTAACGAGTTTATACTATTTAAATGGTTTTTAGGATATCCAAAAGTTAGGATCTATGAGGGATCATTTACTGAGTGGACTCAAAGGGATGATAATCCAACGGTTACCGGTCCAAATCCCTAGAAAATAATGTATAACTCTCTTTATTTTTTTATTTAAATTTAAAATAATTATTATTTATTGAATACATAAAATAGGATATTAAAACTATTTTAAATTGGCTTTATACTCATGTTTATGTAACGACTATTTACACTACTTTAATATATTAAATAGAACTTAACTTTAACATCATTTTAGTAAATATAATTTAATTTAGGAGTTGATAATTTGAGTAATTTAAAAGCATGCATGGGAATTTTCACTAAAGAAGGAGTTATAGTGGAGGATCCTGAACTTTTTAATGATAAAGAGTTTGTTGTTGTGTTATCTGGTGATAGCTTTCTGGAGTATCTTAAAAAAGTAGAAGGTGATTTTACTATTAAAGATACTATTCTAGAATCTAAAGAATTTACCGATACAGAATATTATTAATTGAAAAATAATACTTTTTTTAAATTTACAATTTTTTATTTTAATTCCTATTTTATGTCTTTTTTTGTTCTATTTTTAAAGCTAGAACATATTGAAAGTAGGTGTATCATCTCTTTTAGTATTATTTGCTATAAATCTCTGTGAATATTGTCACAAACAACGATAGGTTTATTAAATACTTTTCACAATAAAATAGTATTGTTTAAAAAGAATTAAACTTTTTTTTAACAATTAAAAAAGCATTTAAAAGCATAATGGAGGTGAAAAACTGAAAAAAAACATGCAAAAAAATTTAACACTCATAACACTCACACTCATATTTTCAATAATTGCCATGGGTGCTGTGGCAGCAGAATCACCAGATGATGTTATCACAAATAACACCTCAGATCAAACAGTCCAAAACATTACCAACAACACCACTTCAAATGCACCTGATCCTGAAGTATGGAGGGATGGAATTTTGATCTATTCAACAACCATTTCCATACAGGATGCTATGGATCATGCTCAAAATGGTGACACTATCCGATTAGAAAATGGCCAAACCTTTTATGAAAATCTGGTCATAAACAAGAACTTAACTTTTGAAGTCATGAACGGAGGAATAGCAACCATTGATGGTAGTGGTACTGGCAGAGTAATCCACATTCTTCCAGGAGTTACAGCTTACTTCTATAACATTACATTCCAGAATGGACATGCTCCTGATGGAACATTATTATCACCTGACGGTAAAAATGGAGGAGGTATCTTGAACGAAGGTACACTCTACCTGATAAACTGTGTTGTAAGAAACAACACTGCCGGAGACGGTGGTTCAATAACCTATGGAGGTATTGGGGGTTCTGGTGGTGGTATTTACAGTACCGGTATATTAAACCTGACTAATACTCTTGTTTATAATAACTGGGCCGGAAATGGAAGTGATGGTGTAACAGTAACCCATTCAGATGGTTTCCATGGTGGACATGGTGGTGGTATTTACAGCACTGGACAGCTAAACATAGAAAACAGTGCAATGCACAATAACCATGCTGGAGACGGTGGTAATGGTGTGGTCCTGGGTGAAGGTGGTTCTGGTGGTTCTGGTGGTGCTATTTATACTACTGGAACATTAACCATAACCAACACTCAGATTTACGATAACTATGCTGGAAACGCCGGCAAAGGTGGTATTGAAATAATCATCGGTGGAACCGGAGGCTCTGGTGGTAATGGAGGAGCAATTTATAACAGCGGAAATGCCAATATAGAATGTTCTGAAATCTATTCCAACACAGCTGGTGATGGAGGAACCGGAGCTGCTGCGGCTGACGGTAATTTAATCCACAAAACAGGTTATGACGGACACCAGGGTGGTCCTGGCGGAAACGGCGGTGCCATCTACAACCAAGGAACTTTATCGCTACTTGAAACTGATATTTACTCCAACACTGCTGGAAACGGTGGTGCTGGTGGTGCTGGTGGCGATGGTCGTGACAGAGACGGCTTAGGCTCTGGTGGTGCTGGTGGTGCTGGTGGAATCGGCGGTACTGGTGGTGCTGGTGCAGCTATTTACAACACTGGAACTGGTACTTTCACACTCACTGACTGTTCAATCACTCAAAACACTGCTGGAAACGGTGGTATGGGTGGTACAGGAGGTCAAGGTGGAAATGCTAGGAGCACAGGTCTGTTTTATAAAGGTTCAGCATACACCGGCGGTGCTGGCGGAATAGGTGGTGCTGGCGGTAACGGTGGAGCTATTTACTACAACAACGGCACCAACGGATCCATAACCAACTCAAACCTAATTGAAAACCAAGCCGGTAACGGCGGCCAAGGTGGTCAAGGTGGTCAAGGTGGTGCTAGCTCAGGATCATACAGTAACGGCAGTGGTGGTGCTGGCGGAATCGCTGGAAACGGCGGTAACGGCGGAGCCATTTACTATTGCAATGGAAGTTTGACAGTTGAGTCCAACAATCTTATTGATAACACAGCTGGTGATGGTGGACTTGGAGGGTCAGGTGGCCTACCAGGACCGGGAACTGGAAGTGGAACAATAGGTACAGATGGTCTTGACGGTTATTCCGGAACTGGTGGAGCATTTTACGCAGCCAATAACACATCTCTAAACTTCAACAGAATATTAGGAAACGATGCAGACGTGGTTGCGGCAGGTGGTGTAACTGTCCATGCAGAAAATAACTGGTGGGGATCAAATAATGAACCGGATAATAGAGTCTCTGCAGGAGTCGTGTACAGTCCCTGGATCATGCTTCGAATATTTGCCAACCCGGGAACAATACATTACCTAGATACTTCAGACATAGTCGCAGATTTAACCTGGAACACCTTTGATGGTGTCACTCCTTATGAACAGCCAACCGGAAATCACATACCTGACAAAACACCAGTAACCTTTGGAACTAATATTGGGGATATTAACCCCGAAGACACAGAGACCACCAGTGGAACAGCCGATTCAACCTTCACTGGTACAACAGTAGGTACAGCCACTGTTTCGGCTCAGGTAGATAATGAAATCCAAACTACCACTGTTGAAGTGGAAAAAGCGGATACTGTGATGACTGTGGATTCTGCTTCTGGTGTTTATTTGGGTAGTACTACTTTGTCTGCTACTTTAGTGGATGAGTATGGTAATCCGGTAGGTGGTGTGCAGGTTGATTTCTATGTGGATGGTGTTTGGGTTGGTTCAGACATTACTGATGGTAGTGGTTATGCTGAAGTGACTTACAGTCCAATCACTGTGAATCCTGCAAGTAATCCTCACATTATAACTGCTGAGTTTGCTGGTAACGACTACTACAATGAAAGCTCTGGAACGAACGACTTAAACGTTGAAAGAGCAACCACCCATATAACGGTTGACAATATCACTGGTAACAAGGGCCAGACTGTGAATTTAACTGCAACTCTAAAAGATCAATATGGAAACCTTTTAGCAGGAAGGACTATTAACTTCCTGGTTAATGGAATTAATGCTGGAAGCGCTGTTACAGATGTAAACGGTGTAGCCACTAAATCTTACTACATCAACTTGAACGGAGGTACGTACACCATTCAAGCTGACTTTGTAGGAGATGATTACTACCAATCATCAACTGGTACTGGTGCATTAAAAGTTTCCCAAGCTGATCTATATGTTAAAAGTTGGGCCAGTAAAAACAACCCCTATGTGGGAGAAACTATTACCCTAACTTTCAAGTTAGGTAACCGCGGTCCAGATACAGCAGAAAACGTTGTTTTCACCATGAAAATACCGGAAGGCATGCAATATGTCAGTTCAAATGTTGATATAGGTACTTTGACCTACAATGAATCAACCAGAACTATTACCTGGACTATTGGAGATGTACCTGTTGGAGATCCTTATCTCTACATGAAGGTAAAAGTCTTAAAATCCGGTACCTACATATTCAGACCACAGATTACAACCGACACTTACGACCCTACAATTGACAAAAACATTCAGAGTGTTGTGATTAATGCTCAATCTAAGCACCATGGTGGACATAAAGTGCCAATGCATAAAACTGGAGTGCCTATATGGAGTTTAATATTGGCTCTGGTCTTTGTAGCTGGCGGTTTAATAGTACCATTTAAAAAATAAACATCTTTTCTTTTTTCTTTTTTTAAAAGTGTAACCAATAGCCCTCCTTAAATTATTATTAATTTTTTACTAAATAGTAATACTCCTATAAATTTCCAGTAGTAGGTCTGGTTACTGTATTTAAAATATCTTAATAAAATAGTAATAATTCAGCACTGCGTTATGAACATGGCTGAAATTTTTTTCTATTTTCGATTTTGAATGAAAATTTTGAGAATTTTTATCAAAAAGAATAAGTTTATATATATTCAATTGAACAAGTATTCATATGAAAAATAGTGATGTTTGTGAAATAAGATGCATTCATGAAGAATCTGTAAAAGAAGTTAAAGCAAATATGCTAAAAGAAAGCCTCTTTCAGAAAATATCTGATGATTTTAAGACTTTAGGAGATAAGACAAGAATCAAAATTCTCTATGCTCTATCTAAAAAAGAACTGTGCGTATGTGATCTATCCGCCATTATGGAAATGACTGATTCGGCAATATCTCATCAACTTCGACTACTTCGAAAAAGCAACATGGTAAAATTCAGAAAAGAAGGAAAAATGGCCTACTACTCCCTGGTAGATGAACATGTACTTCAGTTAATTAAGATGGGGCATCAACATGCCGAAGAATAGAGACCAACATGTACAATCAGTATCCTGTGGATGTTCATCATGTGAGGGAATACTGGAAGAGAAACAGCAATCTTGGATGAAAAAACCACTAATAATCATAGCCATATCTACTATTTTAATGGTTTTAGGATTATATTTAGATTTTTTCACAGAAGAAAAATTATTAACAACAGTCCTATTTTTATTGGTAGTTGCAGTATCAGGTTACACTATCATAGCTAAGGGCATAAAATCTGTTTTAGAATTGAAGTTCAATATGAACTTTTTAATGACCATAGCTGCTGCAGGGGCATTTTTAATAGGTTCTGGTGCTGAAGGTGCCTCGGTATTGTTTTTATTTTTTATCGCCGAATTTTTGGAAGACTATGCTGGGGAACGGGCCCGCCAATCCATGTCATCCCTTTTAAAACTTGCTCCAGAAACTGCTACTTTAAAAAATGATGGTAAAAATGTGGAAGTTCACGTTCACATGGTAAAGGTAAATGATGTGGTCGTAGTAAAACCTGGCGATAAAATACCATTAGACGGGGAAGTAATTGGAGGATTTTCTTCAGTAAATCAAGCCACTATAACTGGGGAAAGCATTCCCGTAAGTAAATCAAGGGGAAGCACAGTTTTTGCAGGAACCATTAATGAGGATGGCTACATGGAGATAAAGGTCACCAGAGAATCTGATGAAACAGTTATATCTAAAATAATTCAACTGGTTAAAGAATCTCAGAAAAATAAATCCCCAACTGAAGCATTTATTGACAGATTTGCCAATTATTACACCCCTGCGGTCATATTACTGGCAGTGGCAGTTGCTATAATTCCCAGCTTAATTCTAGGATTATCATTTGATGAATGGTTTTACCGGGCGTTAACTCTGCTGGTGGTTTCCTGTCCCTGTGCCCTAGCCATATCCACCCCAGTGTCCATGGTTTCAGCAATAACTTCCGCTACCCGAAATGGGGTGCTAATTAAAGGAGGCCAATATATAGAAGAAATGAAAAATGTCGATGTGATGGTTTTTGATAAAACAGGCACATTAACTACCGGGATATTAGAAGTAACCGATGTTCGCCCCTGTGATGATTATAGTGCAAGAGAATTGCTGGAAATAGCTGCTTCTCTTGAATCAAAATCCAAACATCCACTGGCTAAACCAATAATTCGAAAAGCTGAAGAGGAAAAACTAAAGCTAAAATCAGTATCTCAATTTAAATCCATCACTGGCAGAGGAATCACAGGTAAAATTGAGGATAGGGTTTTTTATGTAGGTAAAGTTGAATTAATGGATGCGTATAATGATCTTATCATAAATGAATTAAATAAAATGGAAGAAGATGGAAAAACAGTGGTTTTGGTTGGAAGTCAAGATCAAATTATAGGTTTAATAGGGTTAATGGACAAAATCCGGGCAGATTCAGGTAAGGCCATTGCTAAGTTGAAAGATCGAGACATTAAAACTGTGATGTTAACTGGTGACAATGAAAAAACCGCAGGAATAGTTGGAACAAATATTGGACTTGATAAATATTATTCAAGTCTTTTGCCCGAAGATAAGGTTAAAATAATTGAAGAGTTATCTAAAGGAAAAGAACACATAGCAATGGTAGGGGATGGTGTAAATGATGCACCCGCACTGGCCAGATCAAATATTGGTATTGTCATGGGTGCAGATGGATCAGATGTAGCCATAGAAACAGCAGATGTGGCACTGATGAACGATGATCTGTCCCGACTGGAATATCTTATTAAACTAAGCCATAAAACCATGCAGGTAATTAAACAGAATGTTTCCATTTCTATATTAATTAAAACCTCATTTGCTGTAATGGCAGTTTTTGGTTTGCTAACTTTGTGGATGGCAGTAGCCATAGGCGATATGGGTTTGAGTTTACTGGTGATATTAAATGCTCTTAGAATAGCTAATAAAAATTTCTCATAATTTAGGAGGTTAACTTGATAAAGTTGATCCATTTATGGATTTTTTTAAATCAAAATATTAAACCAAGAAAAACATATAATAAAAATCAAATTTAAATTATATTATTACAATTAAGTTGTGGTGATAAAATGGCCAACTGGAAAATAGGAGAGGAATTTAAACCAGCAAAACAATTGAAAAGTTTATATTTTGTATATCTTGTTATAACTGTGATATTTGCAATTTTAGTATGGTTAATACCATTAGCAATATTTGTTCCCCCATTAATAACACTTGCCGTAGCTATTCCCATTTTAGTCATTCTTTTATTTGTTGTATATTGGATTTCCCGGTTCTACTCCACCATCCAGTATAAATTAGATGATGAAGAAGTAGAATGGAAAAGGGGAGTATGGTTTAGAAATACAGGTATTGTTCCCTATAATCGTATAACCAATGTGGACATTGCCCAGGGACCTATATCAAGGATGTTCAATATAGGATCTTTGAAGATCCAGACTGCAGGATATTCTAACCCTAATCAGGGCTGGGGAAACCCTTCAGAGATAACCATCGATGGTGTGGAAGAATTTGAGAAACTAAGACACATAATCATGGACAGGGTCCGCGGTAAAAAACCTATGGCTGTCCAGACCTTTGAAGAAACACCAGAACCAGCAAAAAGAGATTTAAATAACCAAATATTAGCAGAATTGGTGGAAATTAAGAAATTATTGATGAAAATTTCCGAGAAATGATTTAATTAGATTATAGGTATCCTATCTTCCCGGTACATCCGGGAAATCTTTTCAACTTTTTCCTCTAAGTTATATCCTTTAATTAATTTGAATATTAAGCTATCCAGAAATATCAGTGCATTTATCTCAAAATGGGAACCTAATGGTAAAATTTTTTCATCGGGGGATGTTTTAGATTTACCTCCTATGATTATATTCATATATACTTTTTCATGTTCTACTTTCTCTGCAGAGATCAATACGATTTTCACCTTATTTCGGCTGGATATTTCAAGAATATCCTGAACAATCTGGGTTTTTCCGGAACCAGAAATTACTATGAAAAGATCGTCTTTTTTCATAGGTGCGGTGGCTGATTCTCCGATCATATAAGCTCTAAATCCTAACTGCACTAAACGCATTACAAATGATTTACCAACAAATCCACTTCTACCTGCTCCGTAAACAAATATATTGCCTCTAGTGACGGTTCTTTTCATAATCTTGTCGTTTAACTCGTCACAGTCCTTATTCAAATTTCCTGTTTTTAGATCTTTCAACTCATTCTCAACAGATTCAATTACTTCTTTTAAATCCATTTTATACCCTCAGATTCTCTTTTTTACCCTTTTTAATTAAATAAGAAATTTATTTGGAATATTTAATAAAGAAGGGATTTATGGTTGGATATTATTATATATTTTAATATTTTAAATATATTTTATATTCTTTTCAAATGGAAATTTCAAGTATTTTTCAATCATTAAAAGCCTCAAAGGACTATTTTAATACTTTTTCAAATTATATCGTACTGTTTTATATGGACATTTTTCTGAAACATGTGCAGTGGAATTACAAAAAAATCGTTGAGGTTTATTTGTTCGTTATAGGGTAGTTTAACGCAATTCAAGAAAATATTTTCTCGTGATGAATAAGGATTATATTTTAAAAATCAATAAATTGATTTTTCTTGTATAGAGAGGCAATATTCTGTTTTTTTACTGGTCCATAGAACAAAATAACTATATAATTAATTTATAGATCATAACATTACAGTAGCCTTCTTAACAACAAAAGGTGACAAGTATGAATAAAAAAGTTGACGAATATATAAAAAAGCAAAAATCTCCTCAAAAGGAAATTTGTAATAAATTGAGGAAAATTATTTTCAAAACATATCCTGATATTAAAGAGGGGATGAAGTGGGGTGTCCCTTCTTATGATAAAGGTAAATATTATATCGTCGCTCTTAAAACCCATGTCAATTTAGGCTTCTCCATAGAAGGTTTGTCCAAAGAAGAAATTGCATTATTTCAGGGCAGCGGAAAAACAATGAGGAACATTGAAGTTTACTCGAAAAACGAAATAGACGAGAAACAAATTGTAAAACTTTTAAAACTAGTCCCGGGGAATTAATATGGACGATATACAAGTCATAGACCTAACTCCCGAAAATATTGCCGATTATGGTGTATGTGGATATAAAGATTTGAAAAAACATGTGGAGTTACGAAAAAAAATTGAGTGGTTCAAAGAATATTATCCAAAAGGATTGAGAATTAAGGTTGTAATCTCTAAAAAGGGTGGTTATCAGGGAATGCTAGAATACATTCCTGGAAAATATGCCCATCGTCCTGTTGATGCTGACGGATACATGTTCATTCACTGTATTTTCGTGGGATTTAGAAAAGAATTTAAAGGGAAAGGATTGGCTTCTTTGTTACTTGATGAATGTATAAAAGAGGCAAAAGATGAAAAAATGTTAGGAATTGCCGTAGTTACCAGAAAAGGCCCGTTCATGGTAGGTAATGACATATTCCTCAATAAAGGTTTTGAGGTTGTTGATAGTGCCGAACCTGATTTTTATTTGTTGGTTAGAAAGTTTGATGATAAATCAGAAAATCCAAAATTCAAATCAGATATGAAAAGTTATTTAAATGAATATAGCAAAGGATTGACTATTCTTCGTTCAGTACAATGCCCCTATACTGAAAAAAATGTTAATGCCATCATAGAATCGGCAAAAAGTAAATTTAACCTAAAAACCAATTTGATTGATTTAGAAGATGCAAAGGCTGTTCAAAATACTCCATGTGCTTTCGGATCATTCTGTCTTATTTATAATGGAAAAATATTAAGCTATCATCCAATAAGCAAGACTAGATTTGAAAATATAATGAAAAAGATAGTTTAATAACTATTCTTAAAATTAACCCTTAAATCTCTTTAGCTATCCAAATTAGAATAAAATTAAATTTGTTCTATTGATTAAATCCTATTTAATGATTAAAGACGGAAAATATTTATTGGAATCCTTCTTTACACTTTTTTTAAATATCTTAACTTTTTTAGAATATTTTATATATTACTTTATTCATATAGTTCAATAATTACTGAATAAAGTGAAACTATGAATTCTAAGAAACTGAAATTTATTGAAGAATTTGGTTTATTCTTTGAGAGGGGTACTAATTTCCCAAGAATTGCCGGTAAAATTTTTGGATATTTATTAATCTGCGATCCACCTGAACAAACACAAAAACAAATCGCCGAGTCTCTAAATATTTCCAAGGGTTCTGCAAGTACAATGATCAGAATGTTGGTTCAAACCCAGATAGTAAAAGAATTTACAAAACCTGGTGATCGCCCTTTATTCTATAAAATAAGAAAAGGTGGATGGGAAAAATTATTTTTAACCAAACTCAAGAATTTAGCAGTGGTCAGAAATTTATTGAATGAGGGCCGTTCAGCACTTGAAAATAAATCATCAGATTCTACTGATAGGATTGATGAGTTAGATAATCTTTACGCTTTTTTTGAGGAAGAATTACAATCAATAATCTCAAAATGGGAAAAATTGAATCAAGAAAGGAGGGATTAGATGAATAATAAAAAATCGACCAAACCCGGCATTATTGAATTATTAAAATATGCATTTAAAAATTTCAGAATTATTAAAGCAGCACGAACCAGGGATTCTATAAAAAATAAGTTATATCTGGTCAACATGGAGATTGGGCAATTAAATTATCATCATCCACTTTACATGCAGCGGGTTAGAGAATTTAATCAAGCATTTATTGAATATTATAAAGGGAGGTGGTATGCAACACAGGCTTCTCAAACCGGTTCCAAGGACGATTGGAAAAAATCATCAAAAGGCTTTAAACAGGCAGAAAAGCTCAGAAAAAAACTGTATGAATATCTACAAAAAGGAATTGATAAACCAATTGAATATGCTCCTTCAACATTAGAAAACAAAGGAACAGAAATTACCTATGCAGACGATGTACCTATGGTACCGGAAATAACCCCAATTATAATTATTCAAGGCTCCAATTACGATATGGGCTTTCAATACGCTAAACAATTAGTGGAGATATTTGGTCGGTGGATATTGGAAAGAAAAACAGGTAAAAATTTTTCAGGATCCGATTTAGAATTTTTAAGAAAATGGGAAGATCAACACAAAGAACATACACCCTGGTTAATTGACTTTTGTAAAGGCTGGTCTGATAGTGCCAGAGAATTAGGAATTAACATGACCTATGAAGAGGTTTTGAGTTTGTGGGTTGGAAATAAACCTCCTGCACAGGATTTTCTGGATACGGGAGGATTACCTGAAATACCTCCTCTTGCTTGTTCTGGTGTTGCTGCCTGGGGTGAGGCAACAAAAGACGGAAAATTAGTCACAGGTTCCACTGGGGACCATGAATTAGGTTATCAGGTGACAATTATTGGTTTTCCTGAAGAGGGAAATAACTTTATCTACAGTCCATTTGGAGCCACAGGAGAAATTCCTGGCGCTGGAGAGGTATATTTCTTTGGACATCCAGCCATGAATGATAAAGGATTAATATACGTTCATCACGGTGGCGGGCCGAAATTTTTAGAACCTAGAAAATATTGGGGATATGGTTTAAGGAGAGCTGCTTCAGTTATCCACTGTTTAAGATATTGCGATAATGCTAAACAGGCTAAAGAAATGGAACTTTCCTGGCCCATCGGAGATATTGGTTGGGGGGATCAGGCAACAGTGGGAGGATTCTATGCAGATGGTAGTTATACATATATCATTGAGGGGAGGAAAGAGCCGAAAGCAATTAGAGAATCTGGTATACTGGGTGAAAATGATTTTATTTATGCTAATAACAGTACCTGTCACCCTAAAGCAATAAAATCAGAGTGGATGAGTGAATATGAAGAGGAGTGGATGTGGGATGAGCACGGAGGATGGAGGCCCATAAAACCAGTGGGCATGACCAAGTCATTAAGTTTATTTTTTGCATATTTCACTGGTCGTTTAAATGAGGGTGATCTTTTAAAAAAAGGGATGATGTTTGCCTATACTAACAGTTGCGAGAGAAATAAGTATTTTTATGAAATGATGAGTCGAGGATGGGGTAATGTCGATTTAGATTTCATGAAGATGATCTACCAGAATGGGGGCACAATTCCTCAGGGTAAATGGGATAAAATAGTAAAAGAGTACACTAAAACGGGCAGGTGGGGTGAAATATCCACGGGCCATGCTTCCAACGCAATGACTGTGGTTACCAAACCTAGTGAAGGCATTTATTGTTTGTGCACAGGTCCAGCAAAAAGAGGTCTGGCACCCATGATGCCTACCAGCGCAATTCCTATTTACAATGAAACAAATGCATTCTGGGAAATTAAGTTAGATTCTTCCCCTAAGGCAGTCATGGAATATGCCCGGAATAAGGCAGTAAAAGATATTAAACTTTCTAAAGAGGAACTTCAAAAATTAGAAAAATCTGACCAGGCACGTGATTCTTTGTTAGAATTAATAGAAAGTGCTGAAACTCAATTTGAACAAGGTGAAAAAGTAATCAGATCAAATAACACTGTTTATGAGTTTTCAAAAGCAACAAGATGTTATATTCAGTCCCAGGTTAGATCAAGGCAGGTTATTAATGCTTTAGCTTCTCCACCATCAAGTATTGATACGCTGAAAACGTAAATCAATGTTTGGTTTCCATATCTGAAATATTCACTTCAACTATTTTTAAATTTAATTTTTAAATTATTTTAATACTCCTCTATCTAAATACTTTTTATTACAAGTCAAAATGTACTCAAACTAGCCTTTTCTTATATTATGCAGTGTAATTTTATATTTCTGGTCTTTCCCACAGTATGGGCATAACTTCATCTTTCTGCTCCACTAATTAGGGTATTTGGTAGTTTATCTCTCATTTTCCAGAAAATGAGAGCAAAAGCTAAAAGAACTCCAAGTAATAGTATTCCCGTTTCTCCTACCAGCTAGTGGCTTAAAGTTCCACGGGTTAAGGGAACAAACATGTTTCCTAAATAAAAATCATGACTGGCATGTAGAAGTACTGCTGGCCATAAACTCCCTGATTTCAGTCTGAACCAGGCGAGGATTATACTACTTCCCAGTATACCTAACGTAAAGATAGGTAATGAATACCATAATGGTGTTCCTGTAGTGTAAGAGCCGAATATTATGATGGGGAAGTGCCACAGAGCCCATATTGCTCCGCTAATTAAAACAACATAATTGAAAGTGGTAATTTTGGCTATTTGGGGAACTAAAAAACCTCTCCACTGATTTCTTCTTCCAATGCAAACATTATAGACAAAACGGTACCCATAACAATAAATACTATTATATTAGCTGGAATATTCCCTGTGAATACTCCAAGATCTAAAACCCAAAATATTCCATAGGCAATTGTAATATAGATTATGGGTATTGTGTAAGCGGCAATAAGATACTTTATTTTCCCAGGGTTTCCATCCAAATTCTTTTATACTCTTGAAAAATATGAAAGAAGTTATTATAGCAGCTATGGTTGGACACCACATTAATAGAAATGTATAAAGGCCTCCCATGGCATTTAATGATCCAAAGGATATTATGAAAAAATGGAAGATACTGCTTAATACAAAATTTAAAATTATGAAAGTAATGATGGCCTTTTTCACTATTGAAGGTGATTTACTGGCTTCATTGAATTTCATGTTAATAGTGAATATAGTTGTTATATATTATCTTCGGATTTAATTTTTGATAGGAATTTCAGGGATTCTGATTTATTGTACTAAAAACAAATTTATTGATATTACTATATGAATAAATTAGACGTACACTTCAAGTGTAAAAAATATCTCATATTATGAACATGTGGTTAGGGTTGTTGTGTGAGGAAATTAGAGGTACACTTCAAGTGTAAAAAATATCTTATAATAAGAACTTAAATAACTTAAACTTAATAATAAAAAGATATATAGACTTGTTTTAAAAGCATATATTAATTAAAGCAATTCAATAAATGTTAAAAAACAAAAATAATTGGTGTAATAATATAATGAGATCAGATAATTCCTCTAAAACTAATAATAAATCATTGAATCATAATATCACTGAAAGGATATCATTAATAACTGGGGATCCTAAAAAAGCAATTCGTAACTTATCTATTCCGATGATAATGTCCATGCTGCTTTTAATGGCCTATAACTTGGCTGATAGTATATGGGTAGCTGGTTTAGGTCCAGATAGTCTTGCGGCGTTAGGTTTTATAACTCCGGTCTTTATGATTGTAATTGGTCTTGGAAATGGCTTAGGGGCCGGCGCAGCATCATTAATAGCCCGGTGTATAGGTGCCAAAAATAAGAAAGGTGCAGATAATGCCGCCATGCACTCGGTATTGATTGCCCTGATTATCTCGGGTATCTTAACCGTCTTTACCATTATATTTCTCCAGGATATTTTAAGGGTAATTGGTGCGGGTTCCACTCTAAACTTAGCTCTTATATATGGACAAATTGTGTTTGGTGGATTAATCTTTTTAATAGTCTCCAGTGTTGCTTCAGGAATTCTTCGGGCTGAAGGAGATGTGAAAAGGGCCATGTATGCAATGGCTGCCACATCCATCCTAAACATGGTACTGGATCCTGTATTCATATACTACTTTAAATTAGGTATTGCTGGAGCAGCATGGGCCACCATATTATCCTCGGCCCTAGCAACATTTATCCTTCTTTATTGGATATTATTGAAAAGAGACACCTATGTATCATTCTCCAGAGAGGACTTTAAAGCCAGCTGGAATGTGGTTAAAGACATTTTAATGGTGGGAATGCCGGCCAGTGCAGAGTCTTTTGTTATGTCTGTACTGGGAATAGTTTTGAATATTATACTAGTTTTAACTGGTGGACCTGATGCAGTAGCCGTATATACTGCTGGCTGGAGAGTGGTTATGATAGCGTTGATTCCGGCCATTGGAATTGGTACGGCGGCAGTTACTGTTGGAGGAGCATCTTTTGGGGCTAAAAATTATGAAAATCTTTCTATCTCTCTTAATTACTCAGTTAAACTTGGTATTATAATTGGAGTGGTTACAAGTGTCATAACCTATATTTTCGCCACAAACATTGCAGTTATCTTCACCTATTCATCACAAAGTGCAGTACTAGCTTCTACTATCGATGATCTATTAAGGGTAATGTGCCTATTTTATGTGGTGGTCCCATTGGGGATAATGGCCAGCTCCATATTCCAGGCAGTAGGTAAAGGCATTACCTCCCTAATTTTAACTATTATTAGGGAAGTAGCTTTCATTTCCGTATTTTCATACCTTTTCGCCATGGTTTTAAATTTAGGGCCTCAAGGAGTTTGGTGGGGTATAGTGGTAGGAGGGCTTTGTGGTAGTCTCTTAGCTTATGGTTGGGCCTGGAAATATATTGATAGTTTAAAGAAAAATTATATTCCAGATATTGTTTCGGGTCATGAGTAATATTTAAAAAATTAGTCTATAATGCTTTAATTGCTAATTGTAAACCATTTTTAGGCTTTTTAATTTTTTTTTAAATGATTTTTAGTGGTAGTAAATTATATATAGAACATGTAATATATTACCTAAATAAGTAATATATTACCAATAGGTTGTGAGAAGAATGGACACGAAAATAATATACATAAATTCAATTGCAATAGCTGTCTTAGCAGCAATTGCCAACATATCGGGATTATTCTGGAAAAATTTGTATCAAAGTGACACAGTTTCAATAACTGCCCAAATGATGGGACAGGATCTAATCACCTTAATAATAGTTATCCCTCTTCTACTGACATCATTGTATTTAATTGCCAGAGACTCATTAAGGGGGCGTTTGATGTGGATGGGAATTATGTTTTATTTCATCTACACCTATGCTTCAATGTCATTTGCAGCATCTTTCAACCAATTATTCCTGGTTTATGTGGCCTTATTTGCCTTATCTATCTATACATTTATGGGAGAATTATTATCAATGAACATAAAAAAAATCAAGGAAAGCTTCTCCCCAAGATTAATCAACAAAATAACTGCAATTTTTCTTATTATTGCCGGATTGATGCTGGCTGGCATGTGGCTTTCTATGATAGTTGAATCACAACTAACTGGAATAGCCCCAGCAGCACTGGAAAGTTATACAACACTGGTAATTCAGGCACTGGATTTAGCTATCGTTTTTCCTGCCACAATTGTAGTGGGATATCTTTTAATAAAAGGTTATGCGTGGGGATATGTATTAGCTTCAATATTGGTCATAAAAGCATCTCTTATAGGAACAGCAATACTTTCCATGGTACTATTCATGGTTTCAAGTGGAGTAACAGTGGCCATAGGTCAAGTAATTTTCTTTGTATTTTTAACTGTAGTGGGAATTATTATTGCAGTGACCTTCTATAATAATATCAATGAAAAATTAGACTGATCCAATTTCATCCAATTAAGAGGTTAAATTAATGAAAGATTCAGATGTAATTAAGGAAGAACACGGTGTAGGAGAAAGGTTGGGCATGGAAAAATATATATTAGTGGTATTATTTCTAGTTCAACAGCGATGGGGTTACATAATTAATAAAGAGTTCATGGAAGATAACATAACCACTAAACAATGGTTAATGCTGGTAATTCTGGGAACGGCCTTTACTCATGATCCTTCCATGGAGGAAATGGCCCAAGCCATGAGTACCACTCACCAGAATGTGAAACAATTAGCCACCCGTCTAGAAAATCGGGGTTTACTGAAAATAGAACGTGATCCAGAAAACCGACGGATATTAAGACTAAAATTAACCGAAGAACACCACAATTTCTGGGAAAATCGAAGAGAAAAAGATTTAAAGGCCATAGAATCATTGTTTAACGGTTTAAATGATGAAGAAGTAAAAAATCTATTTGAAATCATGTATAAACTGGAAAAATTATCTTTAAATTTATATGAAGAATATAAAAAATCTTAAAATAAAAAGTTCAATACTGAATTGGATATTAAATTAAAATTAGGGGGCAATAAAATGAAAGCTTTAATAGTATATGGAACAAGATACGGGTCAACCTCTGAAATTGCAGAAGAAATAGGAAAAATTTTAAAAGATAAGGGCGTTGAAGTAGATATTTTTGATGTTAAAGAGATGAAAGGTACTGAAATATCTTCCTACGATTTAGTTGTAGCTGGAAGCGGGATCAAGATGGGTTCCTGGACCAAAGAGTCATTAAAATTCCTTGAAAAAAATAAAGACACTCTTTCAACTAGGAAAGTAGCTCTATTTGTGGTATGTGGAGCAACACGCGACGATGAAAAACAATATAAAGAAGCCCAAGAGAAATATTTGGATAATATAGCAGATAAATATCTTATCAATCCACCAGTGGCCATGGGACTCTTTGGAGGAGTAATAGACCCTAATGCCAAATATGGCTTAATGGATAAGCTCATAATGAAGATGGTAAAAAAAGATTTGGAAGAAAAAGGTATAGATACCACAAAGCCCTATGATATGAGAGATTGGGATGAGGTAAGATCATGGGCTTTAGATCTAGTAGAAGCGGAATAAAAAAGGCAGGATAAAGTCCTCTAATTATTTATAGATAAAGGCTAGAAAAGATAATTATTATACACAATCCAACCTTTTATCTTAAAATAGTTAATATCTGTTAAAATTCATGGGGGTATCTTAATATTTGGAATGACCCGGAAACAGTTTCTAAAAAAAAGCAGGAAAACCCTGCAGAAAACCAGTGAAAATCTACTATCCCTAATGCAAATTATTGAAAAGGAATCTAATCAGAATATTAATCCTGAAACTGCTTACTGGAAACTGGACATCCTTCGAAAAGATATTGAATCAATTTTTTTTGAATACGAAAAGTTAAATCCTCCTTTTAATTGCGATAGTTTGCACCGGAGGATAATGAATCTTATGGTAAAATTTCAGGAGGTAATTGTCTACAACCAGGAATATTTAAGACTAGTTCAAAAATCTAAACCAGAATCTAGGGAAACATTCAGAGAATCTCTAACTAAACTGGAAGAATTCCGGGCAGAGTTCAGAATATTAAATGAGATAGTTAAAACTAATTTAATCAAAAAATAGTACATCTGGTTTTTATTTATATTAAGTTAAGGAAGTTTAAAAAATGGAATCAGAGGAAGTGAGTATCACTGAAAAAGATGTTGTTGATGCAATGGATACCTTTACAAAAATTCCATCCTTTTTATTGAAAAGATGGGTATCCAAAAATAAAAATCTGGTTAAAACATTTCAAGGCCAGATAGAAGGCTATAAAGATAAAATGTCTAATAAAGACATGGTTAAACTTAATACAGTCATGAACATGTCTGTAGATGAAATCCAGGATATATTAAATAAGGCGTATCAACAAACTCAAAAGAAACAGTTGAAAATACTGGCAGATCCCCAGACAAAAACTTTCATTGAAATGAATATGCAAGAATTAAGGAATATTTTTCATGGATGATTCTTAAAAACTAGTATTTTAGTTTCAAAAGCTTTTAGAAGGGTTATAAAATTTTCTCTATTTTGAATTATTTTCTCTATTTTGAATTCTCGTTTATAATTTAATATTCATAGTTTAATAAAAAATAAAGCTTTAATATGCATGTTTATCAGTAAATCCTGTCCTGAAGGTCATGAAAAATATTTTTAAATCCAGCATCAGGGTCCAGTTTTCCACGTAGTACATGTCATAGTCTATCCTTTTCTCGATGGAGGTATCTCCCCTCCAACCATTCACCTGAGCCCAGCCAGTCATTCCCGGACGCACATGATGTTTAATCATATATTTTGGAATTTCCTCCCTGAATTTCTCCACAAAATGGGGCCGTTCTGGCCGGGGGCCAATAAGGCTCATATCTCCCTTTAAAATGTTAAAAAATTGGGGCAGTTCGTCAATACTGGTTCTCCTTATAAAAGAACCAAATCTGGTTTTACGGGGATCATCCTCAGTAGTCCACTGGAATTTTTCTTCTTCCTCATCCTGCACTTTCATACTGCGGAATTTATACATCATGAAATTTTTTCTATCAAGTCCTACCCTTTCCTGTTTGTATATAATCGGTCCGGGAGAAGTTATTTTGATTATAACAGCAGTAATGATCATAATAGGGGAAGTGATGATTATGGCCAGTATGGCAACTCCGGTATCTAAAATTCGCTTAATAGCCATGTTATAAGAATTATCCAGTGGTACCCGTCGAATATTCATGAGAGGAATATCATCGATCATATCAATATATGGTTTGGAACGGAAATAGCGGTAATAATCAGGTATAATGTCAGCTTTTACACCGTGTTTCTCACATAGATCAACTATGGCTTCTAAAAGACTGCGATGCCGAGGAGATAGGGTTATAATCACCCGATCAATTTCTTTTGTTAGAAGTAAAGGCTCCAAGTCTATAATTTTTCCAATTATTTCAGAATTTACTACTTTTTGGCCTTTTTCAATGTTATCATCTAAAAATCCAATTATTTCATAGCCTACATAATCATTTTCCATTAGTTTATTGGCAAATTTTTCTCCAAGATCTCCTGCTCCAACCACTAATATGTGTTTGAGGTTATAACCTTTGCTGCGGATGTATTGAAGACCCTGTCTAATGGTATATCTCTCCAACGTGGAAAAGCCAATGCTAAAAATGGCAAACATGGCCAATAAGAATCGTGAATAATCTGTTAAATTCAATACAAATAATAATGCCACCAGAACTAACAATCCAATAATATTAACCTTTATAATCTGAAATAGTTCTGATCTAATGCTTTTTTTAGTTCTTTGCGGTGTATATAAACCGAAGATATAGTATAATAATAAATACATGGGTAAAATAATTAAAAGGGGTGACATGTAGTGATCGAATCCCCAAGTACCGTGCCCAAAACCTAATAAATCGGTTTCAAAGCGTATGTACCAGGCGAGAATCAAAGAAAAGGTTATGACTAACATATCAAGAAAAATCATTATAACGTTAAAAAAACTTTGATTTTGCCGGATCATTTCTACACCATATTATCTAATATTTAAAAATTAAACTCTTAGTTATGTTCAATTAGAGTGCATACATAACTGTTAATAACTTTTTTTCTTTAATTTATTTAAGAACAGCTTTATTTTACAGTTCAACTTTATTCCAATATAAACAAAAACTGTTACAATCCATGGATACTTATGTTTATAGTGTTTATTATAAAATATATACATTGCTCTATAGAATTCATAAATGAGTTTAGGCTTTTCTTTTATATTACTACTTGCTCCTTTATAATGGATTATTTCAGCATCTGAGTAGTAGACTATTTTCCACCCTGCAGATTTAATACGATAGCACCAGTCAATATCTTCACCATACATAAAGAATCTTTCATCCATAAGGCCTATTTGTTTAATGACTTTGCATCTAACCAACATGAATGCTCCTACTAAACATTCAATCTCATATGTCTCATTTTCATCCATGTAGGTAAGATTATACTTCCCAAATTGTTTACTTTTTGGGAAAAGACGGGAAAGACCACTCATATGATAAAATGATACATTTATGTCGGGAAAACTTCGTCGACAAGCCTTATCAAGAGTGCCGTCAGGTAAAACCACTTTACATCCAAGTGCACCAATTTTATCATCTTTCTGCATATAATTTAGACATTTCTCCAGGCAAGCATCTACAATTACTGTGTCAGAATTGAGTAATAAAACATATTCAGCTTTTGATTTTGTTAGAGCAACATTATTTGCGTAGGCAAAACCCTTATTTTCTTTATTGGCTATAAACCTTATCAAACCATTATCTCTTTCCTCTCGAAAGTCTTTTTGTAGTTTTTTAAGGCTGCCATCACCAGATGCATTGTCCACCAGAAATATTTCATAACTAAAGGGATGATCTTTTCTGATAACCGATTCTATGGCCTGTTTAGTTAGATGATAGGTGCGGTAGTTTACGATGATAATTGATAAATCCATTATAATTCTCCTTGCATCTAACATAATTTTATCTATTATTCATATCTCTTTAAATTATCACTTTTTAGTATTTAAAAATTATTTATTAAAAAATAGAATGGTTTTTCTAAAAAACGCTAATTTAATTGGATAAGATTTGATTTTACTACTCTCATTAATCATTTTTTAATTGTGTCCTTCTTTTAACACTTTATCAACATCTTTTTTTATTATAATATTTCTAAATGTATCAATAGCATAATTTACTCCTTTGTTCGTAATATTCCTAGATAAAACATATAAAACAGAAATCGTTGCCACAAACACGTAAATTATGGATAAATAAAGATTTTCAAATACAAAACCAAGACCTAAATATTCAAGTATTGGAGGTAAATAAAAGAGGAAATAAAAGTGGAAAATGTATATTGGAAGTGAATTTTTACCAATCTTGGTTAATAGTGTTTTTCTACTTGTCATTAGATAGAATAAAACAATTATAATGCTCATTCGGGATATATAGGCGAAGGCTAATAAAACCATTCCTTTTAAATTGCCTACTCCTACAATATTGTAGGGCCATGTGAAAGCTAATATGGATGCCTTTTGTGATCCAAAAAATAGAACGCATCCTATTAATAATGTTATTAAGATTATTAGGGAGATATACTTATTTTTAAAATTGATTTTTTCTTTAATCTTCTGGAAATATAAACTTTCTCTTATCTCATTAAAATAAAATCCAAATAAAAACATTGGTAAATAGAGCACAGCTCTTGAAAGTGAAAAATAGTCATTTAGTCCATTCCAGGTAGATGCAAAAAGAGCAACGAGAATACTGATAAATATAGGGTATTTTAGTTTGTCGATAGCTGGCAAAAAACTTCTCCACAAAAATAAGCTCATAAGATACCATAAACCAGGCCCAGGAATAATGAATGAGGATAATGATAACTTTCCATCTACTATGAAGTCTGTGATTATCCACATTATATTAAATAAAAAATAAGGGATAAGAATATTCTTAAATGCTTTCACAGTATTTTCGGGACCAATTTTGGATAAATAACCACTTATAAAAACAAAAAGGGGCATGCGAATAAAAACTATACTAATAAAAATTAAAGGAGAAAGACTATGGGAAACTATTGTTGTTTTTTCATAGAAATGTCCTAAAACAACAAGAAATATAGCTAAACCTCTAAGATTATCAATTTTAATGTCTCTTATCATAAGTTAACCAACTTATATCGTTATTATCATTGAAATAATTACTTAGAAAAAAATGAATTTCAAAGTATTTTTAATGAGCAACCATTCAATTTCTAAATAATTTTTAAAATGTTTATGATTATATTTCACTTTGTTTACGTTATTTAAGGTGTTAAATCCATCTTTTAAACTTTTAATGTAAATAGATGAATATCCCTTTCTTAAAAAGAATATATATTTAATAAAATAGCCCAATAAAAGAAAAATAAAATTAAAAGCAAATTGGGGCCATGGCATATTTTTATATGGAAGATAAACATTATTACGGGCAGCAAGTTTAATCTTAAACTCATTATATCTACTTCCACTGCTCCCACTGCCCACATGGTAGACAACTGCTTCCGGACAGTATACACATTTATAGCCATTTATACGGGCCCGGTAACTTATATCCACATCCTCTAGATATGCAAAAAAATTCTCATCAAAGTAGCCTATTTCGTCTAAGATACTTCTTCTGTAGAGTGAAGCACCAGCACAGGCACTGAAAGTTTCTCTTTCTTTGCTGTATTGATCAGGAGATTTTCCATAACCTACCCTTTTAGTCCAGCCGAGAATGGTGTATTCATCCCCTGCATCATCCATTTTTGCCCGATCATAATACTGGATCATTTTAGATGTAACTGCAAAGATTGATTCGTCTTTTTGGATACATTCATAAAGATTGGACATACATTTAGATTCTAATTCAGTGTCGTTATTGAGAATGAAGATATATTCTGCTGAAGAATTATTGATTCCTAAATTAACTGCTGCAGGAAAACCTAAATTTTTATTGTTTTTTATCAAAATGATTTCTGGATAATATTTTTCAATATATTCAACACTTCCATCAGTGGATGCATTGTCAACAATAATAACATCAAAATAAGGAAAATCCTGATTTTTGATAGAGTTTAAACACTCTTTCAAGAAGTATTTTCCATTATAATTAGTAATTACTGCGGTAATTTTGTTTTTATCAACCATAAAGTTTACCTTGGAAATATTGGATTTATATGATTTAATGGGTTTAAAAAATTTAAGAATGTGAGTATACTCATATTAGGTACTATTCTTTTTTATTAAAAATCTAATGGTATGTGAAAAGACACATATAATTAAAGTCTTTTAAACATTATTTTTTAAGTAGAATAAGATTTTTGATAATTTGTTAAATAAAATTAGGCTTTATTTTATTTGAAATTAGGACAAATTAATTAAAAGAGATTTAAGAATCATAGATTATTTTTTCATGATTCTTCATATGCATCACAAACTTCTTCTACATCTCCTTGCATCTTTATTTCTCCCTTTTCAAGCCAAATTGCCTTATTACAAAGTTTTTTAACCTGGTCTATAGAATGAGATACAAATAAAACCGTAATACCTTTGTCAAACAGTGACATTATTCTATTCTCACTTTTCTCTCTAAATTTAGAATCTCCTACGGATAATACTTCATCTAAAACAAGTATATCTGGTTCTACCATGGTAGCTATGGAAAAACCTAATCTTGCTCTCATTCCTGATGAATAGTTCTTAATTGGTACATTGATAAATTGTTTTATTTCAGAAAACTCAACAATTTCATCATACTTCTCTTCTAAAAATTCTTTAGAATATCCTAAAATGGCACCATTTAGAAATATGTTTTCTTTTCCGGTGTAATCGTTATCAAAACCCGCTCCCAGCTCTAATAAAGGTACAATTCTACCTTTTATCTCCACAGTGCCCTGGCTAGGTTTCATAACGCCTGAAATAATTTTCAGAAGAGTACTTTTACCGGCTCCATTTAATCCGATTATTCCAACTCTATCACCTTTCTCTACTTCAAAGGAAACATTTTTAAGGGCCCAAAACTCTTGAAATAAAAGTTCTCGCTTTAAAAATTTAATAACATACTCTTTAAGATTATCTACCTTCTCTGCACTTAAATTAAATTCCATTCCAATATTGTCAACTTTGATAACGGTTTTTTCCAAATCATCACCTAATATTAATTCTCTTAGTTTTAGATGTATAGTATAAATTTGTCTTGATATTTGTAAAAAAGATATATTCCCAGTATAAGGATCACAACAGCTGAGAAAGTTGCAAATAATAACGATTTTGGATCGTATATTTTTCCATAATAAAATGAGTCTCTGAATAATGTGATAATTACATATATTGGATTTATCTCAAATAAAAAACGGAAATTTTCAGGTATGATATCTATCGGGTAAAAAATTGCACTTCCATACATTAAAAGAGTTATAAAAATCCCATATAAATGCTCCATATCCCTGAAAAATACGGAAATTGTAGACAGCAAAAGACCGGCACCTAATGTAAACATAAATAGTAAAATGATAGGTATGATGGCAAGGGATATATATATAGTAAAATCAGCCTGAGTGGCTACCATTACCATTATAAGCACTACTAATGAGAGTCCAAATGTAACAAAGTTAGAAAGAACCGAACCCAAGGTATACATATATTTAGGAACATATACCTTTTTAATAATAGCCGCATTACTTTTAATAGAATTCATAGCAGTTTTACTTCCTTGTGCATAGAAATCGAATACTAAACGTCCAGTTAATAAGTATACGGGATAGTTTTCTATTCTCCCACCGAAAAGAGTTGAAAATACTATAGTTAAAACTATCATGGTTAATAATGGTTGTAAAAAACTCCAGAATATTCCCAGCACAGATCTTCGATATTTAATCTTTATATCTCTTTTTACAAGTTCGGTAAGTAGATATTTATATTTATTAAAATTGATAAAAAATCGGTGCTGCATTCTGTCACTTAATATCATAGTTATTCCACTAAAATAATCTTTAAATTATATTTAATAATTTGACATACAATTCAAACTCTATGAGTCAGAGTTTCCAATCTGATGATATTCAAATCCCATTTTTTTTAGAGAATCCTTATGGTATTGATTTCTTCCATCAAAGATAATCTTATTTTTCATTTTTTTATCTATTTCCTCGAAGTCAGGGCTTCTGAATTCTTTCCATTCAGTTACTAGAATTAAGGCATCTACATTATTTACTGCATCATATTTATTATCTGAAAACTGTATATTACTCTTATCTTTAAAGTAATAGTTCCCAGCAATTTCCATTGCTTGAGGGTCATACGCATTAATTTTTGCACCTAGTTCAGTTAATTTGTTTACAATTACCACCGAAGGTGCTTCCCGCATGTCGTCAGTTTCTGGTTTAAAAGACAATCCCCATAAAGCGAAGGTTAATCCAGATAAATCATCTCCAAATCTTTTAATTATTTTATTTACAAGGACAATTTTTTGTTCATTATTCACAGATTCAACTTCTTTGAGTATTTTGGAATCATAGCCATTGTCGTGGGCAGTTTTAATTAGTGCCTGAACATCTTTAGGAAAACAGCTCCCTCCATATCCACAGCCGGCATATAAAAAACTGTAGCCTATTCGACTGTCACTACCTATCCCTAATCGCACATTATTAATATCTGCACCAATTCTCTCACATATATTGGCCATTTCATTCATGAATGAGATACGAGTTGCTAACATAGCATTAGAGGCGTACTTAGTCATTTCTGCACTGCGTATGTCCATAATTATAAATCTTTCATGATTGAGGGTAAAAGGAGTGTATAACTCTTTAAGAATATCTATAACTTCTTTATTATCAGAACCTATAACCACCCTATCAGGGTGCATAAAATCTTCAACTGCAGCTCCTTCTTTTAAAAATTCAGGATTGGATACTACGTGCACTTCGTGATTAACATCCCTCTTTTTTAATTCATTATTTATAGTTTCTTTTACTTTATCAGCAGTCCCCACAGGGACAGTTGATTTATTAACCACGATAATCTTGTGAGATACTACCTTTCCTATTTCTTGAGCTGCAGATAATACATATTGTAGGTCAGCACTTCCATCCTCATCCATAGGAGTCCCAACAGCAATGAAACAGATGTCAGTGTTATCTATACCTTCACTTAAATCAGTGGTAAAGTTGAGATTTCCATTTTCATAATTTTTTTTGACTAATTCTTCTAGTCCTGGTTCGTAAATTGGTATGATCCCATTTTTCAGATTTTCAATTTTAGTATTATCAATATCAACACAATAAACTATATTTCCCATTTCTGAAAAACAAGTCCCTGTTACTAATCCAACATAACCGGTTCCAATGACTGTAATTTTCATAGTATCACTTAAATTAAAAATATCAGCTTTTATCAGGCAATAACGGCATTTAATAATTTAAAAAATTTTTAGTTTGTAAAATTTAAAGGTAATCATAATTTTTGAATTTTGTACATAAATATTTTTTTTAAGATTTCAATTAACGTAATTAATTAGTCCCAATCATTTATTAATATTTGCAATGATTACTATCATTTAATTTAACAATTAAAAAAATAGAATAATTCAGAATTAACATAAATCAACTGGCACAGACCCATTAATTTTAAGTAATCCATCAAATTATCTATCCTAATGTTTTTAGGTATCCCATGGGGCTTTTCTATATCCAAGTTTTTTTCTCTGCTTTAATCCCCACTGATTTTTATGAAACATTATATCAAAATCTGCATTACTCTGGGTTTTTTTTCGAAGCTGATCAGTTGATTTCTGTAGTTTATGATAGACAATAGCATCAGATACGTAGTAAATTTTCAGTTTCATTAAATGTCGGGTATAATCACATAATATACGATCTGAGCGATAATGACGTCCATATTCGGCATCAAGTCCTTTTGATTCATCTAATACTTTTCTTTTTATATATGCACAGAAAAATGGTGCAAATTTCAATTCAACATTCTTTCCTGAATGGAAAATTGGCACATTAATAATGTTTTTATGGTGAGTTGAAAGGCTGACATCACATTCATAACTAGCGTAGGCATGGGGAACATGTGTATTAATGGTTTTGGTTTCTGGAGGAAGAATTTGCTGTGGTATAATTATTCCACACTCTGGTAATTCATAGGCACTTTTTTGCATACTCTCTATGGCTCCAGGTGTGATAATAGCATCGTTGTTTAGTATAATTATATCATTTCCAAGATTGGCAATTGAAATTCCTTGATTCACAGCATAACTGAATCCATAATTGATATTATTCAAAATAAGTTTTATCTTACCCTCATTTTCCATTTTGGAGAGGTAATCAACTATGGGCTGGCTTGAGGCGTTATCTACCACTATAATCTCTAGCCAATCACTTGGGTCTAGATTCAGAATTGATTCAATACATTCTTTAAGATCAGTAAGGGATTCATAACTGGGAATGATAATACTCACTTTGTGTGATGGTAAATCCATTTGAAAGGCTCTCTTATATGATTTTAGCCTTCTTTCTTGTTGTTTTTCACGTAAAGATTTTAGATGAGTAACTAAACCGGTGTCATTTGTTATCGTATTTTTAGCTTTTTCATAATAATAATTGGACAGAAGGGTGGGTACGGAGTATATTTCAAATTTTTCAGTAATGCGCATTATCAAATCCCAATCGACATAACGTTTCAAAGTTTCATCAAAACCCCCTAATTTATCATATACTTCCTTTTTGTGGCAAAAAGTGTTTATGTCGATGTAATTTCTATTTTGAAGTAATGAAATATTGAAACTACCAAAACGAACAGCGAATGGATGTTCTTCTTCCCCCCGGTATAATAGTTGACCACCATAAACAGCGTCTGCATCTGGTATTTCATTAAATGCACCCACCATTGCTGCTATATAACCTGGTTCCCACGTATTATCAGAATCTAAATAAGCTATGTATTCTCCTTTAGCTACTCCTAAACCCCTATTTCTGGCGTGGGAAACACCTTGACAGGTTTTATTTTTTATTATTTTAATTTTAGTATTTGAGATACTTTCTAGTAATTCTGTTGTGCCATCATTACTACCGTCATCTATAATAATTAATTCAAAATTTTTGTAAGTCTGTTTAAGTACAGAATCTATAGCACTTTGTAGTGTATCGGCACGGTTGTGCACGGGCATTATTATGGATACTATTATTGATTTTTCTGATTTTAATCCCTTTTTTATTAAGTATTTACCCACGTTTTCCATTAGGGCAAAACATCTTTTATCTTCTTCTTTGAACGGGGCATTTATTACTGGTGAAAGTTTAGAATAGGCAAGAAACTCATCAAAATCATGAAAATTAGGAGTTTCACTTTTAAATTTACAAATTTTAACTTTTATTTTTCTTAAAACTTTGATTAATAAAACCTTGAATTTGATTGTAACAGACTTAAGACTGTTATTCTTTTCCTTCATTATCATTTGCTCCATTTTCTAATAATTAGTAGATAGCATATTTTTGATTATAATAAATAATTTTCTATATTCTTTATATGTCAATTAATTAAAATCTTACTGTTTATTATGGTATATATTTGTATTTCTATGAGTTATCAGAAAATTTAAAATTTAGATGATAAACGATAATTCTCTAACCTTTTTTTAATGATATAAGCTCTGTTGTGGTAAGTGTGATTTTTCAGTACAAATTCATTCAATTCTTTAATTTTTTCTATTCTTTCTTTTTCGTTATTTAAATAATATTCAATTAAGTTATTTAATTCTTCTTTACTGGTAAAATATGGTAATTTACCCTTAAAAGTCTCTTTTGCTCCTTTCTCTCCGTTGGTTATCACCAATGCGTTGCTGGCTATAGCATCAAAAACTCGACTATTAACTGCCCCATAATCTTTTGTAACTCTATTAGCATCATCAATAACGATTTTTGTAGAGGCGTAAACTTCTGGAATTTTTGAATAGTCAATAAATCCTTGGTAGTATTTTTTAAACTTATTTATTTTATTCCAATTTTTCCCATATAATTTAAAATTATATCTCAAACTTTCAGGATCTAGCATCTCAATTATATCCCGGGGATCATCCCAGTAACTACCTGTAAAACAGTAATCACTTTCATATTCTTTCCTCGGCGATATTTTGTTATTAAATCTGGAAGTATTGGTGGCTATGGGTAATAAATAACATTCTTTATTAGTTTCACCTTTTACATAGTTACAGGCAATATTACTATTGGCAAAAATAATATTATATTCTGAGAATCCCGGGTTAGAAACCCATCTATCAAACCAGTTTCGAAGCCATGCAATTTTAATTAAAGATTTATTAGAAGTTTTAATTTTTCTGGGGTCATATGAATCTAGTAGAGATATAACTACATCTACATTTTCATCTACAGCATACCAATAACCGGATCCTTTCCGGGGTAAGAAAGTTATTTCCCATCCATACGTTTTTAAGGCTTCTCCCAATTCCATTGCAGTGAAATAGTCACCTGCTGAACTATTATCATCACATTCTGTTACTACAAAAGCAATTTTGGGATGATCTTTTGAAATATTCTTTTTCCCAGGCAATCCGATTTCTTTATCATTATTAAACAATGTAAAATTTGATAACTTTAATTTTATGGAGTTTAGCTGGTATTGCGTTAATTTAAAATAGTCATCTAACTCATTTTTAAATAGTCTTAAATGTTTTTTGATTTTTTTTAAATCAATAAATTTTTCTCTTTTCATACAAGATCTTCTATGGATTTATGATTGAATAAAATTATAAATTAGTGGGGAAACCTTAATTTTTTCCAAGTAGTCAAAAATATTTTGAGTTATAATTGAGATTTGATAAGATAATATAAAGTATCTTTTATTCTGTATCTAATTTATATAAATAGCCCTATCCATAATTTAATTGTTTTATAAACTCCAAAAACTGAAAGATTCATTTTTCATCATGTTAATGGATATTACAGAATAATATGCTTAATAAAAATACTCATTATTAAAAATTATTTAGTTTTCTTCCAAATCCATATATTTTTCCAGTTCTTCGAATGATTTTTTATCAGCGACAACAGCAAAATCCATTAATATTTGTAATTTAGTTGTATATGGGTCGCTATTTTTGGACATGGTCATTAATGTTTTGTTTTTAGGATATCTATTTGTAAATCTTTCTCTAACTAAATCTTCAACGCATTCCGTAAAACCGATCTTTTTTTCACGATACAAATTAATAATGGTCTTTATTTTCGTATTCAAAAAATAATCTAATTCATTAAATCCTAAAAACTTTAAAAAGAGCCTGCTTTTTGGCCCAAATTCCTCAAATTTACGGTTCAATATCATTTTAAGATTATTTCTAACATACGGGTAATCCCATAAAAATGGTTCTTTTTCATGGTAGGTGGTATCGCCTTTGGTTAAGTACGGTTTTATATTTACTTGTGGTAATGAATCTCCAGCAAATGGAATTTCCAGCAATTCTGGTTCTGATCGTTTTAATATTTCATAGATATATTCCTTGAAATATTCATCTCCATTTTCACCGTATATTATAGCCAACCAGGTTTCATATTTAGTGTAAAATAGGGGGAAGAAAAAGTTTTTGTGGAACAAAATTCTGCGGGCAAACCAGCGATTTCCTGAGTATATTTTGTCCATAGTATACCGTTTAAAAGCATCCATACCTAGCTGGGCTAATACGGCAGGATTAGTAATTTTTCTATTATAAGATGGTACAAAATCTTTAGAGTTAAAGTCTCCTTGAGATATGTAAAAGGTTAAAATATAATCATTATATGTTTTTGTATTAGGTCTTTTATTATTTTCTAGTAAATGATGGAAATGGGGAATATCAAGGACTTTTGCTACTTTTTTAGCTATGACTACGTCTGGATGATTACTTTGACCTGAAGTATGGCACTCGAAGGGTATTCCATTTTTCTTACATATTCCTGATAGTATTGCAGCGGTTAACCTGGAATCAAATCCACCGGTTAATCCTAAGGTAACCTTTTCGATATGAGGTTTTATATTAAGTAAATTTGATTCTACAAACTCCATCAACATCTCAAAATATTCGTTGTATAATTTTTCTTTATTGTTATTATACTCATCTTTAAACCATTCCGGAACTTTAATTGAATCTTTTCTTTCAATATTAATTTTTCCGGCACTGAACTGTATTAAATCATTTGGAAATATCCTTTCAATGTCTTTAAAAATGGTTTTTTGGGGAACTTTACGGGTAGACCATTCTCTGAAAATTGAATCTTCCATAAAATCAATATCAAAATGGTGAACGAAGGTTTTTTCTCTGAATTTTTGTATTCCATCTACTATTAGTTTTATTTCAGTTGCAAGCACCTGGCAGTTTTCGTCTTCATAATAGAATAACTGTCTTAAACTTAGAGGCGGAGTTTTAAAAAACCCATTACCATCTTTATCTATAGAAATAAGTTGATAATCTCCATGTAAATCTGCTGATTCATTAACTTCTTCGAATAATTTACATATATCCTGATTTCGCATTTTCCGGTTTATATTAACCAGTCCATTGCATAAAAAAAGATTATCTTTGTCAACATAATAAGAATAACTATATGATTCGGGTATAATGTGATCATAAGGGTAAATATAAATAATAAAATTAGAAATTTCCAATTTAACTGATTCTCTAGAAATTATGGATGGTGCATAAGCAGATTTTAAAAAGTTTTCATTAACATGATTTTCTTGGAAATCAGCTTTTTTTGATATTAAAATAAAATGCATAGTCTGAACCTCTTTACCTATTAAATAAATGATTATTTATTGAAAATAGTGCTAGCATCTACTAAAGGATTAAATCGTTAAGTTAATTAACATTTTCTAAAGCATATTTTTCAATTTCTTCGAAAGATTTTTTATCAGCGACAACAGCAAAATCCATTAAAATTTGTGTTTTAGTTATATATGCATCTCTTGCTTTGGTCAGTTTTAACATGGTTTTATTTCGGGGGTATTTACCAGAGAATTTTTCTTTTAATAATCTTTTAAAACATTCTTTTAAATTTATTCGGTTTTTGTTATATAATTCCAAGATTCTATTTATATTTTCATTAAGGAAGTAGTCTAATTCATTTAAGCCTATAAGTTTTAGAATTGATTTTTCATTTTTGGTTAATTCATCAAATTTTTTCTTTAGAATCGGCTTTAATTTTTCACTTACAAAGTTGTAGTCCCATAAAAATGGTTCTTTATCATGGTGTTTAGAATCGATTTCAGTTAAATAGGTGTCAGTATCAGTTTGGGGTAACAAATCTCCAACGAATGAAATATCTAACAATTTTGGTTCTGATCGTTTCAGTATCTCATAAACAAATTCTTTATAGGTTTCTTTTCCCTCTTCACCATATAGCAATGCAAACCACATTTCATATTCGGTGAAAAATAATGGAAAAACAAAGTTTTGATGGGATATAACTCTTCTAGCAAACCACCTGCAACCAGAATGTATCTTGTTCTGGTTATACCTTTTATAACCGTCAAATCCTATCTGATATATTTCAGATTCATTTACAGGGAAAGCACCTATTGCTGGTTCTACTTTACTATCAATTAGTGGCGAAAGCCTTGATGACATTTCACGATAATATTTGGGTATATAATCTTTTGAATTCCAATCTCCTTGAGCTAAATAAAATGTTAAAGCATAATCATTATAACTTTTAGTATTGGAAAAATCCTTATTAGGGGGGATATGATGAAAATGGGGAATATTAAGAATTTTAGCCACTTTTTTAGCTAAAATTACATCCGGATGATTATCACGACCCGCAGTATATGATATTAACGGAATATGATGTTTTTTACATATTTTTGAAAGTATTGCTGCGTTTAATCTAGAATCAAATCCACCAGTCAGTCCTATGATTATATTTTTAATGTTAGGTTTTAAGCTAACTAAACTTTTTTCTGTAATATTTAACAGGAATTTATAGTAATCATCATACAATCCATTTTTATCTTTATTAAAAGCATTAATAAACCATTCAGGGATATCTATTGAATTTATTTCTATGATTATTCTTCCTTCATTAAAATATTTGATATCTTGGGGAAATATTCTTTTTATCTCTTTAAAAATTGTATTTTTCGGGAATTTTCTGGGTTTCCATTCTCTGAAAATTGAATCTTCCATAAAATCAATATCAAAATGGTGAACGAAGGTTTTTTCTCTGAATTTTTGTATTCCATCTACTATTAGTTTTATTTCAGTTGCAAGCACTTGGCAGTTTTCGTCTTCATAATAGAATAACTGTCTTAAACTTAGAGGCGGAGTTTTAAGAAAACCATTACCATCTTTATCTATGGAAATAAGTTGATAATCTCCAAAGTAGGTTGAATTAGTATTATCATCAAAAAATTTACATATATCCCGATCTCTTTGAGAGTTATTAATATAAACAAGCCCATTACAGATTAATAACCTACCTGTGTCGTTGTAATATGAATAATCACGAACTTCATGATCAATATGGTCATATGGATAAACATAAACAATAAAATTAGAAATTTCCATCTTAACTGTTTCCCTAGATATTAAAGATGGAGCAGTGGATGAATTTAATAAATCTTGGTTTATATATTCATCTTTAAAACATTCCTTTTTTGATATTAAAATAAAATGCATTTATGACCTCTTTATTTGATTTTCTTTTTATTCCATATAACCTGTACTGAATTACTGGGTTCTAATTTGGATTTTTGACATTTTTAATGTTTTTGAATAATTATCAGCATAATGAAAGGATTAGGTCCTCTGCTCTCTTAACGTCATATATAGTTTAGGGTATTCCTATATCCCTACTGTAAATTTTAACCCTGTTGTTATATTTAGTAGCACCATATCAGTAATTATATTAAAACAATTTTTATGTTCTTTTCCATTAAAAGTATAAAAAGGGATAAATTTAGAGATAATTTTCCGATTGATAATTTCTTATTAAAGGAATTATCAGGTTTTTTTGAATTTTGCAGTAATAATTCCATACCTTTTCTTTTTATTAGAATGATCATAAGGAACATTTTCAATTAAACTTTGATATACGCCCTGTTTTATCTTTTCAAAATGTTTTTCTTCTAGTAAAAGTAATGGTTTAAACTTTTTTATAATATCAAAAGAAAAAACTATGGGCTCACAGGGTGTAGGGTCATGATTTACATCACTTATTAACAAAAATAGTCCTCCTTTCTTTATCACTCGTTTTATTTCGGTAATGGATTTGTCCAAGTTGTCCAGATGGTCTAATGAATTAAAACTGCAAACAACATCAAAATAATTATCTGGGAAAGGCATATCTTCGCTACCTGAACAAACGTATTTCATTTCATGTTTTGTTGTCCCTAAGTTAGTGTATGAATCTACTAAAGGATCTAATCCTATTCTTTCTTTTGCACCATCTGCCCATTCTAAACTCCCTCTCGGTCCACAACCAATGTCAAGTATTTTTTTATCAAAAAAAAACTCTTTATCTAAACCGAAAAATCCTGTGTAAAAATATTCGTAGTGTTCATTTTTAAGAACGCCTTCTTCATTTTTTTTCCTTAACCAAAAATTAAGTTCACTTTCTGCTTTAGAATCTAGATTTTCATCTGAATATTCTTTGGATGAGGTTTTATCAAGATTTATAGATTTTTTAGCTTCAACCACCCAAGGCCATTTATTAATTTCATTTAAAACAATATTTGAATCTTTTATTTCTTTAGACTTTCGCAGTAATTCAGCGTTGTTTTTTGTTCGAATTTGAGGCCGGTGGTGATAAAGGTGGTATAATGTGTCATCTATTCGGTACATTTTTAGGTTGAATAGATTTGCTCTTGTCATTAATTCATTATCTTCTCCACCCCATCCACTAAAATTCTCATTTTGCATTCCAATTGATATAAAAGAGTTTTTGTTCCAAAAAACTATTCCTCCATCTGCCCAGGGTCTATTTTGTTCTTCAGATTTCACAGTCTTAAAATCATATTTTTTATCAAATTCATTTTTGTCTATAATGTCGGTTACACGATATTTAAAGGGATGCACAACATCATAATTTCTTCTTAGCAAAAATAAAGACAATGCAATATTTTTTCTTTTAGTTAAACAGTCAATATCAGAATATCCAATATATTTTGTTTCAGATTCAATAACGCCGTTATTTATTGATTTTGCTAAATTGAAGGGTTTTCCGTAGGAAGGAGTATTTAAAACTTTAAATGATTTGAATAAATCCTCATAATTTCTTTTTAAAAACTCCTTATTGGAAATGTCTGAATGTTCAGATATTATTATGTTGGGAATACCTATATGTCCTAAATATTTCAAACTAATATCTAAATTCATCTCCCTTTCAGGATCATTTGTTTTACGATAGGGTAGAATTAATGTCAGATCTTTAAAATTTTCGAATGGGTTTAAATTTACTATTTCTTTCTTTAAATTTTCTTTGTTAAAATTAGAGAAGGTAGTATCATTGATTTTTTCTTTTGTACTGGTTAATTTTAATTTAAATAAAACTTTATTTATACTTCTAAAAAAGATATTTTTTGATTTGTAAGTTAAATAACCTTTAATGGGAGAAATCTGCGCTAAATTCTTTTTTTCAGTTTTTAATCGATTCTTTAACTTCGATTTTTCTCTTTCACTGGAAATTATAATTTCTTTTAATGCATCGGCAATTAATATTGCCTCATCATATTTCTTTTCATGAATTTTGTTAAATAAAATGTTAATATACTGTTTGGTTGAGTTAAATTCTTCAAATTCTTCAAATAGACAATTTACCTCTTCTAAAAGTTCTTTTTTTTCTGTAGATGTGGTTTTGCTTAGTATGAATCCTTCCATCCAGAATTGTAGATGATTTTTAAATATAAAATCGGAATATTCTACTTTTTTGTACTTTTTCAACAATTCATATGCTTTTTTATAGGCTTGAATCATGCCCATTAGGTTTTTCTTGTTTTTGTCACGACTTATGGATTCGTCTCCTTTAGAATCCCGGATTCTATTATAGTTAAACAGAAATTGGTTATTTAAAAATAGTATTCCATTTGCTTCTAGGAAACTCTTTACTACAAAATATAAATCCTGGCCAGGTATGCCTTCTGGAAATTTAATATCGTTTTTTTCAATGAATTCTCTTTTAAATATCTTGGTCCAAACAGAGGGAGGAAGAGTAAATAAACGGGGTTCTTCTTGTATATTATCTATTTTCACTTCATTTAATTCTTCAAAAACGCTGAAACATTTAGTTTTTCTATCTTCAAAGATGTATCTGTATCTGCTGAAAACAATATCCACATCTTCCTTTTCTATTTTATTATATAAAACTTCACAGGCATTAGGTTCGTATGAATCATCAGGATCAAGAAACATTAAATATTTGCCATGTGCATTAGCCATACCAACATTGCGCGGTTTTCCAGCAGCACCACTATTATTATCTAGATGTAAAGCTTTAAAATTATTATATTTAGCAGCATATTCATTTATTATCTTTCCACTTTTGTCAGTAGAACAGTCATTGACCATTAAAACTTCTAGATTTTCCAAACCAATTGTTTGCGTTACAATAGAATCTAAAGCAGCTCTAATATAATTTTCTACATTATAAACTGGAATGATTACACTTATTTTAAATTTACAGTTGTTTATAATTGATTTCATGTATTTAATTTGTTCACGTGTATTAGCTGGATATTTATTCGACTTTTCGTTATTCATAAGAATCGACCAAGAGTTTAATTAAGAAAATTATTTACCAATTAATTGCATTAATAAACATTTTAATGAATATTCACAGCAAATTGTTTTTGATATTCATTTAATGTTTTAATGGACTTTCATTTATATTATAAATTTTTTATTATTGCTTGTTTTTATGTACTTTATATTAGTATAGTAATAGTTATGGGAGCTTATTTATCACTTATTTTTGAAAGAAGTTTTGTATAACAGTTTGGATTCCTTGAGGGTATTTTAATATTGATTTGGGTTGCTATAATAAATGGCACTTTTCTTTGATTGTGTTTAATTTAATAATAAAAATTATTTTTGAATAATAGTTTTCGATTTTTTAATTATTTATTATACATCAATAACTAATTTTAAATTCTAATCAAATATATTACCAAATTTATAATTATACTCCAAATTTCATTTTATTGTATTTTAATAATTGATTTAAAGAATTTTTTAAATCTTTAGTTCTCCATACAATCTCCGCATAGAATAATTTAATAATCCATTGATGAACAATATTATTAACCGTGTAAAATCTATATAGTTTTAGTAATTATTTGTCTAATTAAATAAAAATCAATCTTGGAGATAAATTATGAATTTTTTTAAAAATCCTTTTAATTTTATTAAAAAGGCTAATAAAACTTTTAATTTATATTTAGCAAATCACAAAAAATTAGAAGCCTTTTTAGGATCATATGGAGAAAATCGGAAGAAAACCGAAGCTTTTTGGAATGCTTTTTTGGATATTTATGGGGAAAATCAAGAAAAAACAGAAGCTTTTATAGATTATGTACAAGAAGATCTAAAAATGGCCATAGAAACATTCAATAAAAATTATAATAGCTGTAAAGAATATTTCTTTAACGGAAACGAGGATTTATTTAAACATATGGATACTGATCAATTCTTCCAGATGTGCTTTTTCAATAACATTAAGCTGTTATCATACTCACCTGCTGAAAATAGAATTTATCTAAAAACTGAAGATGGCCTTTTACTAATAACGAATAATAGATTTTACACAATTAAAGAAATTTTTGCTAAAGACGGATATTCCGTACCTCAACTTCATCTTTTTAAGGAATTTGTCGTTTTTGACATAGGAATGAATAGGGGCTATGCTGCACTGAAATTTGCAAATTTTGATGCATGTAAGGCAGTATATGGGTTTGAAATAAATGATGAAACTTATAATTTTGCTCTAGAGAACCTTGAGGTTAATCCAAGCATATCTCACAAGATAAAACCCTATAATTTTGGACTTTCTGATGAAAATGCAGATGTGGATATCTATTGTCTTCCAGGTTCAGATGGAGTTACTACCACAGAATTGCAGTTTACAGATACTCAATCGGAATGGTTAAAGAGAAAAGAGAAAATGGAGATTAAAAAAGCTAAAGTAAAAGAAGCAAGTTTGGTTATAGAGGATATTATCAAAAATGAGGACATAAATTCTAATATCGTATTAAAAATTGATACTGAAGGTTCAGAACATAAAATTATTGATAACTTAATAAATAAAGACATTTTGGACAAAGTAGATTTAATTATGGGCGAAAATCATCTTGAATCAGAAGATTTAGACAAAAAGCTAGTTGGATTTAAAAATGTCTACAAAATATACCATAATGATACCATCTATAGCTTTTGTTATGTTAAAGATAAATATTATAAAGTATTACCTCTATCTGAAGTTTATTAGTTCTAAATTTCCTTTATAAATAAAAATTCTAAAAAATTAAAAGTCAAAAATTAAATTCAATACACTAAAAAAAATAATTTAATGGATTTAAAAATAATAAAAAAATTTCAAGTGATTAAGACATTATCTACCTTTAATTTTCGTCCACCATTTTTTATTTTCACAATACCATTTTATAGTTTTTACTATTCCCTTTTCAAAAGTATATTTTGGCTTCCAACCCAACTCTTTTCGTATTTTAGTAGAATCAATAGCATAACGCCGGTCATGGCCAGGACGATCTTCAACATATTTAATAAGAGATTCGGGTTTGTTCAGATTTTCAAGAATTAATTTAACAATCTCTATATTTTTTTTCTCATTATTTCCCCCGATGTTATAAATTTCGCCATCTCTTCCTTTATGAAGAACCAAATCTATTGCTGTACAATGATCATAAACGTGTAACCAGTCCCTCACATTCAAACCATCACCATAAACTGGTAATTCTTTATCATCAAGGGCATTGTAAATCATTAATGGAATTAATTTCTCTGGGTATTGATAAGGGCCGTAATTATTAGAGCAGCGAGTAATGTTTACTGGTAATTTATAGGTTTTATGATACGCTCTAACCATTAGATCAGCACCGGCTTTGCTAGCAGAATAAGGACTGTTGGGAGATAGTGGAGTATCTTCTTGGAAATATCCATTTTTACCAAGTGTTCCGTATACTTCGTCTGTGGAAATTTGGAGGAATTTTTTCACGTCATTTTCTTTTGCTGACTCTAAAAGAACTTGAGTTCCCATAATATTAGATTTGATAAATATGCTGGGATCATTTATGCTACGGTCTACATGCGTTTCAGCTGCAAAATTAATTATATAATCCATATTTTTAGTTATTTGGTTTACCAATTCTTTATTAGTTATATCCCCTTTAATGAATGTATAATTAAGACTATCCTCAATTTCTCTCAAATTTTCTAAATTTCCACAGTAAGTTAGGGCATCTAAATTGGTTATTTCATAATTTTGATATTTATTTATCATGTATCTTAGAAAATTGCTACCTATGAAGCCTGCTCCACCAGTAATAAGAATTTTTGTCATTTTTTACCTCAACATAATTGATAAATTATACTTTAGATAATTGTTATAAAGCACATGAATTTATCAAAAATAAACGCTGGTTTCTTCAAGTGTTTTCAACTTTTTATCTTTATCTGATAAAATAACTTCATCAATATCGTTTATAGGCCATTTGATACCTACATCTGGGTCATTCCAGATTATCCCACCTTCATTTTTTCCATCATAGAAATTGGTGCATTTATATGTAAATTCTGCTTCTTCAGATAGCACTAAAAAACCGTGAGCAAATCCTTCTGGGATATAGAATTGTTTTTTATTTTTTTCAGAGAGTATAACTCCTTCCCATTTTCCATATGTTGATGAATCTGATCTTAAATCAACACCCACGTCAAATACTTCTCCTTTAATGACTCGAACTAATTTTCCCTGCGGTACTTTATATTGAAAATGAAGTCCTCTAAGAACACCTTTTTTTGATTTAGATTGATTATCCTGAACAAAATTGAAATCAAGACCGGCATCTCTAAATTCACCAGCATGATATGTCTCCATAAAATATCCTCGTTCATCCCCAAATACGGTCGGTTCTATTATGAAAACACCTTCGATACTGGTTTTTGTGAATTTAAATTTTCCCATGGAAAAGCTCCCTTAATATGTATAAATTTCAATTAAAAATGTTCATTTTTTATTATATCAGTTAAATATTTACTATAATCAGTTTTTTCCAGTGTTTTAGCTAATTTTAATACTTTAGTCTCATCTATCCAGCCGTTGTTGAATGCAATTTCCTCTAGACAAGCTATATAAAATCCTTGTCTTTTTTGTATGGCTTCAACAAAATTGCTGGCCTCTAAAAGCCCGATATGTGTACCTGTGTCCAGCCAGGCCATCCCCCGACCTAATAATTCCACCCTCAAATTTTTTCTTTTTAAATAAACGTCATTTATACTGGTAATTTCAAGTTCTCCTCTATCTGAAGGTTTCACATTTTTAGCTATTTCAATAACATCATTGTCATAGAAATAAAGACCTGGAACTACATAATTTGATTTGGGATGTTCTGGTTTCTCTTCTAGAGATAACACATTACCATCTTCATCAAATTCAACCACACCAAAAGGCCGGGGATCTCTAACATAGTAACCAAAAATAACTGCACCTTCCTTTAGAGAAGCCGCTCTTTTAAGTATTTCGCTGAACCGATGCCCGTGGAAAATGTTATCACCCAGAACTAAAGCCACGTTACTATCCCCAATGAAGTCTTCTCCTACTATAAATGCATCTGCAAGACCTCGGGGTTCATTTTGTTCAACATATGAAAAAGACACTCCAAGATTACTTCCATCACCCAGTAATTCCCTGTATTGGGGAAGATCCCTCGGGGTGGATATGATTAGTATTTCCTTAATTCCAGCAAGCATTAGCACAGATAAAGGATAATAGATCATTGGTTTATCATAGATGGGCAGTAATTGTTTAGAAACAGCTTTAGTAATGGGATAAAGTCTGGTGCCTGATCCTCCAGCAAGAATTATTCCTTTCATATGAAATCTCCTTTTATTTTTCAAGTTGTAATAATTTCATGTAATCTTTTAAAGCCTCTTTATAGCTCCTAATTTTATTAAATCCTTCCATTTTCCAATTATAATTTTCTAAAACCGAATATTTTGGTCTTGGCGCGGGACGTGGAAATTCTTCAGTTTTAACCGGAGTCAAATCCACTTCAATTCCAGCCACATTGAAAATTTCCCGGGCAAACTCGTACCATGAGCAATGTTCACTATTGGTGATATGATAAATACCGTACAACGGCTTTTTTATTAACTCAGCAATAGCAGTAGCAAGATCCACAGTGTAAGTAGGTGAACCTATCTGGTCATTGACTACGCTGATTTTATCTGTGGTTTTGGCTAAATCTAACATGGTTTTGACAAAATTAGGGCCATGGTGCCCATATAACCATGATGTTCGAACAATATAAAATTTGCTTAGAATATCCCGAATGTAAATTTCTCCTGCAAGCTTGGTTTTACCATAAATACTCTGAGGATTGGTTTGATCGTATTCATAGTAGGAACTGCCCTTAGTACCGTCAAAGACATAGTCAGTGCATATATACACCATGGCACTATCAATTTCTTTGCAGGCTACAGCCACATTTCTGGTTCCTAATGAATTGACTTTATAAGCGAGATCCGCTTTGGATTCACTTTCATCCACATCGGTAAAAGCAGCTGCATGTACAACTACATCAGGGTTAATCTCTTGCACGGTTTTAATTGTTTTTTCAATATCTGTAATGTCTAATGTGTAAATTGTTGTAGTGTTAATTTCATTTTCTTTAGATAAAATATCTACTAAATCGTGGCCCAACATTCCTTCGGAGCCAATAATCATTACTTTCATTTTTATCCAGTCCCTATGATTAATTAAGATAGATTTAATTCATTTATTATTGCTAAAATCATAATCATTAAATTATTATATTAAAATTTATCATATATATTTTAAGTCAGTAACATTATTATTATATCAAACCTAATCAATGGTTATTTGGAAGAAATTGAGTAATCTGGTTTTTATTAAATTAAATCTTAAATTTTTAAATAATAGTTAATATAAAATGAATTTAATCAAAAATATAAGATGGAAGTGATATTTTTGTCTACTTATCAAATGCACAAAGAAATACTAGAGCAACCTAATGCAATGGAACTTACTTTAGAATCTGAAAGAGATAACCTAGATAAAATAGCAGAAAAAATATCACAACTAGATAAAATTTACTTGATAGGTTGCGGAAGTTCACTTTCAACCTGTTATTCAGCCAAATCTGCCATAGAAATGGTGTGTGATGTGGATATTCAAGTTATGACCGGTTATGAATTTTATTACCATAAAAAATTAACCAATACGAATGTTGCAGCTATTTTCACCTCTCAATCAGGAGAAACTGCTGATACTCTAGCCTCTCTAAGAAGAGCCAACGAAAAAGGAATTTATACTGTAGTCATTACCAATGAAAAAGACAGTACCATGGCCCAAGAAGCAGCCAACCCCATCATAACCGAAGGTGGTAGAGAAGAAGCAATACTTGGAACAAAAACTTATATCACTCAGTTGCTGTGTTTATATTACATTCTATTTAGTGCATTTGAAACCTCAGTTTCAGGGGAGATATTAAGACAATTAGAAGAACTTCCCATCATAATTAGTAATCTGATTAAAACTACTGAAGAAGAGAATAAGGATCTTGCCTACCAGTTCAAGGATGATGACATATTTTATTGTATGGGCAGTGGCCCTAACTTCGGGCTTTCTTATAAATTAGCCATGACTATGCTGATGGAGGGCTCTTTAAAACATGCATGTCCTTTGTATTCAGGAGAATTTCGCCACGGCCTTATTGAAAGGGTAGAAAAGGATGTGCCAGTTATTTTCTTAAATGCTGATTACCCGGGGGATGAGTTAACCCAGAAATCTATAGAATTCTGTGAAAAGATAGAGACCAAAAATATCATATTTAACATGAAGGATTATGCCTCAATCAACAACCTGCTTTCACCATTCATCCTGGTTATTCCACTAGAATGGTTTGTCTATTACCAGGCCCATTTCAATGCCGAAGACCCTGGAAGTACCAGACACATTGGGAAGGTAAGATACTAAAATTTGTTTTATACTAATTTTTTACAAACTTTAAATGGTAATCAAATGGAAAATGACAATAAATTAGAAGAATTAACAGAGTCCCTGAAAGATAGGGACTGTAAAATAAATAAACAGGAAAAAGTAATGGAAATAGTATTTAACAAGGCTGAAGACGCTGATTGGTTTGAAGATCTAATGGAATCACATCGTGGAAGCTCAAGTGTAAGTTGTGTAATGTCCATGAGGCCCTTGGGACAGGATAAAAACCATAAGTTTGTTTTCAATATAAAAGATCTGGATAAATTTATAGAACTGATAAAAAATGGTTAAATTTATTTTCAGAAAATTTTTCAATAACTTTTTTTCTATCAAACATCATCAGTATTTAAATAATACTATTTTTTCTCTAAAAAAGTGAACTTATTTTTAAAAAACCCTTTAAAAATGTAATATATTTTTATACTAAACCCCAATATTATGTGTGATGATCAACAGAATATTTGGCTTAGCAGTGCGGGTAATAATCACCGATGATGAGGGGAAAATATTAATAATTAAAAGATCCTCCCATTCCAAGACCAACCCTGGAAGATGGGAGTTGCCCGGTGGAAAAGTAGATCAGGGCGAATCATTTGATCAAGCACTACTTAGAGAAGTCTACGAGGAGACCGGACTTAAAATATCCCTGGATCATGTGGTGGGAGTTTCAGAACAGAATCTCCATATTATAAGAGCTGTGCATATTATCATGGCTGGAACAGTAACTGGCGGTGAACTGAACCTGAGCAGTGAACATGATGGCTATGCCTGGGTTTATATAGATAACCTGTCCCAGTATGAACTGGCCGATTGGATGGAGCTATTTGTTCATAATTATTATAAACAGGAAACAAATGACGATCAACCAAAAGAAAATATATTAAAACCATGGATTGGATCAATGAAAAATTCTATAGACAAAATATTGAAAAATAGATAAATTTTTTAGAAAAACTTGTCTTGCTTATTACTCCAATTACCTGTTACTATTTTGGAAATGTTTTGACACACTATTTTTTGAGAGTATATTTTATTGGGCTAACCCTTACTAATCTGATTTATAAGGTTGGACTTTTAATAATAATAAATAACAACATTAAAAATAGATATTAATAGATATCCAGCATTTAAAAACTTCATTAGTTCTATGAATGGTGATGTGATGAATATTGATCCAATTATTCTGGGAATAGGTATTATTATATCATTGGGGATCTTTTTACAATGGATAGCCCGAATCATAAAGATCCCGGGTATAATACTGCTTTTACCAGCAGGGATGCTGGTGGGTCCAGTTCTGGGATTGGTTAAACCATTTGATATATTTGGCAATGCTCTTTTTCCAATAATAACACTTGGAGTGGGTTTACTCCTTTTAAAAGGTGGATTTGAGTTAAAAATAAGGGATCTAAATCCCGATGTTGGAAAAGCAGTATGGAGATTGGTGACCATGGGAGTTATCATTACCCTGGCTATTGGAGCTTTAACTGTTCAAATCTTTTTGGGCATTCCCCTTAAACTAGCCCTTCTACTGGCAGCCCTTTTAGTAGTGTCCGGACCAACCGTGGTTGGCCCTATATTGAATTTTGCCCGCCCCAAAGAACCGGTAGGGCCGGTATTACTTTGGGAGGGAATAATCATTGATCCTATCGGGGCCAGTTTGGCTGTTGCAGTTTTAAGTCTTTTAACGGCCACGGACCCAAATCCTATTTTTGAGTTAATTTTAACAATTGTTACAGGTGTGGTTATAGGGGGTATAACTTCACTGTTGTACATGATTTCAGAACGTTCTGGTCGGGTGCCTATTACTCTTAGTGCTCTGGTAGCCTTGATGTTTGGAGTTGTGGCCATAGTTGCAGGGGAGCTGGTTCTTTCAGAGGCAGGACTTTTTGCTGCAGTGACCATGGGATTAATTCTTGCTAATCAGAAACTTATATCACCTATTGGGATTCAAGCCCTTACTGAAACTCTGGAACCATTGATAATTGGTATTTTATTCATTATACTAGCAGCTCTGGTAGATCTATCTGCTCTAATACAGTACTTTGTACCTGCTCTGGGATTGGCTGCAGTTTACATTCTAATTGCCCGTCCACTGGTAGCATTAATGGCTACCTGGGGACTTAATTTCAGTCCCGCACAAAAAATCTTTATAGGATTTATGGCTCCCCGGGGTATTGTAGCTGCTGCTACTGCATCTCTATTTGTAATAAGTCTAGCCAGTGCTAATATAGATTTTCCACAGTTAATACCAGTGGTATTTCTGATAATTTTGTTTACAGTGGGAGTATATGGTTTATTTGCACCTTTACTTTCACGTAAACTGAAAATTTCCAAACCCAGTCCCCATGCTGTGGCTCTGGTTGGTGATCAGCCTTGGGCTTTTGCCCTAGCAGATGCTCTTTATAAAGCAGGTGTAGCTGTAATGCTTTTAAAACCAAATGATGAAGGTTCTAATGATTATGAAACTCCTTTTATAATTTATAACGGGGCTATCGCTGATCTTGCTGATGAAGAGATAGTGGATGAGGCTCATGAATTCAAAAGCAGGGTTAAATACTTAGTCGTTGCCACCAATGATCACGACCGAATATTAATTGCCATTGAATCATTCATATTTTCTGTAGGTTTGCATGGATTTATAATTTTTGGAAGGGAAAGATCAAGACAGGACGCGGCTGTTTTTGGAGGCAAAGATGATATACTGGCAAAGACTCCATTCGGGCTTTTTGGCCGTGATGAAGATGAACTACTGGACATCCTGGATGCAGGCGGAACTTTTGATATTGTGGATAGAACTCAACAACCAGAACAAGGTGGAGTACCAGAAGGAACGAAACCATTTTTAAGAGTGCTTAAAGGAGGAGAACTAGCAGTCCCAGGTACGGATGCTCCTTTAAGCGAAGGGGAATATTTAATTGTTATAAAGCCTAGTTAAAATTGATTCAATGAAAACTTATTCACTAATTGAACTCTGGTTTTTAAAACTTCTATTCATCCTAATTGTACCTTGAATCAAAAATAAAATAATTCCTAAATAGTATATCCACATAGCTAAATCCATTGGCCCGGTTTCAACCCAAATTATGGTTTGAGCTATTCCTATAGCATAAACGCCAGTATATATCCCTTTTTTCACTTTTTCCACAATGTGGAATAATTCCAGAACCAATCCCATGAAAAACATCTGCAATCCCAATCCAATAAATCCCAGCTCCAGAACGGCCGGACCGAATATAGTGGAGGTAATAGACACATCATACTTAAATACAAAGCCCCCTAAAACAAGACGAGGATCTACATTTGTGAAAAATCCAGTAAGAACTGTATAAGTTAATAGTCCGGGATGAGGATTGTGCAGGTGAATGATCTTGTCAAGGACAGTCAGAGTGTATCCTGCCCGTATAAAAATGAGACTCATGGGATTCACGTGCCAGTTCTGCCATTCAATAGACATACAGGTTATATATCCGAGAATTAATCCTAAAATAAGTATTACGGGAGTTAAAATCAGGAAATATCTAAATCTGTTTCCATTAATATAATAAGTGGTTATTAAAACGCTTAAAACAATGGCCAATGTAGTGGCCCGGTATCCTGTGGCTGCAAACAGCAGAACACCAATAAAAACAATCAAGAAATATCTTTTTTTATAGAACTTGGCAATAAGGATGTTTATGGCAGGTAAGAATATGATAAAGGAGATAACAGTCAAGAAATTAAAGGCCTGAGCCTTTAAAACCCCGCTAAAAAGGGGTATGCCACCCATCAAATACAAATTAACCAATTGTAAACATAAAGGAATGAATACCAAAATAAGCATAATTTTCCTGGTAAAATATCGGTTACGGTTTATTCTATCAAGAAGGGTGTTAAAATTACTTTCAAAGTTTTTTCTCTTGAATATACGTTTTTCTATGACTTTAGCAACAATAATTCCAATAATAAATATGGAAACTCCATAAATAATATAAATATAGGTGAGGCTAGAAACTTGTTTTAAACCCATCATACCATAAAAAATGCCCAGTTGGGCTAATACTAGAAAGCAGAATATCACGCCCACTATAACCAGAGGCGAAAATATATCAATATTCCTTAACTTCATATTAAATCAATTATACACTTCTTATATAAATAATAATACTAAAATTGTATAATGTTCAAAATTTCTAATACAATTCTTTCATGGAATGTACTTATGTTTTCAAATATTTGGTTAGGTCCATCATTTTTTAGAAGATGAATTATTTTCATTTACGATTATCCAAGTTGAAATTGATCTTCAGAGGATACAGAATCTAACAGCTTTTTAGCAGATATTAACTCTTCTTTAGATCCTTCGAGTAATAACCAGACTGAACCTTCCGCTCCAGAAACTCCCCCACCAGCAATCAGATCTGCACTGCAACCTGTTAATTGTTTTATTGCTTCTATTTCAGTGAATAGCTTACCATTAACAGTTAACATGCGGGGCCCTTCCTGGGCGGGATCATTCAATTTCATCGATATCTTTTTAAGGTCAGTGTTAACACGTTTTTCCAATCCTGCAGGCAATATTAACCGGACTCTACGCCCTACAACGGCTTGTAATGAGGCAACTATAGTTCCACCTTTAGGATCCCCTATATAAATTGCAGCTTCTTTTTTTAAAGGATCAATAGCATTGACACCCTTTAAAATAATGTCTCCGGGACTTAGATCATCCACCACATCAAAAATAGTTTTTCCCCTCTCCCAGATTCCATTGGTGATTGTCACGTCACCTGGAAATCCACTCTCATCTTTAAGCCGGCCACTCTTTTTAACCGGAATTTTAGGGGGAAGAACCACTCCTCTAAAAAATCTTTCACGACTAAATCCTTTTACTTGCCCAATATTAGTTAATATTTCTTCGGCCACATATCCATTGGTTGTACCAGCAATTATGACTATTGTACCTGATTTCAGGGCATCAATTACGTGGGGATGTTCTGATAGGGCCTTTCCAATTAAACGTTTTCCTGCAGAGGGTGTTATTAAAAATTGATTCATAGAAATGCTCCTTAAAACTAATAAATCCTTTAAGTTGTTGTTTATTATTATGAAGTTTAAGTAATTAAATAATATTGATTTAATTTTTAGTTTGGAAAGATAATCAATTTAATTTTTGATAAAATTTAGAAAGATACTTTTACCACAGTAAGGGAAACAACCTGTATTTCACCTTATTAGAATATTCATGATATCCTTCCAACTCCCTTTTTAGGGTCTGATCCTCGAGGTAGGTCCTAACTATTAGTATGATGATAATTAGTCCAGAGTAGACCAAGGCCAGCGATGATCCTAATATCAAAGATACAGAAAGGTGCCACAGAATTCCAGAAAGGTATCCTGGATGCCTAATAATCTGATAGGGTCCTGAACTTATAACTCTCTGACCTCTTTCCTTTTGTAATCGTACAGTTGGTTCAAAAAAAGGATTTTTAATCATAGCCCATACAATCAGGGCACATGATACTACATAAAGAATTAAACCTATCCCTAAATAATCTAAACCTAATGGCAGCCAGTGAATACGGCCTACATCATATCCAGCAACAAAAAACTGCCCATAAACACCTAAAATAGTGTATGTTAATAATATTGGTTTATCCCATGATTTGGTGTCTTTTCTAAAAGCTTCTCCACCTCTATGGTACATCAAATCAGGTGTTGTTCTGTAGATGATAAAAATACTTGAAATATAATAGAAAATGGTTATAATAAAAAATAGCCATGCTCTTGGAATATAGAATACTTCTGCTGCAGAAAAAAAGATTATAGCCTGGGCTAACAAGCTTAAAAACATTCTTAAGATGTATCTAATTATATTTTTCTTTTTCTGGTCCATAAAGATCTAATCAGTATTCACTTTAAATTAATAATGTAATCTTCAATTTATAAAAAAAATTTGTAGAAATGTTAATATGTAAGATCTATTTCACATACTGCTTAACATCTTCTCTAACCACTGCTGAGGCACCTAAACCTTTAATTCCCCTTAACATTTGGGGGAATCTATTTTTTGGAATTAGAACATTTACCTGTGAAAAACTATTCCCTGAAACAATGGTTGGCTCATCCGAGCAGAACTTGTTAGATAGCAGGAAGTCTTTAACTTCTTCCATGTTCTGATTGGATATATTGAATTTAACATCAAAAAAGGTTCTAGCTGTGGTGGCCCCGAACAATTGTTCGTAGATCATCTGCGCCTTTTTCATTTTCTTATTTACACAGCTGGGCCCAGCATATAAGCCGGCACTGGATTCCATGATAGTTTCCAGTATCTTTAATCCTGCTTTCTTCAAACTGCTCCCTGTCTGGGTGTTATCTACGATTAGATCAGCACCTTTGGCAATGTAGACCTCGGTGGCACCGTCGGAATTTATTATCTGTACCTGTTGATTTTCTCCATCAATTAAACCTCGAACCTGGACCACAGGAATGCTGTCACCAAAAACTTCCTGGTATCCTGGGTTGGCCATAATGTGTTGTCGGGTTAAGTTTGGATACTCGGTAAAGCACAATATTGGTTTTTCACGGTTTTTATTAGCTTTGAAAAATTCAGTCAGCGAATCGTAAGGGTCTTCCTGGGGAACAGCCACAATCAGCCGGGTTTGCCCATAATCCAAGTCTCCCATTTTTACTATCTGATCCTTTTTATAGTTTACAGATTCTTCCATAACCCAGTCTTCACCTACTATGGCTATGTCTATCATTTGACGATTCAATTCTACAGGAGCACTTTGAGGCCTTGTTAGGAATGCTTTAATTTCTGGATCGTTTGCTATGGTAATTTCATAAGATTCATTACCTGGCTCGTATCCTTTAACTTCATAACCAGCATCCACGAATAATTGATAAGTATTTCCTCTGTTGACGTTATTTAAGCTCCCTTTTGGCAGTCCTAGTACTATCTTCTCCATACTTTAAGCAAAGAGAAATAACTATATAAATATTTCGATTTTTAAAGAGAAGGTTATTAAAATGATTTAACCAGATAATAAACTTAAAAATGGATTTAATGTGCACAATTCCTCATAATTTTTAATATTTTGTTATAATTGTTTCTCAAATAGTAACTATATCAAATATCAGTAGGGGATGTAAAGATGGTGTTACTTTTCTTAAAAGGAAATTTTTGATGATATTGTAAGGAAAGATGTTAAAAAACATAATATTACAATTATTTAGGTGGTGGATAATATAAAAATATTAGAAAGTCTCTGAATTAGAATAAGGTGGATTTATTATCAATAAATTATTGGATAAAACTTAGTTTAAAAGTTAAGAGGATTATTAACTGAGAATTAATTTTAAAAATTAAACTACTTTTTTCTGGATTTAATTCGAACTATGGCATCCTTTAGTGCTTTTTCAAAACCTTCTGATTCTCCTTTTGAAAGTGTTAAAGCTTCTTCAAGGTAGGGAATTGCTGATTCATCCCCAATCATTCCCAGGGCATTAGCTGCATTAACTCTGACAAAGAAATTTTCATCAGCTAAAGCAGATACCAGTGATTGAACTGCTCGATCATCCCCTAATTTACCCAGAGAAATAGCAGTACACGCCCTTAATATGTAATCGTCCTCTTTCAATATTTTAGTTAACGGTTCAACAGCCTTTTTATTCCCTAAATTTGCTAGTGCATCAACTATTTCACATCTAACATTTATACACCCATCTTCCAAAGTTTTTATAATGGGATCGACTGCCCTTTCATCACCAATCATACCCAGCGATAATGCTGCAATCTCTCGAACATGCCAGTAATCATCTCTTAAAAGATTTATTAATGGTTCAACTGCTCTTTCATCGCCAATACGCCCAAGAGAAAGTGCAGATGCCTTTCGAATCGACCATTTTCCATGTCTTAAAAACTTGAGGAGGGGTTCTACTGCTTGGGAATCACAAACATCTCCCAGGAGATAAATAACATTTTCCTGAATCTTATAATCATTTGATGTTTTTAAAACGTTTATGAGTCCCTCAACATCCTTTTTGTCCCTCATAATCTCTAGATCTGATTCATTGATCATTTTTAGCACCAATGTAGACTTTGCATTAATAAAAGCTGGTTTAAACCAACGTCAATTATTTACAAAGAAATATATAATCCTTCTTTTGAATATTCCTTAACTGCACCCACACCTGACAAGCGGAAATGGGAGACTGAAACAGCTAAAATAACGTTATCTGTTACAATTTCTCCATTTATTAGATAAGGTTACATCTATTTTTGCTGATGAACTAATGATATTGATTACCTTTTTTTCATTAATCTTTTATTTAATTATCTAAAAAATTTTTAACTCTTCAGATTTTAAAATAAATTTTCAAAATCTTTATCCCAAAATATATGCGGTTACTTATTTAATTGATGATCAATCAATAAATTCTGCTAACTAAATGGGTGCAGAATCATCAACAGTTAAATCCAAAGAGATTATAAAATAATAGCATATACCCAATGATTAGTCGCCAGCCATCATTAATACATTATTTTTATTATTCAAAAAAAACTAATTATAGGGGGATGATTTAATGAAAGATAGTAAAAAAGTTTATCAGAAGTATAGATACTTCCTAAAGGATAGTATCAGAAAAACCATTGATTTTTCCCAAACTGATCAAAACAGGGGTATCACAGCCCCGCCCTTAGAAAAACCTTATCCAAAAGACGCTGAAAAGGTAAATCTAATTATAGAAGATTGGGAAACTAGATATGATTACAGCCTGGCAGAGGCTATAAAAAATAGGAAGAGCCAACGTTCATTTACTAAAACTGAAATTTCACTAGAGGAACTTTCATTTCTTTTGTGGGCCACCCAGGGAGTCAGACAGGTAGCAGGACCCTACGCATTTCGTAATGTACCATCTGCGGGATGTCGACATGCTCTGGAGACTTATCTAGCAGTATTCAACGTGGAACATTTGGATATGGGTGTTTATCGATATCTGCCCTTAACTCATCAGTTACTCTTAGAGTTTAGAAAAGAGGATCTAAGAAATGAGATGATCACTGCTACATTTGGTCAGAGATTTGCCGGTGAATCTGCAGTGACCTTTATATGGACTGCCATACCTTACCGGATGGAATGGAGATATGGACTTGATTCCCACAAAGTTATTGCCATGGATGCTGGACATGTAGGCCAGAATATGTATCTAACCTGTGAAGCCATTGGTGCTGGAACATGTACCATAGGGGCCTATGATCAGGAATATCTTGATGAACTTTTGGGAGTAGATGGAGAAGATGAATTTGCAATTTACTTGGCAGCAGTAGGTAAAAAAGATTAATTGATAATTGAGATTAGTTTATGATGTTTTTAAGAGTTATTAATATCCAAAATTAATCTAAGTGGGTTTTAATATATCTTAAAAATAAGTTTAAGGAAGATTATAATTTATTAAACAAAAAATAAAGTATTTCAATCAATAATGCCAACTGGTTTGCCGTATTGTCTTCTTTCTATATTACCGCATGAACAACATTTATAATCAATTAAAACAAAATTAACACTGTGTTGATAACTTCCCTCAATTTCTTTAGATTCCTTTCCACATTTACTGCATTTTATGGTTTCAGGTATTTCATCTAAGTTATACAAGGCCATTTAAATCTCTCCGAAATTAAGGCGTTTACTATTAATTAGTAAAGGTGGTAGTCATTTTTGCTGTGTTCCTTCATCATCACCAGATGAATCTTCCTGTCCATCATTATCCTGTCCCTCAGATGCGTCCTGGGTTTGTCCATCTTCTTGCTGATCTCCACTTTGGTCTTCACCATCAGATTGTGAGTTTGTGCAACCAAAAGTAAAAGAAACTGCTAAAAATATGGCCAAAACCAGTATTATGGTTTTTTTATTCATAAAATGTCCCCCCTCATGTTATTTATTAAACATTTCAATTCCATTTTATAGAACACCTTAGCAAAATATAATTTGTTCAAACAACAAAATATAGTTTAGGATTAATATGAATTATTTAAAAGTTAGTGGTTTTGAAAGGGGAATAAAAATGAAGGCGAGTGAATTTATAGGAAAAACTGTAATTGATAATGATGGTGTAGAAATAGGTAAAATTGAGGATCTGGTCATTAAACCCGAGAAATGTTTAATTGATCGTGTGATTATATCCACTGGCGGTGCTATAAGAAAAGACTATTTTAGCATAGATGAAAGCGATATAGCAAATATTGGAGATTACATACTATTAAATATAGATAAACAAGCTGCTGAAGTAAAATTCGGCACTGAGGATCTGGGAAAAATTAAGAAATTAGAAATAAACTACAACAAATTTATTGGAAAAACAGTTATTGCCAAGAAAGGTGTGGATGCAGGGAAAGTTGAAGATCTGATTATAGAACCTAAAGAATGTCTCATAAACAATGTAATTGTTAAAGGCAGTACTAGATTTAAGAAAAAAAATTTTACAGTAGGTGAAGGAGAAATTACAGACATCGGTGACTATGTTCTAATTAACATTGAACCTTCAGATATTTTAGAAAGAATAATTTAATTTAAATTTTAGACATTTTCCTTTTTTTAATCTTCTTTAGAATCTTTAAAACGATCCAGGATCCTTCCCATAAAACCTTTATCTTCTAATTCTTTTATAATCTCATTTTTTGATTCTAACTCTTTTTTGACCTTAACCAGTTCCTTAACCTTGTGTTTATAATCTTCATTTAACTGGTTGAGTTTAAGTTCTATTTGTTCCAGTTTTTTTAATTTAGAATCTACATCCTTTTTTTCAAATTTTCTTAATCGAGTTTTAAGGTTTTTAATCTCAATTTCCTGTTGATTCAATTTTTCCAGAAACTCGTTGTATTCCTGTTTCTGTTTACTTAGCCGGTCATCTATTCTGAAATAATCTTCAGATTTAATTATGCTAACATCATCCTCACATTCGAAGGGTTGGTCATGTTTAAGGATGATAACGTACTGTGTAACAGTATATGTATGTGTTTCTCCTGATCTGGTTTTCTTTTTCTGCTTCCTTTGGTAGCATCTAATCTTGGAGTGGCTGATTTTTATTAAAGGCTCATGGGTTAGCATAAAGAGTCCTCTTCTTTCTATATTTACTATATGCAGAACCAGATAAAAATATTATCATAAAAAATGATACTGTCTCTAAAGAGGACTTGGCCGTTTTATTCTAAAAAATGTTTTAAAAAGTTTTATAAATTCTATTCCACAAATATGAAAATATGAATCTTAAACCTATAGGAATTATACATTCTCCCTATAAAAAAAGGGGTGATGCACCTCGACAGGGAAGAAATTCTGAGAATTTAAGTAAAATTGAAGTATTTCCTGAATTTATTAAAGGGTTAGATAATATCGGTGCATATAAAAATTTAATAATCCTCTATTGGCAGGATCGTTCATCCAGAGATATTTTAAAGGTTATTCCACCAGGACAAACAGAAAAAAGGGGTGTTTTTGCTACAAGAGCCCCTAGCCGGCCCAATCCAATTGCCTTCTGTATGGTTGATCTATTAGAAACGAAAGATGATATTTTAACAGTAAGAGGACTTGATGCACTTGATGGTTCTTCCCTGGTAGATATAAAACCGCACATACCTGACCTGGATTGTGTAAAGTAACTAAATTCAATTTAAATAAATCCCTAATTTTAGACCAATAAATTATTTACTAAATCATACAGATTAATTAAGGGATATCATGAAATACAAAACACTTTCTTACATGATAGCTGAAAACTCACCAGTTCACATAGGACTGAAAAAACCAGTCATAATACCTAATAATCAAATATCAAGGGGAGATGGTTATAACACATTTATCATAACTGTTGAAAACCATTCAGGCACCCACATCGATGCCCCTGGACATTTTATCAAGGGAGCGAAGAATATAATGGAATACTCTGCCACTGAGTTTATTTTTACCAATCCATTAATCATTGAAATTATTAAAGAGGAAAGAGAACTTATAGAAATTATTGATATTACTGATGTTGATCTCGACGGTTTTGATTGTATACTATTTAAAACAGGATTTTGCAGGTTCAGGGAAAGCGACAAGGAGAAATATCTTACACTAAATCCTGGAATATCACCAGAGGTAATAGAATATATTAGAAAAAATTTTCCTAAAATCCGCTGCATGGGCATAGATAGTGTATCTATTTCACCTTATGCTGACACAGAAACATCCATAAAATCGCATATCACTGCATTTAAGGAAGAAGAAAGTTTTGGAGAACCTGTACTGTTAATTGAAGATTTGGATTTTAATGATATTTCTGCCAGTGATAAAATCAAAACCTTAATTGTCTGCCCTTGGCAGATAAAAAATATTGACAGTGCGCCATGTTCTATTGTGGCCGAAATTGAGTAATTTAATAGAATTTAACTCAGATTCTAATCTATTTTTTAAATTTTAATGGTTTGAAAATATTTAAAGAAAATTATTTCATTATAACGAAGTTAATAGAAGATTTTTGGATAGGTATTCTTTCTATTTTAGTATTATTGATTAAATCATCAATCTATTTATGTTAGAAATAATATAATGGAAAATAACATAGAATTAGATGGGCTTGTTGAAACTTTGGGGAGGTGTATATTATGAACAATAAACTTTTCGGTATTTTAGCAATAATACTAGGTCTTATAGTAATAGCATTCCCGATTGCGGGAGTAGTAGCTGCTAGCATTCTCACTGGATTTATAATACTTTTAATTGGTATTTGGCTCCTTTTAGCTGGAATTAATGTATGGAGTGACAGTAAAGCTGCTGCAGCATTGAACTTGATAGTTGGAATTATAGCCTTGGTAATAGGTGTTGACTTACTGCTGAATATCTTGTTATTCAGCTTTTTAGCAGGATTCTTACTTTACCTGGCTGGTATATTCCTGATAATATCAGGTATAGTTTCATTATTTGCTCGTGAACGAAAATATGCCCTTTGGGGTGGTGTGATCAGTATAATTCTTGGTATACTATACATTATACTAGGTACTTATGCCTTTGATCCGCTATATCTTGGAATACTAATTGGATTATGGTTAGTTATAAATGGAATATTCCTTTTCGTGGAACCAGAAGAATAAAACCTGAAAATCAACAAGCCCATTTTTTTTAACCTTTTTTTTATTTAGATTTATTCTTATTAACAGATCATCTAATAATAACAGAAATAATTTACAGATCATCTAATACTTGCAGATATAGTTACAGATCATCTAAATCGTAGTTAAATCTAAAATTTACCAGATAAGTGTTAAAAATGAACAAATCCAATGATAATGATAATGAAAAACTAGAAAAAGTCAGATCATATTTGAGAGCTGCCAATGAGCATCTTAAAATGGATGAGGTAAGGGCGGCAGTTTACCATTATGATCGAGCAATAGAAGTCGATCCAGACAATTCTCGAATCTGGGACAATCGGGGAGTGGCATTGTCTAGAGCCAAAAAATTCGAAGAAGCACTAGAATCCTTTGAAATATCTTTAGATCTAGATCCAGCAAATTCCAAGGCATGGATCAATATGGGTGTCACTTTAGCTACTCTTAAACGATTTGAAGAGGCTATAAACTCGTTTAACCATGCAATTGAAATAGATGGTGATGATGATGAAGCATGGAATAATAAAGGTTCGGCATTATTTAGTTTAGAAAGGTATGAAGAAGCACTTTCATGTTATGATGAAGCCTTGAGATTAAATCCCAACAATATAATGGCTTGGGCAGGTAAAGGTTCCACCTTAAGATTCATGGATAAGCATGAAGAGGCCATAGAATGTCTGGAAAAATTCATCAGTTTAGCTTCCTCTGAACTCTCACCCCAAGTTGAAGAAGCCTGGTCCATGATATTTAACTTAAAACTTCAGTTAAACAAAGAATAATCAATGTAACTAATCAAATCACGGTTATATTTATGTCTGGGGAAACCAACTACGTTAAGATATATTACAATGATGAAGGTAGTGGTGAAACTGTTTTATTGTTGCACGGGCTTAGTGATAGTGCTGACATTTGGCAAATAATTAAAGGAGACTTAATCCAAGATTATCGCGTAATTTCAATGGATTTAAGAGGACACGGAAGATCAGATAAACCAGAAACTCCTTATTCCATTAAAAAATTCTCCAACGATGTTGAAAACTTATTAAATGCTTTAAATGTGAAAAAAGTGCACATCGTGGGATTTTCATTGGGAGGTGTAGTAGCTCAACAATTTGCACTGGATAATCCCGAAAAAGTTATTTCTCTGATTTTACTGTCAACATTTAGTTATGTGGATGGGGATCTGGAAAAAAACTTTCGAATACTCAGGGACAAACTATTAAATGGAGGCTGTGGATCTTTCTATGATGAAGCCATCAAACTAGTACTTACACCTCAGTTTCTAAATAAACATGAATCAGAATTAGATGCTGGCAGAAAATTATGTTTGGAAATGAATTCTGCCTCTGCATTGATTAATATAATTGATGCACTTATCAGATTCAATTTAAAAAATGAAATAGAATTTATATCCCAACCTACATTAATTATTTCTGGTAAGAATGATATTTTCACACCACCACATTTTTCTCGGCAATTGCACAATTCGATCATTAACTCACAATTAAAAATTGTGGATAATGTTGGACATAATCTGTTGGTTCCTGAAAATATTCCCTATCTATTGGAATTAATATTGAATTTTTTAAATAAACATTAAATAGATAAAAATCAGAGATATTATTCGATTAATATTTAATTTGATCCTTAAAATTATTTAATTTTAATTTTTATTGGTAAATTTGTATAAAATTAGTTTTTAAGCAGCATATCATGCTTTAATATAGAGACTTCCAGAGAAAAGATTTTTTAGGAGGGAAAAAATGGACTCTTTGTCTCTGGAAGTTAAATATCTGGTTTCAACTCGAAAAAAAGTAGTTTTTAATGGTTGAAACCATTTTTATGTATTTAGGGGGGGTGTGATGTGTGCATACTACACACATATATATACTTATCTAAAGTAGTATATAAACTTGATCTTTTCTCAAGAAATATTTAACAAAATAAAGACAGATAAAATGTTTAAACAAATATTACTCAGTAAAAAAAGGTGTTTCATGATTAAATAATATTAAATTCACTTTTTACTATTCTTAATCTTAATAATCCTTTTAAAATTTTATGATAATTTACTTAAAAAATTCACTTAAAGCTTTTTTCAGTTTCTCTAAATTTTCCTTTTTCAAGGGAATTACAATCCTTTTTTGATCATAATTGAATATGAATCTTGAAACTGGATCACCATACTCTACATTCTCTATTTTCTCCAAATAATATTTATTAACTTTGCCTGTTCTTTCTTTTCCCCAGAATTTTTTCCGGTACTCTAAAATAGCTTTCTTGTTAAGTTCCAGATCAAAAGAGTCATCTTCCAGAAATAGGATTACTTCATCTAAATTTTTCTCACAAAAAAGACAGATTTTAGCCTCTTCAGGATTTCCAACACCACATTCAGGACAGATTTGATTAAAAGAAATTATAGGTTCCTCTTTTTCATTAAACACAAAAGCACCATTGCAATATTAATAAAAAAATTTAATAAATTTTATAGGCAATTTTTACCAATTTATATGCCCATTCGTATTTCTATCTTTCATGGTATTTGTACCATTTCTTTTCTTTTTTAGTATAGTATTTAACAATTTTCACATCTTTAGGCTTACTAGTTGTAGTTATACCATATCTGAAGATAACAGTACCAATAGCTCCATTAACCTGGGCTATTTTAATATCCTAATTTACTGCAAGTGTTTATAATGGTTTGAAACTAGGATTTAGACTGTAATTTTCTAAACCAGCAATTACTGGTGTTCCATTAGTTTTTGATACAATATACTTGGTGGTTGTAGCTATCCATGAAGTATCTTTATCATTGTTGCTTTTGTAAATCATGGGAACCATCAAATCGAGCCAGTTAGCAAGTGCCCCATAATCCTGTCCATAATATTTCTTACTTGCTGATATTTCAGCTTTAATAACTGCTGATACAGCCACGTTACTTTTAATGGATTTGACTTTTTGATAAGCTTTACGGACAAAATCAGTTATAATTTCTGCCCCGTGGGGTGTTTGTTGATAGGCAGCACGATTTTTAGATGCAACACCAGAATACCGTACATAATCAAGATGAATACCATTTACGTTATAGTTTTTAGTAACGTTTGAAATAATATTTAGCAAATAATTTTGATAATCAGTGTTGCTGGGGTTAATCCAGCCGGTTGAAGATTTGCTATCATCTTTAAAACAAACTATCCAGGCATGAACTCTTATTCCACTTCCTTTGCCTTATTGATAATGGTACTCAAAGCACTATAATTTATTTCACCCGGAGATCCTTTAGTTAAAATATATATATCAGTAAAACCCTGTTTCTTTAAACTGGCAATGTTAACAGAATTGGCATAGCTGGACCACACCCAGTATCCTTTAGAATTTAAATATTGACTTTTAACAGTAGTAGAAGTTGATGATTGAATTGAATAAGTTTTGTTTAAAGTAGTGTTAGCTTCTGAAGTATTAGTTTCAGTACCAGAATCACTTTTTTCTTGAGCAGGTGGTGGAGATGTATCATCTGTCTGTTCCAGATTATTTACAGTATCTGTTTCATTGACAGCATGGGATAGGTTAAAACTAATCAGAATCCCCATAGTCAATACAGATATAATTAAAATGAGTTCTTTATAAAAGAACCCCCATCACCAAATGGTCAATTACTGGTATGCGTACCCCAAATATAAATATATTTGATCTAAATGTCAAAAAGATTGTTAGATACAGTTTTTATTAGACCTGTTTCATTTTAATACAAGTAAAAATCGGAAAAAATATTATTTAATAAATTATACTCGGATAATATGGGTAATAACTCAAAAATTAAGGGGCCACTTTTTATTGGGAGGAGCTGGCAGGAGTATATGAAAATGTTCAATTTAACCACCTCCATCCTAAAAAAGGGAAAGATTCTGGACTGTGCATCAGGTGCCAGTTCTTTTGCTGCGAAAATGAACCAGCAGGGATATGATGTAACTGCTTTAGACGTTTTATATGATAAAAAACCGGAATATCTGGAGGATAAATGTATAAACCATCTGAACATTCTTGTAGAGGCCTTAAATGATATGGAAAATCACTTTTTATGGGGATATTTCAAAGATTTGGATGATCTTAAAAGACAGAGAACTTTGGTCTGCCACGAATTTGCAGAAGATTATAAACAAAACCAGAAAAAAAGTTATATTAAAGCTGATTTAATTAATATGCCGTTTAATGATGATTTTTTTTCTTTGATTTTGTGTTCACATTTTCTTTTTATTTATGATCACCGTTTAAGCTATGAATTCCATAAAAAATCAATTTTTGAGATGTTAAGGGTGGCCAGGGAAATTAGAATTTATCCCTTAGTTAAAAGCCGTAGTATGAAGTCTGAATATGTTTCACGTATTATGGATGAATTAGGAGATACGGCAGATTTTGAGTTGGTTAATGTGGATTATGAATTTAGAAAAGGTGGTAATGAGATGATGAAATTAATCAAGAAAAATTGATTTTATAACAGATCAAGATATTAAAAAAATTTTTAATCTATTCCATCTTTAAATCTTTTAATAAATTTTTCAAAAGCATTTATGGCATTATAAGCGTTTTTTTCTAATTTATAGGCATACTCTTTTCCATGAACACTTATATTTCTTTTAGCTCTTATTATAGAAATTAATTCTTTAAGCTTATCATAATCATTGAATGGTTGGCAGTTATGGCATTTTTTCAAAATTTGATAGACAGATGGAGGTTCATTTTTAATGATTCCTTCATGAGTAGCTTTATCAAATGAGTCTTTATTAATATAGTCTTTTAAGAAAAATTCATCATAATCTGGTTTTCCATGTAAAAAAGTATCAATTTCGTCTTCGTCTAAACTTTTTTTCATTCTTTTATTAGCTTCTATTTTAAGGAAATTTTCTAAGGCACCATTAATTGCATAAATTGCTTCACGATAATGGCCTCGTAGCTGATAATCCTTAGCATCCATTAATAAAGATTTCCATAATGGAAGATTTTCATTTTTCAGGTATTTTTTCAATTTTTGCAACTCAAAATCAGATAAGTATTCAGGTTGGCTTTTAATACAGTAAATATTTGGATTTTCAATATGTCCCTTGTCTAATTTTTCTATGTCTACAATTAGTTTAAACCGGTAACTGGTTATCATCTTATAAAAAACAGTTTCAACCCAGTATTTACCAGAAACAATTCTATATCTTTCAATAAAATAGTTTAAAGCATCAATACTGTGTTGTAATAATTCAGGTATTGTACGGCAAGGGGATATAATGTTCATCTCAACTAATGTGGAGGGATCAATATGCTTTCCAATATAAAGCGTCACCAACGAACGGTTAACTATCCCATATTTGTCCTCCATAATTTCCATAAATTCTGATTCGGCCTTTTTAAAAGGGTTAAGAGGACTTTCAATCAATTTGAAGGTTATAATATGTTGAATATTTTTGTAAATAAATTTGATGGGAACATCCTCATGGATTGTAATGGGTGAGGGAATTTCAATTTCAACAATAGTCCAGTTCTTATTTTTTCCCAGTATTTCAAGGTTTGAAACTTTATTTTCACTTTTATTAAAGCTCAAATTAATCAACCTGATCGTACATTTTAATAAGTCTTTGTAGACAATTTTTATATTAATCTGTTCTGCTTAAAATCATTATCAATAAAGATATTAATAACTGAAAATAAAAAAAATATTATATAATCTTTAAATTTCGGGGATATTTCATATGACGGGCTCAGAAGAAGAAAAACTTTATGATAAACGTTGGTGGGCTTTAGGCGCAATCTGCATACCACTGATCATAGTTAGTATTGACGGTACCATCCTTAACGTGGCCTTACCTACTATTGCTACAGCATTACATACCACATCTGCCCAGTTGGTCTGGATTAACGCAGCATATATCATAATTTTTGGAAGTACTATTCTGCTGGGAGGATCACTAGGAGATAAATATGGTCGTAAATGGGCGCTTTTAATTGGTATGATCATCTTCGGCGCCGGATCCTTTGGGGCAGGATTATCTACTAATCCCCTCACCTTAATATTAATGCGGGGTATTATGGGTATTGGGGGAGGACTGCTTATGCCTGCAACATTGAGTCTCATTACCAATATATTCCCTGATAATGAGCGACAAAAAGCCATAGGAACCTGGGCTGGAATGTCAGGTATTGGAGTTGCAGTAGGACCTTTAGCAGGTGGTGTGATTTTAACCTACTTCCATTGGAGCTGGGTATTCTATGTGAACATCCCCATTGTAATCATAGGACTAGTGGCCATATCCTTACTAGTACCACACTCAAAAGCTTCTGAGGCTCCTGCACTAGATTTAAAAGGAGCTTTAATATCATTTATAGCATTAATGAGTCTGTTTTATGGGATAATCCAGGGTCCGGAGATAGGATGGTTAAATATAAGTGTTATATTTGCGTTCATACTTTCTGCAGTTCTGGTATATCTATTTATATGGTACGAGGGACGACTCAAACATCCGTTACTGGATATTAATTTTTTTAAGATCCCTGAATTTAGTTCAGGAGTAATCTCCATAGCCATATCTTTTTTCGCTCTTTTTGGTCTGATTTACATGTTAACACAGTACCTTCAATTTGTACAGGATTTTACTCCGTTCCAAGCAGGTTTAGCTCTTTTCCCATTCGCATTGGTCCTTCTATATGGTTCTCCTAAAATACCATTGTTGGTTAATAAATTTTCTAAAAGAAAAGTTGTAATTGGTGGATTTATCATCATGGCAGCGGGTTTATTTTTATTTGGAATAGAAAGAACCAGTTCTACCTATTTGATTGTTCTAGTTGGTCTTATTCTGGTGAGTCTGGGGATGACCATGGTACAGGTTCCTGCATCAGATGCGATAATGGGTTCTATCCCCCGGGATAGGGCTGGACAGGGTTCAGCTACCAATGCAGCTATAAGACAGATCGGGTCATCATTTGGGATTGCCATAATTGGTTCAATATCCCAGTCACTCTATGTCCTAAAATTATCTGGATCACAGATTCTACAGAGTTTACCCCCTGATCTAGCAAGCAGTGCACTTTTAGGGATCCCCCGGGCAATCAATATTGGCAAAGAATTAGGAAACTCAGGAGATGCACTTATAAATGCAGCATCCCAGGCATTTGTATATGGTATGGACGTAAGCTTAATATTGACGGCTTTTATTGCAGTTGCAGGGGCGCTTATTGCTCATAAATATCTTCCTGAATAGTTTAATATCAATAAAGCCATGAAAAAATAGATCCCATCATAACTTTATTGTATTCATCTTCCAAACCAAATTCATTTAACTCTTGATTTTGTAATCTCAAGATTTGTAATGAGAAGAAGAGCATAATGACTGTTACAAGAATGGTGAAATTATCCGAGCTATGGGGAAAAACTCCCCAAGCGACCAAATCGATAAAAATTCCCATTATACATTAAAATCTAAAAATGGTAATTAAAACCTTTTTCCATACTCTAATTCTTTGAATTTAATACAGAATGTTGTTCCATTTTTACTCTCAAAAGTTAATTTACCATCAAGCTGCTGAATTAGGGCTTGAATCAATTTCAGTCCAAATTTTTTGATGGAATCTATATCACTATCTTTAGGTAAACCCACACCATCGTCACTAACCATTAAAATCAAGTTTTCATCAGAATCTATCTCTAGTTTAACCATGATTTTACCTTTTTTATCAGGGAAGGCGTGTTTTATTGAATTGGATACCATCTCATTAATTATAAGACCTAATGGTATGGCCGTTTCCAGGTTTACTTCAATAGAGGGTACCTCAATTTCTGTTTCGATAGCATTGCTTACTCCATAAGAGTAAATTAGATCTTCTACTAGATTTTGAACATATTGTGATAAACCAATATGTGAAAGATCATGTGATTGGTAAAGATTTTCATGGACCAGAGCCATAGAGTGTATCCTGTTCTCAGTTTCTTTGTAAAGACTGACCAGTTTTTCATCAGAAACTTCGGCAGACTGAAGCGATATGAGACTGGATATTATCTGCATATTATTTTTAACACGGTGATGTATCTCTCGAAGAAGTGCTTCCTTCTCTTTTAAAGAAGATTTAATCTCATTTTCTGCTTTTTTACGATCAGATATGTCGATCAGGGATACTAAAATTCTTTCAGTATTGGGTATATTATTAAATGTCGCTAAGAAATCCCCTATCTCTCCTCTTTTATTCTTTAATTCTAATTCATAGGTTTCGGGAATTTTGCTAATTTTTCGTTCATTTAATATTTTATTGTGATAATTCCATATTTTATCATTATCAGGATAGGCAATCAAATCAATCCAATTCATTTTGGCTTCTAATTTTTTTTCAAAGAAACCGAAAACATTTTCAAATTCTTTGTTTACCAGAAAAACATTCAAATCTTCATCCAGTATTAACATTGAAGTTCCAGTATTTTCAAAGATATTTCGGTATCTCTCTTCACTCTCTCTTAATTTATATTCAGATTTTTCAAGAGAATCAAATGTTTCATTGATGGATCGGCCTAGATTAGCTAATTCATCATCACCTTCTGCATACACTCTTTTTGATAGATCATCGGTTTCACCTATCTTTACAACTCCGCTTACTATTTTTTCCAGTCGGTTTAAAATGTTTTTATCCAAATAATATAAGGTCAAGACTCCAAATAAAAGTCCCAACAATATAAGGGAAGCAATTAAGTAGATAATACTGCCCTGATAATCTTGATAAATTACTCTTGGTATTTCAGTTTTTAAAATAAGAGCAGGATTTCCATAAATATCATTTAAAGAAATGTATCCTGCAATAGAATTTGGCCCTAGTGCCTGTACAAATATAGGATTAGTTGTTGTAAGTGAAAAACGCGCTTTTTGGAAATCAGGGGGCATATTAGAATCATTATAATTTTCTAATGACACAGAACTATTAGTTATATTTGATAAACGGTTTAATTCAGTTTGACCTAAAAAACGTCCCATTATAAGGGTCCCTTGGGCAGGGCCGTCACCAGAACTGGTTAAAATCGGTTGAGAACTGATGATCATAGGGCCGTACTGGGTTATGATAATCCCTGCTGTACCTTCACTTGAATTACTGCCAATAAGAGGATCGTCAGATGATAACGTTCTATTAAGATTTGAAGGAAAGCTAATTTCTTTATTTTCTTCCAAATTAACGGCTTTTCCATAAACAATCTGCCTATCCTTATCCAAAAATAGTATGAGGTTAACATTTAGACGTTCAAATGTTTCGGGAAGCACGTTATTTTCAACAAATCCAGGGTAATCGCCTCCGACAAATGAGTAGGTGTCATCCCATTCGGCCCAATCCATATTTATTTTCTTTAAATTGGATATTTCATTGTTTAAAGTGTAATTAACATCTGTAACTTCTAAAGATGTGTATTGTTTTTCATGTTCATTGAATGTATTGAGAAATATGGTTTGCGAAATAACAAATAAAACCAAAATTAAGGTCATAAATAAAATTCCAATTAACATTAATGTTTTGATCCTTAATTTCATTTTAACCTCGCTTAATATCACAAACCTAATAATTATTTGGATTTTAGGTTATACTCTATTTAAATATGCTTAAGATGTGACTTTAGTGATCTGTAAATTAAAGGATTAGCTGCTGATTCTGGCAAAGCCAACTCTTTTAACACATATTTACACAGTTGGGATGCATCTATCGACTCATTTTCTTTTTTAAACTCAGAAACTAGTTGATCTATGTACTCCAAATATTCAATACTATCATCTATTGATTTTTGAGCTTCTTTAAATGTTTTAGGGTTATCCCACGATCCTAGGACGAAATCAATATTTTCCAGATCCTTTAACTTCTTAAGGGTATCAATTGATTCATTAAAATCGTCATAAATAGGCATTTCACCGGCAACAGGTAGGGCATCCCCTGTAAAGAGGACCTTCTTCTCTGGAATTATTAGTGAAATAGAGCCAGGGGAGTGCCCTGGAGTATGGATAACCTCTATATGGAGATTTTCTTCTAATTCAATAACATCATGATCTTCCAGGGCCATATCTACCTTGACTGATCCCTCAACCAGTTCATGAAATCCTGGTACAGGCCGTTCCCTAAACTGTTTTTCTGTATCTTCCAGCCAGGATGTTTCTTGGGGATGAATGGCAATAGCCAAATTGGATACTTCTTTTAAAGATTTAGTAGCTCCAATGTGATCAGGATGCGCGTGGGTATGGATTATAAGGGCCAAATCTTCACAATTTTTCCCTGTTTTTTTTAGATAACCGCAAATTAGTTCTTGAGATGATGAAACACCACTGTCAATAAGATATACTGCTTCTTTGCCATAAATTAGGTAAACATAAACAAACCTATCAAGTAGAGCACCAGTTTCCATCTTTATTTGGAATGGTATTTTTATGGCATGAACTTCTTCATTAATTTTCATTTGTATTCCTCTGAACTCTAAAAGATTTAGGATATAAATTATTTAAATATTAACTAAAATCTAACAGTAAATTGGTATTGATTCCACCACTATTAAATAGTATAACCTTAATCGAAATAAAAAAGAAAAATAAGTTATTATCTAAAAAAGGGATTTTATGAATAATTATGAAGCTTCGGAAATGTTAAACATAATAAATCAACAATTTTCTCTACAAAAAGAAAATATTGACGAGTTACGCCGGGATTTTGAAGAATTTTACCTCAAATTCAGTTCCAATCAGGTACTTGAACTGGAAAACTACTGTATTAACCACATTCATTTCTACAAAATAAAAGCCAACAATACAAAACCAGATTATGCCATCCTATTCTTTCATGGGGGCGGTTTTAATATGGGTTCTACCAAAAGTCATCTAGATTTATGTGGAAAATTATCTAAAGCATCAGGACTTAGTGTTTTCAGTCCAGATTATCGTTTGGCTCCAGAACAACCGTTCCCAGCTGCAGTTGACGATTGTTTAGACTCATATTTATGGCTTGTAAAACAGGGGATGGAACCTTCCCATATTATTTTAGCTGGTATATCAGCAGGAGGAACTCTAGCCTTAGCCACATTACTATCTCTTAAAAATAAAGGCCAGAAACTACCAGCTGCAACAGTTTGTATGTCACCTGCAGTGGACATGCTCTTTCCAGGTGATTCAATAAAAACCAATGAAGACAATGATTGGATCAGTAAGGACAGACTGGACAGGGTAAGAGAATTCTATCTCGAAGGAGAAGATCCCAAAAATCCCCTAGTGTCTCCTATTTATGCTGATTTGGAGGGTTTACCTCCAATATATTTGCAGGTGGGAGGCCATGAAATACTCAGGGACAGTATCTACAAATTTTACAATAAAGCATCTGATTCGGGCGTTGACATTTCTTTAGAAGAATGGCCTGAAATGTTTCACTGCTGGCAGATCTTTTCTTCCAGTTTAAATGAGGGCCAAGAGGCTATTGAAAGTGCAGGTGAATATATAAAAAAAATAATCCTTTCAGCTTTTTAACAGGTTTGTGATTATTTTCATTGATATTCATTGTTTGTCACATTGTTTTTTCTTAGGCTTTTGATAATGTTATATATAATATATATCCTCTAGAAGAAGATAATATAAATAATGAAGTTAAAAGCAATATTATTCCAGATTTGACTCCATATTTATTATTAAATTCCTCAACTCCTTTATTTTTTCTTCGTTTGTTCTCCAGTAACCTCGTTTTTCAGTTTCTAGCAATGTTTCTCCCATTTTCACTGCAGCGTAAGGATTGTTTTCTTGGATTTTCTTCCGCATGTCATCATCGAAGAGAAGTTTATCTGCTGCTTCATCAAACAGCCAGCTTTCCACCTGATGAGTTGTTGCAGCAAAGCCTAAAAGATGCTCTAAACTATTTTGAACCTTTTGTGCACCATGAAACTCATGTTTTAACATTCCTTCTATCCAGTTAGGATTTAAAAGACGGGTTCTAGTGGCTCTTTGTATGGTTTTTGCTAAATTTTCAACATGTATTTCCTCTTCGGTGCTGTCTACCACCATGATCTCTACCTGTTCACCTTTTTGACTTTCTATAGTACTGGAAAGACCTCCCAGGAATTCGTAGTAATGGTCCAGATCTGTAACTTCATATTCACTGTTATCTCTTTCCTGGCTGACCAGATCTACTCCTTCCATGGCACTATTAAATGCTTTCACATTTTCCTGAGCTCCATCTTCCTGATAGACATAGCACATGCTTTCTCTGTAGTTTTCTACTAATTCTTCTTCTTTTTGCCAGTTTCCATTTTCCACCAGTGACCTTATACTGGTGGCGTATTCAGTTGGAGCAGGGCCGAATACTCGTGCCAATGCCAGATTTCCAAGTTCTTCCTGATCCTCTAAATAATGCTGTCTTACATAATTTTTTCCTGAAGGTTCCTCAAGATGAGCTACCATACGCACGGCCCTATTTATCCACTCTATATGGGTGGCAAGGGTATCCCTGAAAATTCCGCAAATGGTGACGGTAACATCTATTCTGGGCCTTCCAATCTCATCTAAGGGTATTATTTCCAGATTTTTAAACCATGGCCCCTTTTGGTGTTTAATTCGAACGCCCATTAAGGCCAGTATAGTAGCCAGGGAATCACCCCCTGTTTTCATGGTTTCAAAGCCCCAAAGAACAATTCCCACCCTTTGAGGGTATTGTCCATACTTCTTATGATACGAGTCCAGCAACAGTTCAGCAGCTCTTTGACCCCTAATTTCAGCAGTTACAGTAGGTATCTGACGGGGATCAAATGCATACATGGCTTTACCGGTGGGATAGACATCCGGATCTCTTATTGGGTCACCACCCCTGCTTGGCGTGATATAACATCCATCCAGAGCATTTAAAAGTCCTTCTGCTTCTTTTGAGTTATCAATATTACTTGTTATTTCATTGATATAATCTCCATATCCTTCTGGAAGCCAAGGTGTAGCCACTCCATTTATTACATCTTCTATAATCTTTTTTGCCCTATTTTCGACTTTAACAATCATGGGAGTGTTTTTTACATTTTCCCAGATTAATCCTTCATGTTGGGCCTGTAATTTTAGGATAGAAGGGTATTCTCTATCCATACGAAGAACTCCAAGCAGATAATTAATGAGATCTTCGCCCTGAATTTGCCTATTCATAATATGAAATCCATTAGGTATGAGCTTTCTTTTCATTTTATAGATTTCATGACTTATTTCATCAATTTTAGGGGGTATATGAAGTTCATCTGCTATTTCAAAAATTAAATTCTTTGTTTTTTCATCTTTTTCTTCCATATACTGGTTTAAAAGCTCTTCCAAGGTTAAATAATCTTCATACAATCCCGAAATTTTCATAGGTGGTGATGCATATGATATGCACTGGGCATAACTGCGTCTTTTTGCTATAGTGGATTCTGACGTGTTTCCCACCCAGTAATAATAAATGTGGGGCATTGTTCCAATCAAAAGATCAGGGAAACAACAAGAAGAGAGACCGACCTGTTTTCCGGGGGTGAACTCCAGAGTTCCATGCATTCCAAAATGTAATAACGCATCTGCACGAAATATTTCCTCCAGAAAACAATAATATGCCAAGTACTGATGGTGAGGTGGTAAATTCTTGTCATGATACGAATTTGCCAGATCTTCATGAACTCCTCTGCTGGGCTGTACTCCTAAAAAGACATTACCCAAAGAAAATCCCGGGAGAATAATTTCATCTCCTTCAACCATAATATCACCTGGTGGCTCACCCCAATTTGAAATAACTGATTTTTGCACAATTTTAGGGAGTTGATTAAACCATGAAATATAATCTTGAGTTTTAAACCTTAGACCAGACTTTTGGTGATATTTAGGATTATTTACACCACCTTCCTCCAGGAAAAGATCCTTAATCTTGCCTTCAGGAAGCTTTATCTGATACCCTTTATCATGAAGTTTTTCCAGAAAAATCCCTAAACTGGAAAAAACATCGAGATAGCCACTAATGCCAAGATTTTCCTCTCCAGGAGGATAATTATAGGTTAAAATAGCCAGATGTTTATATTTGTTTTCTTTTTTTCTTAATGTCAACCATTTTCTAATCCTTGCAGCCAGTTTTTCTATTCTATCTGGCAGAACCTTGATAAATTTTACCCGCCCCATTTCTGGATCTATCACAGTTTCCAGGCCAGCTATAAAAATAGGTTCAATTCCTCCATCCAGTTCTGGTAGAGTTACTCCCAAAATAATTTCCAGTGGATTGAGTTCATATTCCTGCTTTTTCCATTCATGTACATTGGTTTCATAGCCCCTGAGGCCTATGATGTAAGGCGCATTCTCTTTCTGAAAGTAATGGATTGTGTGTTTAGGGTTTCCTCCCAGTGGTCCTCCATTTATCTGGAAATACTGCAGGTTGATGAAGAGGTCAATATCCTGTAAATACTTGTTGATAGTCTTAATATTATCCTCCACATTGGAGAATACAACTAAAATATTGGCATCATCTCGAAGATGTTCATAGATGGCCTCAGCCAGTGGTCTGGTGTCGTCAAAATGCATTCCACTATAAAATAGTACTCCTATACTTGGTTTTTCAGAGTTGTAATCTATTTTCTCTTTATAATCTTCCAGATCATGATAGATACCTTGATAGGGAAGGTAAAGTCCGTTTGATGGGTTTTGAGCTGGATCATCAATTTTTTTCAGACCATCAATATCTGTGTAATTTTTAAGGAGGAACAGGAGAAAATTTTTCAGGTTTTCAGATTCACTCTGACGGTAATATTCTCTGGCCTGAAGCCAGTGTTTGACATCTTCCATAACATCTTGATCTAGAAGTTCCTCTGTTTTTTCCCGTAGCTCATTTTCCTTACTTTTTTGCAAGTACTGGTCAAAGTTAAGTCCTTTTTCATGGAAAACTTGTAGGAGATCTAAACCTTTAAGTTTACCCATAGAAAGTAGATGAATCAATGGACTGGGCCCAAAAGCTAGAACGACCACGGTCTTGTTTTTTCCTTCTAAAAGACCAGGAAGTTCCCGAGTTAGGCGAACATCACCCATAATTTCTATTATTATTATATCAGATTCATTTATACTCTTTACAATATCATCCAGCGGCATGGCAGGATCTTCATACTCTTCCAAGTATATCTTCCTGATCTGCAATAGATCAGTGTATTGTTTTTTGATCTTATCTATTGCTTCTTTGAGAGAGAGGGTGTTGTTAATGGTTGTTATGGCAAGTATTTTCTTCATAAAAACTCTTCCTCCATTTAATGTTTTTTTACCCATCAAAAAAAATCCAATTGGTTCAAATACATTTTATTAAAGATATTAAATCCTCTGCTAGTTCCCAGTTTATCCTTTTAACTGTTTTTTATATTATTTCTTCCATGTAGAAATGAGGTGCATTGAAAGTAGAGGATATATCTTCTAAAATCCTAATACTACGTTTTTTACTTTCTGCATTAACAAAAACCAGGTTTATACCATTCACCATATTTTCAATTAATTTTAAATCATTTTCCAGGTTTTCTTCAAGGAAAACATTTCCTCTACCATCGCTGATAACGATTATGGTGGGTGTGGCTCTTTTTTCTTTACTGGCCATCTCAAGGGCCTGATAAAGAGCAGGTGTAAGAGGTGTTTTCCCTCCAGTAGGTAATCCTTCAAGAGATTCTTCTATCCTGTTTAAATTAGAGGTAGGATGTGCCAGTACTTCAGCTTCATCGCCTCTAAAAGCTAATAATGCTACTTTGTTCTTTTTTTCATACGATTCTTTCAGTAAAAGCCAGGAAAGACTTTTAGCAAATCCTATCTTTTTATCCAAACGCATAGATGAAGAAGAGTCAAGTAATATGATATAAAGCGCTTTGCCTGTATTGACTCGAATTTTCTCCATTATATGTTCTGGAAGAACCACAAATTTGCCTATTTCTTTACTTTCTCTGGCAGCCTTACGTACTGTAGCATCCACTGCAATATTTCGAGGTTTCCTACTTTCTCCGGCTTTAAAGTACATGCCCCTGTTACCTGTCACTTTAGAGCTATTTTTACCTTGTAAAGCATCCATAGCTTTCTGTCTGGTTATATTTTTTTTGAGATTGTAGTTATGGTCTATTTCAAAGACTTCTTCCTGTGGTTCGTTCTGCAAAAGAGTTTCTACGATTTCCGGGGTGAAAACTTCTTCTTTTTGAAATGGGAGCTGTTTAATCCGGTGGGGCAACGCCATTAGAGCAGCTTCCTTTATATCATTCGTATTGACTTCTTTCCGGTTATCCAATGCTGATAACACCTTTGAAGTTTTTTCCAGTACAATATCTGCCCTGTGGGTTTTGATTCCCAATTCAGTTGTGATTTTCACCATTTTTTCCAGCATTTCCAGAGACACATGAACTGTAGGTAAAATTTTTTGGGCATTTATTATTTCTTTTTCAAGCGTTTTCTGTTTTTTTTGGAATTTTTTTTCAAAATTCCGGGGTTTCTGGTCAAATTCTCGCCGATACTTCATTATTTTAAGGCGTTCCTTCTTTAACTCAAGGGCCCGGATCTCAACAGATAATCCAAAACGATCCAGTATTTGGGGACGCAGTTCGCCCTCTTCAGGGTTCATGGTCCCAATCATTATAAATTTGGATGGATGATAAAGTGATATTCCTTCCCTTTCCACGATGTTGACTCCCATTGCTGCACTGTCAAGGAGTATGTTCACAAGATGATCATCTAAAAGGTTGATTTCGTCAATATAAAGAATATTCCGATTTGCCCTGGCAAGAATACCGGGTTCTAAAGCTTTAATTCCTTTTTTAATAGCTTTTTTAATGTCAATAGTGCCTATAACCATATCTTCAGTGGCTGATAAGGGCATTTCCACGATTTCCATGTGTTTTTTCACTGAAGGAAGTCTTCCATGTTGTTGATATTTCTGCTGACAGGATCTACACATGAGTTTTTCATCCTGTGGATGACAGTTAAATGGACACCCTTCAACGATCTGGATCTCTGGCAGAATATAAGAAAGAGATCTGACTGCAGTAGATTTTCCTGTACCCTTATCCCCTTTAATAAGAACTCCACCAATATAAGGATCAATAGCATTTATCAACAAGGATTTTTTAAGGGTTTCCTGTCCAACTATGGCCGTGAAAGGAAAAATAGCAAATTTATGATGCATACATAGATCACCATCGTTATGAACTAACACTTTAAACTTTAATACTTTTTTTAAATTTTATTTTATAAATATTCAAGTTTAGTTTAAAAATGTAGAGTATAAAAAGTTTTCTCTAATTATCCAAAATCAGTATTTTTGAAATAAATGAGCCTATTGTGATATTATTCAAAATTAATAATGCAAAAATTAAGGATTACATAAATATATTAAAAATAAGTTATTTAAAAAAATAAAAGACGAATGAGTTACTGTATCAGGATTTTATCATAGTTAATATCATTTTGTATTTTTGGACAGCATGTAGGGCATGGGGAATATTGGCAGGCATAATAATCATATTTCCTGCTTTTAAATGATTTTTATCACCGGCGATGGTAATCTGGGCTTCACCATCAATAATCTGAACCATGGCATCAAATGGGGCTGTATGTTCGCTTAAGCCCTCGCCTTGGTCAAAGGCAAATATGGTGACAGTTCCAGTTTCTTTTTTTATAATTTCATTACTTACTACTGCTCCTTTCTGATAATCTATTAAATCTGCAATTTTAATAACTTTAGATAGTAATTCCTCTTTCATAATATCACCTACAACTACCTACAACTTCTTTGATAATATATTTCTTTCACTGAACATCTAATATTATTTTTTTAGTTTAATTCCACAATCGAAACAATATTCTGTTTCGCGATTGGTTTTGAATACCTTTCCACATCCCTTACAGGTCACCTGTTTTAGTTCAGTTTTTTTATCTACTACATCCAGTGAACATGCACATTTCCAGCCCATTTTACCTTTTAATTGGGCTTCAAATTCTTTATCTATTTTTCCTGAATTTTCAACCATATACTCACCATTTAAAAATTTATTTTACTTACTTAATGAGTTTTTCATTTTAGATTCAACATAGTATAATGTTATGCCCTAAAAATTTTGTTTAAAAAATGAAAAAGGTGGTATGCCTTTTGGAGAAATACCTTTTTTTTCGGATTTGTTTATTTAACTAACTTCCCATTATTTCTTTAATATCTTCTTTAGGATCGCCGATTGCTTTTAAATCATAGTTTTCAACCAATACCTTCAATATGTCGTCATTAGCCCATCCTGGGAGTATTGGGCCAAGATAGATTCCTTTCAGATCTAAGGCCAGCAGACTCCATAATATAGCTACTGCTTTTTGTTCCATCCAGCTGCATACTATGGTTAATGGTAGTTCATTTAATTCTACGCCGAATAATTCAGTTAAAGCCACGGCCACATCAACTGCAACAATGGCATCGTTACATTGTCCCACATCGATTAGTCGTGGTACTCCTTCTATATCTCCAAGATCAAGGTCATTGAAACGGTACTTACCACAGGCTAAGGTTAGGACCACAACATCTTGGGGTAAGTTTTCTACAAATTCAGTGTAGTATTTGGCATTAGGGTGAGGGGAGTCGCATCCACCTACTAAAATGAATCTTTTTATTTTTCCAGCTTCTACTAATTCTTTAATTTTAGGTGCTAAAGATAGTATGGTTGATGCTCCAAATCCAGTAGTTAAAACTGTATCTCGAGGTTCTTCTTCCAGGTCTCCCAGTTCCAGCGCTTTTTCTATTACTGGTGTAAAATCATAATCTTCTAGGTGTTGAACTCCTGGTAATTCAGCTACGCCGCTGGTAAACATTCTATCTTCGTATTCACTTTTTGGTATTAATACGCAGTTTGATGTTCCAAGTATTGCTACAGGATATTTAGAGAAGGTTTCTCTTTGATCAAACCAGGGTCCTCCTAACTGCCCTACCAAGTGTTTGTACTTTTTCAGTTCAGGATATCCGTGGGCAGGTAATAGTTCTGAATGAGTGTAAACATTTATTCCTTTTCCCTCGGTCTGTTTTAGAAGTTCTTCCAATGCTTTTAGGCTGTGTCCGGTGGCTATTATTCCAGGGCCTTTTACTGCACCTACTGGTACTTCAGTTGGAACTGGCTCGCCATAAGTTTCGATGTGTGCTTTTTTTAGAAGTTGCATGGTTTTTATGTTCATTCTTCCTGCTTCAAGGGCCAGTTCTACAAATTTTTGCGGGTCGAAGTTTACATTAGTTAATGTTGAATAAAATCCTTTTTCCAGAAAGGCATCTATTTCTGGGTCACTATATCCTAATTCTCGGGCGTGGTACAGGTATGCTGATATTCCTTTTATGGCAAATAACAGGTTATCCTGCATGCGAGCCACGGTTGGTACTTTTCCACATACACCTCTAATGGTACATCCAGTGCCTCTTGCAGTTTGGGAGCACTGGTAACAAAACATGTCTAATCCTTCTTTATTCATAATATCTCTCCCTTTTTAATTTTTCAACGAATTAATTTGGATATCCAAGATGTTAATTGTTCGAATCATCTCGAACATTCTATTATCTTCGAACAATACTATAAATAATTTTTGGTTTATCGGCTTTGTTGTTCGACTTATCTCGAACATTCTTATTATGTTAACAGCATTATTTATAAATTATGCTTATTTTGTTCGGCTGATTATGAACATTCTATCTGGATCGAACAATAGTATTTATATGTTTTCAAGATCATAATTTAATAAAAAAATTTTAACTAAGAGAGATAACTAAGAGAGATTCTTCATGAATAGTTCTAATAACGAAAAATATGCTAATAATACCCAAATAGAATTATTTGCTTCATCAACAGGGATAGTCGCTATAAAAAGTCCTATGAGACTTAAAATTTTATCAATGCTTAAAAATAATGAATTAAGCTTTGATCAAATTGTGTCCAATTCGGGTAAAGTCAAGTCAACAGTTTCTAGCCATCTAAAAAAATTGGTAGAAGATGGAATAATTGATTCAAAAAAAGACCCTAAAGATGCTAGGAAAAAGATTTTTTATATAAAATCAGAATATTTAGGAGAATTATCCCAAGTAAATCCATTTAAAGACGAAATTGAAAACTATGTATCCAGTTATCTATCCAAAGACGGCGATCCATTCGAATTTTTTAGACTAATGTTTAAAACCATCAGGATGGGTTTGATCAGTCAAGGGATCAATATTGATCCCATACTTCATGACGCAGGAATAAGAGTAGGAAAAGAACTATACCCACAACTGGCAGATGAAAAATTAGACCAATTTTTAGGGAATATTGCCACATTTTGGGATGATCATAAATTAGGTAGAGTGGAAGTTAAAAATATTAAACCGTTAGAAATCAATGTATATGATTGTTTTGAGTGCAGAGGACTTCCTAACCTGGGTAAACCTGCATGTAGTTTTGATGCAGGAATATTAAAAGCTCTTTTCACGGAATATTTCAAAAATAATGTTCTTGTTGATGAAACCAAGTGTTATGCCATGGGCGATGATCACTGCTGTTTTGTAATCGAATAAATTTAATTTTTTTATTCGTTTAAAATTTTTTTTTCTCTATACAAATATCTTCTTGCCATAATCTAGGATTTTCCTGGATAAAATTGCCCAGCATCAATTTACAATATTCAAGGTCCAGGTTTACTAAATTTACACCATTTCCTTTTAAATAATCCTCAGGACCCCTAAAATTTTCATTTTCGCCAATAACCACTTTTGGAATCTTATATAATAATATGGCCCCGGAACACATTTCACAAGGAGATAAAGTGCTGTACAATGTGCATTGTTGATAATCCTCTGCTTTCAACCTTCCAGCATTTTCAAAACAACTCATTTCTGCATGTAATATAACAGAACTATTTTGAACACGTCTATTGTGTCCCCTACCAATAATTTGACTATTTTTAACCAGTACAGAGCCAATTGGAATTCCACCATTTTTCAGTCCTAATTCAGATTCTTTTATAGCCTCGTCCATAAAATAGAAATCATCTTTTTTCATCTTACTCCTCTCTAAAATGTTCTATTAATTTGAAATTTAGGGATTTTTTGTTGATATTTCATTGATAATAGCTTGATGCATCCTTTTTATAAATTCCATTCGTTCTTCATATTTTAAAACATCCAGGTAACTCTGGGCCACCAGATTAAAGGCAAACGGGGAAGGTATTTTGGTATCAATCTGGTTGATCTCCATTTTACCAGTTTCTATTAATTCCAATACTTTTTTAGCATTTTTAACATCCATATAATCTTCCATAACCTCTCTTCGAGCTTCCTTTAGAATTGAAAAATTTTTATCAATCTCTTTAATAAAACTCAATAATATCTTCCCTTTAACTTGTTGTTTGGATACACTTTTTTCTTTACCTTTATAGCGTCGTAGAATCATTAGAGATCTTCCAGCACAATGCCGAAACCGTCCTGCAAGTGTTTCAGTCTTATCAATGGCTTCAGTCAGTATTTCTTCTATATTTTCTGAGCTGAGTTCACTGAATGATTCAAGACCACCAATTTTCCCTTCAGAGCTGAGATAAAATCCATTATCTGATACAGATATCATCACATCTCTCCTGTATTTTCGGGCGATAATGTAAGCTACAGCTCTAGACAATGCATCGTTCACCCTTCTACCAAAGAGTGTGTGGAAAACCACGAATTTCCGGTTACCGAATCCAGTGTAAAATTCAATAAGCAAATTTTTAAGGCTGGGGATCTGGGCATACAAGTACTGTTCCTGGAAATAATTATAAATGGAGTTGGCTGAGTTGAAATCAACATAAAGGTATTCATGGATAAAATCTATTATTTCTTCTTTAGTTCGCCCATATCTAAATTTACCTTCCATAATTGATCTAAATCTTTGTATTGACACTGCTAAATCAAATGCTAGAGGCAATTGTTCGGAAAACCAGGAAGGTATGGTGGGAGGTCCAGATGAAGGGGTAACATTTACCACCATGCCCCGGGCATAGTTGAAACGATAAATCCGCCCTCCCAGAACAAAGGTGTCACCTTTCCTGAGTTTTTCCATGAAATCTTCCTCGACGCGACCTACAATCTGGTCCTTCCACTTAACTACTGCAGCTGATCGATCAGGAATAGTACCGATGTTGGTAGAATAAAGCATCCTGGCCAATTTTCCCCTTTTTCCAAACATGTTCTGATCATAATCAACCCAGATCTTGGCGTATACATATCTATCCTCCAGACTGGTGTATTCCCCGGCAAGGTAACTCAAGACACTTAGATAATCATTTTCAGTTAAATTTCTAAAACAATAACTGCTCTTTATTAGGTAAAATGCATTGTCTATATCCCATTTGTCCTCGATGGCCATGCCGTAAATGTGCTGGGAGAGAACATCCAGACAGTTTTGGGGAATATTGATCTCATCAATTTTTCCTTCCAATGCATTTTTAAGGATGAGGGAACATTCCACCAGATCATCACGGTCAACCACAATTAAACGGCCCTTAGATTTATCATGAAGCCGGTGTCCACTTCTCCCAATACGCTGTAAGGCCCTTGAAACTGATTTAGGCGAACTTAAAAGAATTACCAGGTCAATGTAACCTATATCTATTCCTAACTCCAGAGAAGTTGATGAAACAACCACCTTCAGCTCACCTTTTTTTAATTTATTTTCTGCTTCCAAACGCAGTTCCTTGGAAAGGGATGAATGATGGGCCATTACATTTTCATCATTGTATCTATCCTCAAATCTATTTTTAAGATTAAAAGAAACGCTTTCTGTTCCACTACGGGTGTTAGTAAATATTAAAGTGGTCTTGTGACTGCTTATTAGATCATCTAAAAGATTATACATAGCAATGTTGGTTTCATTAGGATCAGATTCAATAATGTCCTTTACAGGCGTTAGAACTTTCATGTCCAGCTTTTTTAGGTAATTAACATCCACAATTTTGCATTTACGCACCTTACCATAATCATATCCTACCAAAAACTGGGCAATCTTTTCAAGGGGATGTACCGTGGCACTGAGGCCAATGCGGGTGAACCTTCCGGCAAGATTTTGAAGTCTCTCCAGGCTCAAACTTAAGTGCACTCCCCTCTTGTTATCTGCCAGGGAATGTATTTCGTCTACAATCACGTATTTAACATCTTTTAATTTATCCCGGAATTTAGGAGCACATAAAAGGATAGAAAGAGATTCTGGGGTGGTAATTAAAATGTGGGGTGGCTTTTTAAGCATTAATGATCTCTGGTACTGAGTGGTATCACCAGTACGAACCGCTTTTCTGATTCCCAATTCCCTTCCAGAGATTTCTTCAATTTCAGATAATGGTTTTTCCAGGTTCTTTTCAATATCATTATCCAGAGCTTTAAGTGGAGAGATATAGATACAGTAAACCTTGTCTTCTAATTTTTCTTTTTCTGCCAGAGTTGTTAATTCACTTATAATGGATAAAAAGGCGGTCAGTGTTTTTCCGGAACCAGTGGGGGATGAAATTAAGGTGTTTTCGTTACTGTGAATGTGGGGAATGGCATATTTCTGTGATTCTGAAAAGGTTTCAAAATTATCTTTAAACCATTTTTCAACCCAAGGATGTAATATTTCATAGATTTCCTTATCTGAGTACTTTTTTGTCTGTTTTTCTATCATTTCCATCGATTATGTAAGTTTTTTTATTCAAATTTTCTTTATCATTTACAAAAATAATCAGGATCTTAAGGAGTATTATGGGTAAAAATCGTCATTAAATGATAATATATCTTTTATTTTATTGAAATGAAATATTTCAAAGTTTTCAACGGCAAAAACCTCAAATTCTTGCATTGATTTTAAATCTAAAAAAGGAGAAAGTAGTTTTTCATGCAATATGTCTGATCCTTCGGTTACAAAATTAAATGAAGGCATTACAATCAGTTTTATTTCCTTCCACTCACCCTTCAGGAAGCACTTGATCTTCTCTAAACGCTCTCCACTTCTAAGGCCGATACATGGATGTTCATGACCTATGATTATAATAAAATCTTCGAATTCTTCTGGATTTGGAGGCAGTTTATGACCGTGCATCAACACGTAATTTCCAATAGAATAAGTCTCATGAACTTCAAGATCGCATTTTTTGGCTATGAATCGGGTAAAATTGTCGTGATTCCCTTTTATTAAAATTATTTCCCGGAAATTCTTTTTCAAAAACTCGAGGAAATTCAATACTTCTTTCCATTCCTGCTTACTTATCTTACCAAACTCATGCTTTAAGTCACCATTTATAATAATGGTATTTACCTTTTCCAGATTTATACGGCTAAATATCTCTTCTAAACGAGTTATAATTTTCTCGTACTGAAATTTTGGAACCATTACACCTTCAGCATTTAAGGCCTGTTCATATCCTAAGTGTAGATCAGAAATAATTAAATTATTTTCAATTAAAATGGCCAAATCAATAATCTTGGCATTATATATTTCATCTTTCATAACTTTTCCTAATTTTATTTGATAAGTTGATTTATTATTATTGTTATAAGTTATTGGTGATAGATATTTTTCTGAAGAAATTTAATAAAGATAAATTTTTTTGTAGTGGACATTGATCAATATTATAACACCATAAAAATTGATATAACAAAATAATTAAATTTCATATAAGACAAACTATTAGACAAATAGAACTCAAAATTGATCTTTGTTAGATTACTGTTTTGAATAAAAGTAGATATGATATTAAGGTGTAAAAATGAGTGATTCTAAGGTTATAGATGATAATGAACTTCAAACCCTAATAAATAATCTTAAAAATCCAGATAGTAACGTCAGAAAAGAATCTGTTGACAAGTTAGGTGAAACTAAAGACAAAAGAATTATTGAACCATTAATCTCGGTTCTAAACGATGAAAACCACCAGGTCAGATTTAAAGCTGCAGAATCCCTGGGAGGTATGGGAGAACCAGCAGTTGAACCTCTCATCAAGACCTTAAAAGAATGTGAAGGGGAATCTAAAAGATTTGTTACCTTTGCCCTTAAAAAGATTGGAGATGCCAATGTGGTAGATCACCTAATACAGTCCTTAAATGATGAGGATTGGGGTGTTAGGAAAGTTGCAGCCAGATCTCTTGGAGAGTTAGGAGATAAAAGAGCTGTCGAGCCATTATTTGAAGCTTTAAATGATGAGGATTGGGGTGTGCAGCTTGCTGCTCTTCGTTCTCTTGGTGATTTAGGAGATGAACGGGCCATTGACCCTATTAAAAAAGCCAGAAGAAAAGGTGACAAAGACTTTAAAAAAGCAGCTAACAAGGCATTAAAAAAGATAGGTAAAAAATAATCATTAAAAATTAATGGGGGTTTTTTTAAATGAGTTGTTACATCCGGCATTTAAAGGGTTTTCTATCAGATCTGGGTATTGAGCCACAAAATAAAGAAGAACGTAAAGCAGTAGATCTCTTTATAAGAGAAGCAATAGGTAAAAAAAGCGGCGATAAATGCAACGAGGTATGGAAAGAAGTTAAAACAGTGCTCCAAGATGATTCTAAAAAAGGATTACTGGCCACTCATTTAAAAGACAACTACTAAGTCTAAATTTCACTTTTTAATTAAATGATTTAAGAGTGATTCTAAAAAATGAGCAAGGGGGATAACTTATTAAATATCAAGTGGTTTTTCATTTAGATGAAGATGAAGATTATCGTGCTAATCTCACTTTCAATAATCTTGAAAATCTTTTAGCTGATCTGGGCCATGATGATGTTGAAATTGAATTAGTTACATATGCCCGTGGAGTTAACATCTTAAGAAAAAATTCCGTCTATTCTAATCGGATTGAAAAATTAATCAACATGGGTGTAACTTTTGCTGCCTGCCGTAACACCACCCGAGCCATGAATCTCCAAGAAAAGGATTTGATTGACGGTGTGGTAATTGTAACGTCAGGTATAGGGGAGCTGGTTCATAAACAGGCCCGGGGATGGTTATATGTTCGTCCATGATAAAAATTAAAATAATTACCTCTATCACTATTATCTCGTCAATTAATACCGGTCAAGTAATATATTCACTTCTTCTTCAAATTTAAGATTCTTAAAGAATTCATATTCTGCCTTTTTAACTGCAAGATATGCTTTTGAAAGATTTTCACCCATTGCATCCATAATAATTTTATCTTTCTTAAAATGAGTAATAGCTTCTTTTAGACTGGAAGGAAGAGGTTTAATCTCAGAATTTGTAATATTATCTTTGTTTAAATTAACAGGGTCAACTTGTACCGGCTTTGTCAGTTCTAATTTATTTTCAACTCCATCCAAACCCGCGGCAATAATGGCACCCAATGCCAGGTAAGGATTTGATGATGCATCCAGAGTCTTAACTTCAAAATGCTTAATGGTTTGATCTACTTCAGTTACAACCCTTATAGCTGCTTCCCTATTATCAAAACCCCAACACTGAAAAGCACCACACCAACTTTGAGGCTCTATTCTATGATAAGAATTGGGGATGGGTGTGGTTATGGCCATTAACGACGGTAAGTGATGTATTATACCTGCAATAAATCTCTGAGCAGTATCAGACAATTTTAATTCAGTATTTTTATCATAAAGAACATTTTTACCCTCATTCCAGATACTTAGGTGGAGATGACACCCACTACCGGCCCGGTTCAGATCAATTTTAGGAAGGAAGGAAGCAATTAAACCGTGTTGATAAGCAATGGATTTGACTGTCTCTCGAAAAGCGATCTGATTATCAGCTGCTTCAAGTGCATAAGCATACTTAATGGTGATTTCTTGCTGTCCGGGTCCAGATTCAGGATAATACTGTTCTACAGTTATCCCTTGTTTATTCAAAGAGTCTATGATGTGGTTTATGACGTCATAATTAATATCCATTGAATATACTGACGCAAATAAAGTATTTTCTACTGGTTCCAGTCCATTATTTTCCTTTTTCAGTAGATAAAACTCATTTTCAAATGATGCCTTAACCTGTAAACCCTCTATATTTGCCTTATCAATCATTTTCTTTAAAAATCCTCTTGGACAGTATTCCCAAGCACTTGAATTTTTAAACATATCTCCCATTACCCGGCCCTGCCCGGGGGCATAGCTTAAAGGAACAAAACTTTCCAGGTCACCTTTTAAATAAATTTCGCCGACAGGAGTTAAACCTGCCTCTGGCACAGGACCGTCATACATTATCGGTACAGCCTGTTGTGCCTCAGATATGCTGGTATAAACCTCAGTTTCATCTGATGATCTAAAGTTGATTAATTTTCCTCGTATCGTGTTGGCATTATCACACCACACAATACGAAGAAAATTTATATCAGAGGGAATATTTTCCTTATTTTTTTTATTCATTGCATGATCCCCTATTTCCATTGTTTTACGCTTACAATCAGTAATTAAAATATTATAGTTTAATGAAATTTATTTTTACTTATTCTGCCTAATGATTTCTTATAATTTAGAATTGGTACTCACTACTTTTTTATAACATCGTAAATATCGGTTCTACGATTTTTCAGTAGAGGAAGTTCACTGCGCACTTTTTCCACTTCAGAAAGTTTTAAATCAGCGTAGATTATTTCTTCTCCTTCTCCAGCACAGGTAATAACCTCTCCCCAGGGACCCACAATCATAGAATTACCATAAGCCACATAGGATAAATCCTCGTTTCTAGCAGGGGAGGCAGCTACAACAAAAACCTGATTATCAACTGCCCGAGAACGGGTGAGAACTTCCCAGTGGGCCGGGCCGGTTTTCATATTAAATGCACCAGGTACTATAATTAAATTAGCTCCATTTAGAGCCATTAAACGGAAAATTTCTGGAAATCTAAGGTCATAGCAGATTGCCACTCCAATTTTACCGTACTTACTATCAAAAACAGTTACTTTATCTCCAGCAGAAAGAGTATCTGATTCCATAAAATATATACTTCCAGGGATATTTATATCGAACAGATGAAGCTTTCTGTGGACGGCTATAACCTTGCCTTCTGGATTAAAAGTAAAACTAGTATTATAAATACGATCCCCTTGGGATTCAGGTATAGATCCAGCGATTATATAAACTCCACAATCTCCTGCAACCTCTGAAATTTTTTTTAGAGTCTTACTATTGGATTGTTCTTCAGAATATTCTACAAATTTCTGGTTATCATAGGGACAGTTGAACATTTCCGGTAAAATTACCATGTCAGAACTGTTTTTTCCAGCTTTTTTTATCATTTGCACGGCTTTTTTAATATTTTTATCTTTATTATCCACAACTTTCATCTGACAAACTGCAATTTTAAGTTTTTCCGTATTAAAAGCCCCTAGATTAGTTTATATAAGTAAATTAAAATAGAATTTAGGGAATAAATTCCCTTTTATTTTCCATATTTCATCCCAAAGGGTACCCATAGTAGTACTGTTACTGCGCCGACAATGACTATGGAAATAATAAAAATGGCCAGATTCTGGAAAAAACTGAAGTTAGTAATGTAAAAGAAAAACCATATACTTAAAAATACTAACCATCCCAATCCTAAAAATACAGTTAATAAAACTCTCCAAACTTCTGGTTTTGGTTCAGACATATTTTTACCCACCTCTAAAATCATTAAATTTTTTTCTATATTATTGTAAAGTATTTTGTATTACTTAAATATTATAATTTTCTTTCTTTTAAAGTTAGATTAACTGAAAACATGCATACAATAAATTTTCAGTCATATTATAAGCTTTAACATAACTGGTTAGGTGTGGCATCTCATATACAAATGCTTTATATCCATTGACAGCCAGAGGTTTAGTAAATAGGGTATTAGATGTGCTGGATTCACTGCTGTTACTTGATTTATAATATCGAAAATCGTAGATTGATCGATTCACATTTTCTGCAAGCAATACTGAAGATTCATCCATCTTAGGCGTGGCTATATAAAATCCTTCCCCATAACCAGGTGCATGATCATGACAAACAATGACCAGGTCATAATCTGATTTTAATATGTCTGGTAAAATATATCTGGCTGCAAGCTGTTCTCCATTACTTCTACCTTTATTGTAATCCAGTGGATTCTTTCTCACATCTATGGAATAGTGAACCAGTTCCTGATTGGAAGTTAGATGTAAATCTTTCACTAAATTATCCACAACCTTAATTGATAAATTCTCACGGGGATGGATACCGGTTACCAGAACGATTGTCTTTTTTTCTCCAGAAAATGCAGTTACAGGGGAATATACCTCTTTTGTGACGATACCTATATCATCTCTGCCAATGATTTCAGTATGAGAATTATATTCTAAACTGGAATACATAGAAGCAAATATTAAAGTAGGAACTAGAATAATGGATAAAACCAAAATGTACTTTTTTTTAATGGATTTTTTAGTATTATAATTATATACGTCATTATCTGATTCAACAGCACGGTTAAAATAATCTTCCAGATTATCGACGTATATAAGCTGGCCACCACAATTACAACTATCAAAATCTTCTATTGATTCTCCTTCCTGGATCTGGTAATATCCATTACAACTTTCACAGATCAAATAAGGCATATCACACCATTAATTAAATATTGTTCATCAAAACCTTTTTTATATTCAGCTCTGAACTGTTAAATATTATTGTTACAGTAATATATTATTAAAAGACATTTAAATGTTTTATGGGAAGATAAAGAAATATTAAAAAATTATTAGTTGGTTAAAAATTTGAATATCATATTGATAGGTTTTAATAAAATTGATCCATTAAAATAGTTGTCAAAATAAAATAAATTCATTGAAAACTTATGTATTGAACATTAAAGGAAAGTAATTATGAATTCAGTAGAATTAGATTTGGATGAGATAAGCGGTGCATTAACTAAAAATAGATATATACCTGATGATAAAATTGCCACCATTATTTTTTTATCTTTAAAACTACAAAAACCGATTTTAATTGAAGGACCTCCTGGTACTGGTAAGACTGAACTCCCAAAAGCTATTTCAAAGGCTTTAGACAGAGATTTTTACAGGATACAATGTTATGAGGGTATAACATTTGAACAAATTGTAGGGGAGTGGAATTACCAGAAACAGCTGCTTCACCTTGAAATGTCCCGGATAAAGGATTTAGATGAAGATGTTTTTAATGAACAATTTTTCATAAAAAGGCCATTATTATCGGCTTTTATCAACAAAAAACCGTCTATAATCCTGATAGATGAAATTGATAAGGCAGACGAGGAGGTTGAAAGTTTTCTTCTACAGGCCCTGGGAGAAAAACAGATAACTGTTAATGATCTAGGTACATTCGATCTGCAAAATGATTTAATGGTGGTGATGACCTCCAATTCCCAGAGAATACTTTTAGATGAAACTAAAGACCGTTGTTTATATTTATATATTGATTATCCTTCATTTGAGAGGGAAATAGAAATTGTAAAATCACAGGTGCCTGGTGCTTCCGATGAATTAATAGAAAAAGTGGTAAGTATCATCCATAAAATCAGGGACCTGAATTTACTTAAAAAACCGTCTATAAGGGCCACTATTGATTGGGTAAAAACACTTTTAGCTTTTGACAAAGATGAACTGGATGATGAGACTTTAACCCGGACTATGGGAGTAATCGTAAAAAATCAGGAAGATAAAGAAAAAGTATCCAAGCAGATATTCAAATAAAACTTTCAATCCATTTACAGTCTAAGTGAAATTTTATGAAAAATATTGTTGAATTTTCTGGACTTTTGAGGAAAAACGGTATCCCTGCAAGTATAAGAAGCACCCAAACAGCATTAGAAGCATCAAAAGTCATTGATGATAGTGAGAACATGTTAAGGGAGGCTCTGGCTTCTATCTACATCAAAGATCAAAGGCAGAGAGACAAATTTGACAAGTTATTTGACTCAGTCTTTGTTGAAGGCACCCCACAAGATGATGAAAAAGATGAAAAATCATCAGAAGACGATGATTCCAAGGTAAAACGTTTTATAAAAAAGTATAAGGTTTCTTTGAAAACTCAAGATACTCAAACTAAGATTAAAGACGTAAAAATTAATGAAATTGATTATAATCCCTCACTCAATGATTATGTTAATCCAGAACCCACAGATGTGGAGTTGCTGGAACAGGATATAACCACCCTCACTTCATTTCAACCGGAACTATATGACTTATGCCAAAAACTTGGAAGAAAAATTGCCAATAAAAGGGTTAGAAGACTTAAACAATCGAAAAATAAGAAACCAGATATTAGAAGAACCATTAGGAAGAATTTGAAATATGGTGGTACGTTAATTGATCTGGTGAAAAGCAAACCTAGAATAAAAAAGAGCAACCATTTCTTTCTAAACGACGTAAGCGGCTCCTGTGACTGGATAAGTAACTGGTTTTTTTTCTTAATATACAGTGCTCAAAATTCATTCCACAAAGCAAGGGTCTTTGATTATGATAACAAAACAGTGGAGATAACATCAGCATTAAGTGAATCCAGCCTATTGTCAGCTTTTATTAAGGTTAGAGAATCAAGACAGAAAAACTTGATGATTCATGGAACCTCCAACATGTACCAATCATTCAAAAGCTTTGTTGAAAAGACTAATCTAAATAATAAGTCCAATGTTATAATTTTGAGTGATTGCAGAGATTGGGCCGGCCCTAAATCAGACGGAAAACCATTAAGCGCAGATATAATTGAAGACATGGTAAAGAGGTCTAGGAAAGTTTTTATCCTGAATCCAGAGCCAAAAAACAAGTGGAATGTAGTAGACAGCTGTGTATCTTATTATGAAGATGCTGGAGCCAATTTTTCGAAGTTAGGAATCTAAACCAGCTGGCAGAATTTATCTCGGAAATATAAAATAAAACTTAACTTTTCAATATCCACATTAAAAAAGGAAAAAAATGGTTTGGTATTCTAAAAAGTTGGATTATGGTGCAATTAACCCAACTAATTAAGAATCCTATTGTAGTTATATAAATTTCTGGTGAACTTTTCATTTAGTGTTCATTAAATCTGTTTAACATCACCTTGTCCATTTATATTTTGTTTAATTGTTGGATTTCCTGAATATGAAACTTTTCCACTACCAGTAATATTTATTTCAAGGTTTTGGCTAGTATTAACTTCAGCAGAACCTGAACCATCTATAGTTATCACCGTTTTTTCACTTTGCAGATTTTTGGTTTTATATTCACCAGAACCCTCAATATTTATGTTCTGACTACTGGTTTTTCCAGTCAACTCAATTTTACCAGATCCTGAAATACTGGCTTTCAAATTATTTGCAGTTAAATTTTCTATGGCACTGGTTCCTGAACCACTAATACTCAAATCTAAATTGTTAGTATTAATATTTGAACCTTCGACTTTACCGCTTCCAGAAATTTCAATAGAATTAATGTCTTTAACCGTTACATAGACATTTATGGGCTTGGTGGGGCGGATCATTGAAGAGGCCCCTTCATGACTGATCATCAGTTTATTACCGGTGACCTGGGTTTTTATGTCGGATATAATATTATCTTCTGCTTCTACTTCTACAGATTCCACATCGCCCTGTTTTAAAATGAGGTTAATGTCTCCATTTAAACTGATCTCTTTAAAACCAGATAAATCCCTGTTTTCTTTAACTACATTTCCAGATCCAGTACCTACACATCCTGAGGCCATTACCACCATAATTAATATTCCAATTATTCCCCATAACGATTTTTTCAAATTCAACACCCCTTATACTTTTTTATTAACCCAATAACTTCTTTTTATACTGTATATTATGTTATGGCCCTTATAAATTTGTTTAGTTTTAATTGCAAGGTCCACTATTTAAATAGTGACCATGAAGACAAAATTAGTCAGTAAAGTAAAACTTATCTTTTTTATCAAAAACTGATTCTCCTATAGTAATATGTTGAGTAAATAGTATATATTTATTACTAATTATTATAGGGAAAACATTATTGAATTGTTATCAAAAGAAGGAGAAATTAAAATTAAAAGGCTAGGTGAAGGAATTATCTGGAACGGATCTTAACTATGTTAGCAGCCATCCTAATCTATTGAAAAAATTTAATTCTGGGAGGAATTCTGTTTTTAAGAAAATGAGTTACTTAATGATACGAGGGAAAATAATAAGCTATGGAACAATCTTTTGAGATAATAAAAAAATTCGACAATACAAGATTAATTATTATTCAAAAAATTACATTGTATCAATCTAAAAACAAAAAATACGTGAATTATCTAATCAAAATAGGTATTATTACAATATTGGTTATGCAAAATAAAAAAAGTTTTTATTGTATTCGTATTAATTATTATCTGTAGTACTTTTTCCAAATAGTTTTAATCCAAGTAGTAAGTAGTTTTTCATATTTTAAAACGATCATTGCAGATGCGACACCAATGATTGCCCCGCAAAGTACGTCAAGTGGATAGTGTTCTCCAACATATATCCTTGAAAATGATATGATAGCAGCAAAGACCATTAATGGGTAAATGAGTCTGTATTTATTGTCTCCAAGATTAAAATTGTATTTTAATCCAATAATAGTTGCAATGGCAAATGAGGAAGCTGCATGAGAGGAAGGAAAAGCGTAACTGTTATTTGGAGAAACTAATAAATTTACATTGCTTAAAGTTACAGATGGTCGCGGTTCAGCAACACCAGATTTTAAAATTTCAACAACGAACTTGGCGAGAAACAAGGCAGTTAAACCCAATATAGCAACTTTTTTTGCTTTTTTACCACCAAAAATTAAAAGAAGAAAACAAAACAAAGTCCAAGCATAAAAGCTTCCAAAAATACTAATAAAGGGCATTGTAATGTCCAAAAAAGAGTTATTTATCCCTGAATTAATATAATAAAATAGATTAAGGTTTTGATTCATTATTTCAGAAATTAAAAAATCATACATAATTAAACCTAGCTAAGGTTATTTTGTGTGTTCATATTTTTAATTATTATGGGGATTATGGTGTGTGCTTTTTCAAAAATAATTGATAAAATTGGAATTGAATTATAAAAATTTAATATAAGTGTTTAGGTTTTTATTTGACTCATTGGAATATATTTAATTTATTTAAGATCTTTTTAGATAATAAATCAACTTAATTGGAGAATTTTTCTAGAAACCCTTAAGGCTAAAGCTGCAGTTAAGAGCATGGTTGGCATTCCCTGTGATTGAGGAACCAGTGATAGGTCAGATATCCACAGATTATCTGGAGTGCCGTCAGGTTTCATTGAATTTGCATTTTTCTTATCGAGAGGTGCAGTTCCACCTAAATGTCCACCATTGTAGAGTCCGTTAATGTAGGGTCCAGAAACACCTGCTAATTCAAAAATTTTCAGGGCTTGAGCTATAGCTGCATTAAAACGTGAATGATCATTGGATGTTATCTCTTTTTTAACTGTTCCATCTTCATTAACGGTTCCTTTTTCTGTATCTGCTAATTTGACCATTAAACCTACCCGGTCATTAGTTGAGACATTTCTCCATGGTTTGTAAAACCAGTGCGAGAATATATCTAAATAAGGGGATAAAATATAATCTTCATGTTGAGTATACCATACCATGGGTGGTTCTTTTAATTGTTTTGATCCTTTAGAGATACCGCCTAGGGTTAGAACAATGTCTGCCCAGAGTTTATCTTGCACTGAAACTTTTGAAGATTTAAGTATCTGAGCAGTCCCAATCCCTCCTGCAGCTAATACTATGACATCTGCATTGATTCTATTAATATTTTCAGGGTCAGTTCCAGTTATAACTCCCATAGCTTTCCCATTCTCTATAACTACTTTTTTAACAGGTGTTTTTGTTTTCAGAACTGCGCCATTGTCTAAGGCTTCGTTTAAAAATGTTCTGGAATCCCACCGGGCACCAGAGGCACAGCCCATTTCACATAAGCCACAAGATTTACATTTCAGTGAATCTACAGCTTTGGGAGTTTTTTGGGGATTTAAACCCAATTCTTCTGCAGCATAAAACATTTTCCGGGTTGTAGGCCGCCACCTTTTAGGGGGAAATGTACTAATTATAATTTTATCTTCTAACTCCTCAAATTCTGGAGTCAAATCTATTCCCAATTCTTCCAGGCCCCTTTGAGTTCTGACAATATTTCCGCATGATAGTACTGTAGAACCCCCAGTTGTTATTCCCCTAACCAGTGCCAAATCCTTTTCTGAGCGAATTATGTTTATGGATGGAAACAGCTTAGAAATTGTTTGTTCACTTCCAAGTAAACCTAACCTTCTTAAAGGTTCAGCCCAAGTTAAAAAACGGGTGAAAGGCTTGAATTGTTCACCTGCTTCTAATATGGTAACATTATATCCATTTTTTGATAGTTCCATAGCTGCAGTTGCTCCTCCAGCACCGCTTCCTACCACAATTGCTTTCAAAGTTAAACATCCCCTTCCATTTTGATACAGGCCATGCATTCTGGCTCATTTTCAGTTATCCGTTTTTCAAATTTCATGTTGGCACCAGATGAAAGTCCGTGAAAAACCCCTTCATCTGCAGCACTTAAAACTCTGCAAGTGTCAGATGTATAGTAATCTGCTAAAGTACAGCGATTAACTATAAGAAATAATTTTTCACCTCTAGTTTCAAGGCGAAATTCTATTCCTAATACTTTATACAAAATTTTAGCAGCAAACTCTAAATCCTTCAAAGTATTTCCCACACCTAATCGCCTACGGGCGTCCAATCCCAAGTTTAAACCAACCTGATACATGGCCCTTCTACCTATTTCTATTCCTTTTGAGTAGCCATAAACATCAATTAGTTTTTTAACTTTCTGGTTATGAATAGATGCCATTTCTCCTCTTCTACCTTCAATGTCATTTTTTTTTAACTGATTCAGGTCAAACTTATCTTTTGTAGAATTTTCAAGCAGATTATCTAAGCCAGCAATTGTTGCGGTGGCAAGCCTATCTAATTCACGTATCATAATATATTTGGGAAGCCATAAGCTGGCCAGATACAACTTAAGGTTCATGCTTACCTCTACATTCACCAGAGTGAAGAATTTTTGATGATTTTTTCCCATTATAAAGATAATTTACAATGTCTTGATATCTTTTGGTAATTCCTTTTCTTTTCAGTTTCATATTCGCAGTTAAATCACCAGATTCGATGGATAAATCATTGTACAATACTGTCCATCTTTTTATCTGTTCAGGATTTGATAATTTTGAGTTTAGAGAAATAATGTTTTGATCCATTTTTTCGAAATTGACTTCCATGTCAGTTTCAATCCATAAAAGGGCGGAACAATATGGTTTTTTATCACCAACCACCATTGCTTCAGAAATATGGGGGATGTCCCGAAGTAGAGCCTCAATTTTTAGGGGGTTAATGGTTTTTCCATAAGAATTAATAATCACTTCCTTTTTACGGCCGGTAATTGTTAAATAACCTTCAGAATCCACAACTCCATAATCACCAGTTAAAAGCCATTCATCTTTAAACAAATGACTCGAATCTTTTTTAAAGTATCCTTTTGTTACCTGGGGGCCTTTGACCAGTATTTCACCATCTTCAGCAGTATCAATAACAGTTTCAGGCAGAGGTTTTCCCACAGTTCCTATTTTATTACTCCCAACCCGGTTAATAGTCACCAGAGGAGCTTCAGTAAGACCGTAAGCATTGTGGACTTCCACTCTTAATTCATGATAATCCGTTAATAGGTCATCACTAACAGCTGCAGATCCAACTATAAGCTGTGAACATCGATTTAAACCAGTTTTTTTAAGTAAAAATCTCTTTAAAATTTTTCCAAGAACCGTTTTTACATAACTGATCCCTGTTTTTAAGTATAGTTTACCAAACAGGTTAGATGCAGTCTGGGACCAAACTTTTTCATAAAAACGGGGAACAGAAAAGAATATAACTGGTTTAACTTTAGGCAGCGCATACTTTAAATCCTGAAAATTCTCCAAAAAATATAATTTCAATGGAGCAGGAGCATAATAGGGAGAGTAAGTCCCAAGAATGCCTTCAACCACATGATTCATTGGTAGAAAGGATAGATAAGACACTTCCTGGTTTCTATCCTTCCATGGGGGTAGTGATGCCAGAGTTTCTGCCATCCATCTAATATTATCATGGTCAAATACCACTCCTCTTGGTTTACCAGTTGTCCCTGAGGTGTAGCGTATGGTGGCCACATCACTGAAATTCACTGGAGCAGTTAAATTACACTTTTCATTTCTACCCACTTCCAGAAATTCCTTCCAGTTTAGAATGGATTGATTAAAACTTTTATTTTTATCAATAAAGGATATTAGAGGAATATTCAGTTCAAGTCGATTAATATCTTCCAAAATTTTTGGAGTACCTATAAAAAGAAGTTTAGCGTCGCTATCTTCTATAATTTGATTTATTTCATCCAGGGGACTGGTGTAATATAAGGGCACACTTACTCCGCCACACATCCCGATTGCTACATCCAAAATTAAGTACCGGGTACTGTTATATCCGACCAAGGCAACCCTATCCCCTTTTTCAATTCCTAAATGTTGGAGGGATTTTATTGCTTTAATTATGTCCTTTTTAATCTCGTCAGATGAAATTTCAATGCCTTTTCTATCTACAATGTCAAAATATTTAATTGGTCTAGAACGGCTTTTCAGTCGAAACATTACTTGTTCATGTATAGTTCGCTCACTGCGGTGGAAAAATCCATAACGCACTGCAAATTCCAGAATATTTGGTAGATACCTTTTCCAATCTAAATTATAAATTCCCAAAATTTCTTCAGTGTTATCCCTTAAGAACGCCCGGTTTTCATTAAAATAGGGCGAAAGGGTTATTAAAGTTTCAATTAAACGTTTATTTACAGGATTTAGATATTTTTTTATCCCTTCCAATCTATTAACTATTCCTGGGGGAATTTTAATAAATAACGACTTAGAAATTTTAATATCTAATTTTTCATAAGCCCATCTATTTACAAATTCGATCAGCTCTTTAATGGTTGGTAAAGAGTCATAAGGTGCAGTAAGATGGAATGTTTTCCCTTCAGCTCTCTTTTCAAAAGTTATAGTATTTACAGCTTCAGCAACGTAATCAACCGGGATCATATTAAGTTTCAATGATGAATCCACAGGTACAATCCATAGTTGTTGATTTAAATACAGGCGCAATAAAACGTAAACAGTATTAAATGTTTTAATATATCCTTTAGTTGAATCTCCTACAATCATACCCGGACGAATTATAGATTTAGGAATTATAGACTCTCTAACAACTACTTCAGATTCATATTTACTCTGCTCATAGTTGCTGGAAAAACCAAATTCATCGCTCAGGAATTCTTCCTTGATTGAACCTTCTCTTTTACCAGCCACATAGGCAGTGGATATATGAACAAAACGTTCCAATCCATGGTCAGCATGGACTTTCTCACCCAGTTCAATTAGGTTAGATGTTCCTTTAACATTAATTTTCCTCAGTTCATCTAATGGGGCATCTAATCTTAGATCCGCTGCGCTGTTTATAATGTAACTTAAATTTTTGATTAATTGGTCGTAATCATCTTCTTCAAGCCCCAAATATGGCTTTGAAATATCTCCTTTAAGAAGTTTAATGTCCTGTTTTAAAGCTTCTAAAATTTCCGGCCATTCCATCCATGACCTCATAAGGTGGTTTAAAGCTTGTTCATAAGTTTTTCCACGGACTAAAACTATGATTTTCTTCTTTTTTTCAATTAATTTCCTCATTATTTGGGTTCCTAAAAAACCAGTGGCCCCGGTTACTAATATTTGACCAGTCATTTTACAATACCTATTGTAATTTAATTTTTAATAACTCAATTTTAAGTATTAAATTGATTTTTAAAGATTTCCCTGCTTTATAAACCTGTTAAGAAGAATTGGATTTTCTCGAGCCCTTTCCACGTGCTGTAAGAATCCCTTCTTTAAAATCTTCCTTAGATCATTCGGTTTTTCTATTAACTCATGGGAAATTTTTTTTATTTTTTTCCAGGCATCTTTTTCTTCATAATCAATAAAATAATCATCATAAATTTTTAATTCTTGATAAAAAGTCTTTAAACGAGTGTCATGTCCTATTGCAATTTGGGGAACCGCTTTTTTCAAGGATAATACTCCTGCATGGTATCTGGAGGTGATTAGAAGATCAAGGTTTTGAAGGATACCTGTCATCTGGGAAGCATTATATTCACTGGAAGAAAAAATACGCACTTGTTTTCTATTTTTCATTTTTTCCAATACTGCACCAGCCAGTGGGTTATCCACATCTTCCATACAAATTAAAGCTATGTTTTTACCATATTTTTCAATGATTCCATCTGCCATATGAGCCCATCTATGAGCCAGTTTATCACTGGATTTTAGATGTTCTGGCGATCTGGAAAAATAGTAGGGCCATTTGTAACAATATTCTTTTTTACCCCATAAACGCATTTGCACTGGCCAGAGATGGAAATCCACCACGGCCAACCCAACAAATCCATTATTGCTGGTCCAAATTTTGTCTAAAAGTTGTTCATCTTCCTTGTAAATGTTGAAGGTAAATGCACAATCTGCAGTCACTTTCATGGGGGCAGTAACTCCTATTGATCTTAGGATTTCTGCTGCGGCATGGGTTCTGGTAATTATTAGACTGGTTTTACTGGCTTCTTTTTTCACTTTTTCCTGGTTAGATAGAGATAGATGTCCCGCATCTACACCGTAGGCTACACATGGTTTATTATGTTTATAGGCATATTTTGTACTCCATAGAAAGGCAGTAAGTAGTGCAGAACTCCAGGTGTCCATATAGCAGCTGCCTTCCACCAGAAGGATTAGATCATTTTTTTTAACTAGACGAATTAGAGATAGGTGAAAAATGCTGGGAATAGCTTTTATACGTATGTTAGGGCCTTCATCAAGATAACGCCTTAAATTTTTTTCATTCAATGTGGGAATGGTAATTAAAACTTCAGGGCCTAATAATTTTTTAACATCTTCTATTATGGATAAGAGTCGGGCTTCAGAGCCGGTGTTATTGGCGCCATTGTATCCTACCAGAAGTACCTTTTTAATTTCCTTATTTAATGTCATATCTACCTCGTTGAGTCATTTTTTAAATTGATTTTTATACTTTATTCATCTACAAATCTTGATCTATTTAAGATAATTATCTTTGAAATAAATTTATTATTTAACCAATATTTATTCTGATTTAGAGAAAAAATCCAGAGTTAGAGATTTGTCCTTTTCAAGTTCTCTGGGGGGTTCTAATTCTTTAAATTCTAATTCATATTTTTTCAGTAATTCTAATGCCTCATCCGTAACTGAAGGGGCTACCAATAATCCTCGAACTGGATTTTTATGATCTAAAAATGTGTCAATATATCTTTTTAATTGTTTTACTGCATTTACACCGGCACGCCGGCTTTTGAATTCTAAGATCATTAAATTTCCATTTTTATCTTTTCCCAATATATCTATAAACCCATTTGAAGTAGAATATTCTGTTGAAGTTGCCCTAAAACCACTTTCTATTATTTCAGGATTTTTATATACTAAATCCACCATATCTTGTTCGTATCCCGCTAATTCTAATGATTTAGTATCTGTTCCTATGTGATATGATGATATGTGGGCCTGGTATATTTCAACTTCTAATTTTTCTTTGGGTTTCTTTCTTGAACCAGTTATGGTTACTTTATCATCAACTAATCCCACTTTGAACTTTGTCTTGGGAGGCTGCCAGTTAACTGGCTCAAGATTTACATCTTGATGTATCAGGAATGAACCATCACTCTTTATAATAATAGTTCTCTCGCCTAATCCCAATCTACTAATTGCTCTGCCTTTGTATTGTACCTCGCAACATGCATTTAATATAAGAAAAGCTTTTTTGTTTAATGCTTCATCAATAAAATTCAACAATTCTTCTGATTTAAGATTTTTTTCTACCCTAAATTTCATATGAATTTTTAGGACGGCAAAAGTAATTAATTCTTTCATTTAATACTTTTAAACTGGTAAATCATACTAATATTAATTTTCATTATATTAATTATTATTTAAAGAGTAATACTAATATTATATTCTTAAAGGCAGATTATTAAGTAAAGATTGTATGTTGGTTAATCCTAATCTGCAAATTTTATTGTTTTTATAATTCAAGCAGGCTTAATACTCCTCTTCGACTCAAAATCGTTAATATAAAAAATCCCAGCAGGGATAACCATAAAATTAATGCTCCATATGTCATTTTTTTCGATCTTTTAAGTTTCACAGGATCAATAGGTCTTATTTTTTGTTGGTAAAAAGTTATTACGCCTGCGAGGTTTACACATATCAGGTTGACCAAAAATAATAGCAGTGCTCCACTAGCAAGATAAAAATTACCAGAGCCTATTAAAAGACCAAAACTAACCAGCGGCGGCAATAATGCAACAGCAACCATTACACCAATTAGGGTAGTTCTAAATCCAACTATCAACGCCAGAGCACCTACAATACCTGAAGAAAATGCCAGTGTGACACTTCCAAGACCTACACTAGTTCTTAATAGCAGTTCTGGGATGGAAGTATCCACAGGAAAGGTTAAACCCAAAAATATGGAGATGATCAGTGACGTGATAATTCCGACCATGGTAGTTTTTATACCATTTAAAGCCAGATCTACATCTCCCAGGACAGTTGCAAGTGATAAAGCAACATTTGGACCTAATAATGGGGCAATAACCATGGCACCTATTATAACTGCGACATTATTATTAAGAATACCAATGGAAGCTACAATTGAAGATAAAACAATCATTATAATGTAAATATTTGATGTTCGACTAATGTCCGAAACATCAGAATAAATTTCTTGACGACTCAACCTATCAGCAAGTTCTTGGGGTGTAAGACGTTCTAATAGTTCTTCAAGAATAAAACCCTCTTCCTCTTCGTCCTGACTATCTAATGAAAGATTTACTGGAGTTTCAGGCAGGGGAAGCGCGGCTTCAACAGGCATAAGAATGGTTCTAAAATCAGGTAAATGTGAAAATTCTTTTTGTAAAAAGTTTAGAATGGTTTCTGTTTTTTCCCGACGAATAAGAATATTAATCAGTACTTTCTCATCTGGAAGTTCCACATTCCAAGTGGCAAGAGCATTATACTTTTTTAGAATTTCATCCAGATTTCTCCCATTTTTCGCCGGAAGAATTAATAGGATCAGACGATATGCCATGATATTTTACCCCCACTTAAAATTTTAATTTAATAAGAATATATCTGGAGGTTATTAATTAAATAATTTTTAATAATTGAAGGATAACAGTATTTAATATCATTAAAAAAATATTTTGAATAAATAAGAGTTAAAACAATAATCATCTCATCAAAATTTCATAAGTAAGTAATTTTCAGGTTAAATGGAATTATTCTCCATATTCAATAACCCCATTAAAGGTTAGCTAATGTCGCATAAAGAACATTTTCAGATAGCTACTGAAGTTTCTCCTGCATACCTCAATGAAATTCTAGATTTTATGAAGAAATACTATCTGAAAGCACAGCCCGAAAACTTCTCCAACATAAAAGTTATCATGGAAAAGGGTGTTAAAGCTTTATTTTTCACCATAAAACCCCAAAAACGCCACGAAAACCAGGAAGTAAATGTGAAAGTGCTGGCAGAAAATCCAATAAGAGTAGAGGTAACCAGCTCCAAATTAAATAAAAAAACGTTAATTGAATTAAAAGAAGATCTCACTATTCTAATCCAGTTATACGAGGACAATGTAAGAAAATCCACGCTTTACTTTGCATGGGTTGAGGGAGAAGAAATAATTCCAGAATCTAAACCTTCCAAACGTAAAAAAGCTTCAAAAAGACTATTTGGGAGCAGTTTACTTCTATTATATGCATTATTTTTCATTTTTAACATTATACTATTTATTTTCTTTGGCCTTTATGCGGTTATAGGAATCTTAGGAATTCAACTTGTGATTGTTTTATTCGCCGATAAAATTCTTCTTAGAACGGCTGATTGGAATATCACCCCTGAAAATCCCTATGTTCACATTGTACAGTATCAACTGCCGGTGGAGGAATTTACAGAGTTCCAAGAAAAATTTGGTGAAGAAACCATTATTAAGATGAAGACGGAAATTTACAGTAAAACTTTGGAAAAAGGATTAGAACCGACTTGTGAACTGGGTGAGGAAATATTTTCCAAATATGGCTTTCAATGTAATCCTGAAGTTAAATCCAGCCAGAAAGTAAACATATACAGCATTGTCAAAGAAGCAGTTGAAAAATTTGACATGCCCATGCCCCAGATAGTTATCTCCAACAATATGCTACCTAACGCCGCTGCCACCGGTCCAAGTCCAAGTAGAGGCTTAGTTTTGATAACTACTGGCCTTTTACTCCAACTCACTGACGAAGAAGTTTTAACTGTAGTTGGCCATGAATTAGGGCATTTGCAGGGACGTGATCCTATAATACTATTTGGATTAGTTTCTGGAGAGTTTATACTACGTTTAACTATTTTACTTCCAATAGTTCTAATTTCACCATTAATATATCTATTTGTTGCGATGGGAATGATATTTTTCATTGCTAAATTCTTTGAAACCAGAGCAGATCTGATTTCAGCCATTAAAATTGGAAAACCCAAGGTCCTTGCAGAAGCTCTTAGAAAAATTGGCTACCAAAAGCTGCAACATGAAAGGGGATCTGCAACTAAGATTTTAGGATGGACCATGTGGGATCCTCATCCCCCTATCTATTTTAGAGTAGATAGACTGGAAGATTTAGAAGATCCATCCAGTATAAAATATCCTCTAATAGAATCGGCTAAAGATGTCTTCAGGGGATTTTTCAATGTTTTTAAATATTGATAACTGATTAAAATTTTTTTAAGTTTAGATTATTTGAATTAGAAATATCCAGATTAACATAAGTTAGGTGTTAATATGCCGGAATTACCCAGTGTCGAAGTTTATAAGCAGTATTTTGATTCATGTTCATTAAATCAGATCATTAAGAGTGTTAACTTCGAAAGCAAAGAAATATTAACTGAAAAACCCGCCAGATTCCGGAAAGTTTTAGATGGGTGTTGGTTTACTTCCAGTGGCCGTTATGGGAAATATCTTTTTGCCCATTTAGATAATGGTTACTCATTGATAATGCATTTTGGCATGACTGGCTTCCTGGAATATGATTCAATCCCCTTAAGAAATCCCTACAGCCGATTTTCCATTCATTTCCAGAATAAACATGTTTTAGCTTTTATTGACCCTCGAAAGTTTGGAAAGATAGGTTTGACCCGGTCAATTGACGATTTCATAACCAAAAAGAAATTAGGCCCTGACGCTCTTGATATAAGTTATCAGTCCTTTAAGGAAATATTTAAAAAGAGAAGGGGAATGTTAAAACCTCTCCTGTTGAACCAGAATTTTATTGCAGGTATTGGTAATTTATACGCAGATGAAATACTTTATCAAAGCAGACTACATCCCTTAATCCCTGCTGATGAATTAAAACCTTCCCAAATTAAAAAATTGTTCAGTTCAACCAAAAAAGTTCTAAAAAAGGCCATAGACTACATGGATAAACCTGAAAATTTGCCGGATTCCTATCTGCTTCCACACCGATACATTGGTGGTGAATGTCCCTGTGGAGGCAAGATCAACATTATTAAAGTAGGAGGAAGAACAACTTACTTTTGCCCTGAATGCCAGAAAAGTTTATAATAAGTCATAGATAACAGTGTTAACAAGTTATATCTGCTTTAAAAGCTGTTTAATGTTCAATTTATCAATATCCAATGGTTTTACTATATTGTACTTATATTTTAGCAAATCCATATCATAGGCATCTAAAACATCACTGAAATCAATCTCTTTATTTAGTTCTGGATTGTTCATTTTTTCGATTTCCATAATGCTACCTTTTAATACCTTTTCTGGATCTTTCAGTTTCATAAACTCCTGGATTAAGGTAGAATTATTAATGAATGGATCATCAAATTCTACACCGTTATAATAAAACTTTTTCATTAATCTGTGCTGTGATATTAATTTATAGATTATTACTAGCTGTTCTTGTAATTCCATTAATTCGTGTGGGCTTAAATCCATTTTATGGCTCCTTATTATATTTTTGATAAGATTAATTAATATGAAGAGAATATATTTATTTAGTTTTCTTTGATTTAAATTATAGGGGAGGTATTAATTTGACAGTACGAGTAGAACTGGATAGATCTATATGTACTTCCTGTGGAAATTGTGTGGATATCTGTTCAGAATTATTTGAAATGGCTGAAGATGGTTTCGCATACTTGAAAAACTCAGAAAATATTGATGAAAAACAAATAATTGAGTTAAAGGATGAAATGTGCAGCATAGATGCGGCTGAGTCATGTCCGGCCATGTGTATTTATGTATATGAAAATGGGGAAGAGTTAGTATAATCAAAAGTGATTAAAGAGCGTGAAAACCCATATTATTAGTTTTATTCCATATTATCCAATATTTTTTCTGTTATCTTTTCTCTAACCTGGGATGAAACTTTTTTTTCAGGACGGGGGTGCATGTAACCAAAATAAGGGTCATCGAAGGTTAAATCTTCAAATTCAACTTGATGATTGTAGCGGGGTATAAAATGCCAGTGTATGTGCGGATCAGGGGATTCTTTTAGGTATGATGAATTCATAAGACACCCCCAATTGAACATGGTTGCATTGAAAGTTTTTTTCAAGCTTTCTTCCATTTCCTCCACTAATAATGCAAATTCAGCCCATTCATCGTCTGTTAAATTAGATAGTTCTTTTGAATTCCTTTTTAGTGCTATGACACATGTTCCAATATTGCTCTGATTAGGAGCAAGAAATATAGTCCAGTAACGAGTTTCTTTAAGGAAACTACCATAATCATGATTTTTCATTTCTCTAACAATATTCACTTCCCTACTTAGGTTATAATTTTCAGATTTAAATTATTAATTAAATTGTTATTTTACTTTTTAAAATTTAAATAATTTGTTTGGTTTAAAAATTTTGGTTTTTGCACTCTTTTAAGAGGTATGATTCGTACTATAGTTTAATGGTTTTTTTTAAACCGCAATGAGATTCCCTATTTTAATTTGAAAAGTTCCTCTTTTTTGAGAAGAAACATATCGTTATATGTATAATTCTCTTTCCCTTCTTCAAATAAAATGATGTTTACTGAAATATTGTTTGATGTCTTACTCATATATTGGTTTCAAAACATTATGTCTAATAAAACAATCAAAAGATTAAAGTTTGAGGAGATTATAATATTAACTATTTAACTAACTTAACAATCTAACTAATGGGGGTAATTTTGTGAAGGCTGATATAGAAACTGAAAATGCTGTAAAAGACTTATTAGATCGTTATACTAAGGCTTATGCTGCTAAAGATTTAGATAAAATGATGTCTCTTTTTCCCGATGATCCTGACTTTGTTTTCATAGGAACCGGCGAAGATGAATGGGTACAAGGATATGAAGACTTAAAAAAAGGTTTTAAACGAGATTTTAAACAGGCAGATGAAATAGACGTAGGTTTCGAGAATCTTTTAATTTCTTCAAGCCAAAATGTGGTATGGGCATCCATGCGCATGATGATGAATGCGGTGGTGTCTGGAGAAGAAGTAATAATGGTGGGCCGTCTAAGCATAGTGGCTGAAAAACGAGATAATGAATGGTTTATAGTACATTTACACTTTTCTCTACCTGCAAGTGGTCAGGAAGAAGGAGATTCATACCCTGTGGATTTATATTTCTAATTTTTCATTTCCCATGAAGATTCTAATTGTGATTTAAGTACTTCGTGGAGTTTTTCTGCCCCAACAATCTCTTCATCACTTAAATCCCATGTGGAAGGATACATTATAAATGGTTTTGTTTGGTTCCCGCCTAAACCTCCATGACTTCCTATCAACTCTTCAAAGGCGGCTACCTCATTTTTTTCTTTATCATAAAAACTGTTAACTAAAATGTCAGGGACGTATTTAAAACTATCTGTTCTTTTAAGGTGATGAGCAGCATTAGGTCCAAAGTCTTTAAGGGGATTAACTCCTTCTACAGTATCATCCGAGAGATAATAAATGCCTTGACTACCAATTACTAACGGACCGAAACTTTCTGAACGAATCATCAGAAATCCTATACCTTCATGATTGGCCAGTCCTGGTATTAAATCAGGGAAATACTGGTTGATCATTTCATAGGTTAATCTTTTTTCCCATTCTGTAAAATAGATTAAACCCAAGTTTCCAGAAGCTAGAACTATCATTTGTGATTCTTCAGCACTAACTGGCTTAATATCTTCTTTTTGTTCTTTTGGGTAGTTATTGATGTACTTTAGTAACCTTCCTTTAACGTGTTTATTCTCATTAATAGTTTTAAAAGCATTGTAGGCGAAATCTTTACTTTTATCAGTGATCTGGTCACTTCTGGTCTTTACATACTCTTTACTATTGTTTATGGGGTCAGTTATTATCTGGCCAAAATGGTCCTGATTTGAATCAAATTCACTGTGGATCTTAAAACCGCTAGGCAGCAATCTACGAACTAGTTCTTCTAAGTCATAGCCATAACGTTGTTTAAATGTGGCTCCATTAGTTTGACCGTGATCTGATTGTACTATCAAATGATATGGTCTTAATTCAAATTTAAGTGCATTTTCAAGTCTTTTGAACTGTTTATCCAGTCCCTTTAATGCATAAAATGCGTCGTCATCTTCAACTCCAGAGTGGTGAGCTATCTCATCATAGCCAAGATAGGTCACATAAGCTGCATCAATTTTCCCGGCGAATACATCTCCAATAAGAGTATATGTGGTTATTTCTCTTAAAAACACATTAGCTGCTGCTCTAACAAATAAATATATAAAACTACGTTTCAGACGAGGTTTTACATCTTTCCGCCATTGTCTCCACCTGGAACTGACTTCCATAATTATGTCCCAGAAAAATAGTACTATTGTACGCCCAAAATTAGATGGATTTGAGTAGAAATAGTACCACGTACTATTATAAAATTTTTTCAAATCTTTAAGTGTGCTGTATGTAAAAATAACGTCTCTAGCGTCTCCTGAAAAGAGATTAGTACGGCTGGCACCGTTTGTTGAAAGAAGACCTTCTCCATTGGAGATACGTTCTTCTATTATGGGGGCATCAGAAAGTCCAGTTGAAACCATAACTTTATTGTTATTCTCTTTTTCCACCCATCTAAAAGCAGGAATATCTTTGTTTTGTCCGTGGAGTATTCCTGCCTGACTGGCACCAGTTTGACTGGAAAGATCAGTTTCCCATTTTTTGATTTTGTGGTTACCTTCCTCCAGCCACCTTTTAAGAGTGGGCATGTACCCTTTTTTGATTGCCTTTTTTAATGTCTCTTCAGCAAGTCCATCAATCTCTAAAAATATAAAGCCTGGTTTTTTTCCAGAATGGTTTTTGTTTCTATTTTTAAGCCTGTTTCTTAGAACATTACGATAATAAGATGCATCATCATCGGCAGTTAAAATTGCAGAGACTAAAGTATTAATTAATGCAAGTCCTAATGGTACCAGAAACAGAGCCCCTCCATCTATACTGATACCGGGAATAATTTCACTAACCACCCATATTACAAGGCCATTTAATAGAAGGGAACCTATACCCACAGTAAAAACTAGGAAGGGAAGTAAAATTCTAGATAATATGGGCCAGAAAAGGGCGTTGATTAAACTTACTATACCTATAACTAAGATTGCAGTGATTATATTGTTAACGCTAAAGCCAATATCCAGATAAGTAAGTAATATGAGTCCCAGAGCTTCGCTTAACCATATTACCATACCTCTAATAATAAACATAAAAAAATCTTTATTGATCTTCATCAGTTGATAACTCTGGACTTTCTAATATAAATACAGTTATCTCAGGAGGGCAGTTAATTCTAAGCCAGAAAACATTGGTTCCCAGACCACGTGATGTATACTGTACCATGTCACCTACCTGATATTTACCCATAGGATATTTAATGAAATGAGGACCGCGAATAAAAGTCCCAATACCCGGTATAACAAATTGGCCTCCGTGTGAATGTCCGGAAATTTGTAAGCTGAATCTTCCAGTAGTAGAACTGATATCTGCAAAATCAGGTTCATGTGCTAAAAGGATCGCCGGCCCAGCATCGGGTATGATATCCATAACTTCATTTAAGCGGTGTTTTTCTAACATTACACTGTCAACTCCAGCTATGTGTAGGAGTGAACCATTTTTTTTTAGAGTATAAACATCATTACTTACATCGACGATACCATTCTTTTTTAGAACATTTCTTATTTTATCTGCGCCCAACCAGTGGTCATGATTCCCTAAAACTGCAAGTGAGACATCTTTTGGATTTAGTTTATTCAAGCAGTCACTTAAATCCTTCAAAACACCATCAATTTCATATGAGACAAAATCTCCGGTTATGGTAACCATGTCTGGTTTTTCCTTATTAATCAGATTGATTACACCATCTAAACGGGTAGGGGTCAACCATTGCCCTAAATGAATATCTGCAATATTAATTATGCGGTAATTATGGAATTCTGGACCCAAATTAGGTATGGTAACTTTTATGGTAACTATTTCGAAATCTTCCGGTTTAAATTTGTGCCGGCCCATTTTGGAACGGGCTTTATCCATAGAATACTGCATTTTCTGTCTGTACTTTAGAGCTTTTGGTTTATCACTTTTTTTCATTCAAATCTCCAAATTAGTTAATCTTCTTCCAGAATACTGGAAATATAGGCAATCATTTCTATTTCTTCCCTGGCCTTGTAATCATCAAATCTTTCATGAGATTCTTTACTTTTAAAAGGGTAATACTCGCTTTCAAAGTACATAGTTAAATAGATGTTTTTGTCTTTTACTTCCAATTCTTCTTCCAACTTGTTAACAATTTTCTTTCTGGTCAGAACATTAATATCTGAAATTTTATATTTAACATAATATCTTTTGGAATCCTCTAAAAAACCATAATCCACCACGTTTACTTCCATAAAATCCCTTCGAAGAATTAAGTTACCTATTAAAAATTGTAGTAATTATTTTATGAATTAAATATAATATAACTTTCAATCTATTCCAGACTAATTTTTACTGGAAAATTAATATATTTAAAATATTCTTCCAGAGAACATTGTAATCTCAAATTCGACTTAAAAACTCTTTTATAACTTTTTCTGCTTTTATTAATTCATTAATTCCCAGATGTCCTTGATTTGAGTCATATAAAAATAATTGTGAACTTTTTATGGCTCTGTGGAGTGGGATTGTATCTGTTTCTGGAGGAAATAACTGGTCCTGTTTAACCCCAATTATAAGTGTTTTAGCCTCAATTTTGATGAGATCATCTTTAATATTAAAGGAGTTGGCAGCATGGTTTCGCCATAATATGTCATTAGCATCTTTTCTTTGACCTTCAATTCCCCTTTCTATTAAGTTACTATATAAAATGTCATTGGTTTCAAATTCTTTTTTATAATAATCCGGTGAAAAAGCAAATAAGTAAAGCAGCATAGAAGCATTTTCAACGGCATTTCTAGGATTAGATTCATATTTTCCATTTTTATAATCGGGATCTCGTTGAATAAGTAGATTCATTAAACTGAAAATTGCAAAGTTCCGGCCTTTGGTATCAAAACCAGTAACAATGGGCATTATAAAATCCATGAAATCAGGATACTCAGTGGCCCAAGTCAAGGTTAAAAAACCTCCCATTGAAGTTCCGATAACTCCTCTTAATTCTTTCACATTTAAATTTTCATTTAAAAGTCTGTACTGGGCATTGACCATGTCTTTAATTGTGTATTGGGGAAATTTTACTCCTATTTTAGTAGTGGAAGGTGAAGAAGATCCTGGCGAGCCCAGAGCAGTGGTACTTATAACATAATATTTGTCAGTATCAATAGCTTTTCCAGAGCCAATTATGTCCTTTAAACGATCGATTGACGAATAATCCCCAGACCAACCATGTAAAAATAAAATAACATTGTCAATATGCCCCTTTTTGTCTATTTTCTTTTTTCCCCGGGCGGCATATTCTATTTCTATTTCCGGTAAAATGTCCCCTGAAGCAAATTCAAAATTAGTAATTTTTTCATATTGTGGATTTAACATGTTAACTTTCCTTTGATTTATTATAGTTTTACTTCACTTAATTAATTTCAATTTTTGTGAGTAAATAATTTAATTTTTTGATATTATTAATTATTTAGGGTAATTAAAAAAGTTTTATACTAATCTATTTTAGAATATTCTAACAAAATATTGTCGAAATTTACAGATTTAAAGTTCTTTTTATAGTTTTCAAAGGTTTTTAACGTTAATTGTTAATCTTATTCCATTTTTAATAGGTTATATGGGAAAAATTTTCTATAGGTTTTTCTATGGGTATGGTTTGAGTTGCAGAATATAATCATATCTTAGAAATGTCAGATATTCCTGAAAATTTTGTGAAATCAGTTTTATTAAATAAATAAATAATAAATCCTATAAATAGGCTTAAACCATTTCATTTTTTGATTAATAGTTTTAAATTTAATCTATTTTTATTAAAAGAATTTTCATTCTGACTATAATCTAAATTAGAAATTAGATATGGTAATAATTTATCTAAACACTTTAAATATTCTAATAATGAGAGTAATACTAATTTTTTGGATTAAAAAAGCACAAATAGTTCCTTAATTCTTAAAAAAAATAATTAAGGTAATACCTCTCTTTATAATTATTTTAATTCCTTTAAATAAAGTCTTAAATTCAGAAAAGAGTTCTATCAGTCCATTTTTTTTGAAATAAAAACAAAATATTTATATATTATTGAAGTAAAGAAGTTTAACCGTCCAAAAAAATTGTCAAAGTTGGCAGTTTAAATATATGGACGAGGGGGCGTTAGAATTTCGAGAAAAGTAATTTTAGCAATGATATTCATGCTAAGTGTATCATTGCTTGGTTCGAATAGCATCTACGCCAACACAGATGACCAACAACCTTTAGAAAATATCTTAGGTTCAGATGTCGGTAGTGATGAACTTGATACTAATGATACCAACACTGATGATCAGCCACCTTTAGAAAATGGTCTGGATTCAGATACCAATGAAGATGAACTTGATACTAATGATACCAACATCACTGATGAACAACCTATAGAAAATGGTTTGGATTCAAATGATGTTGAAGAGGAAACTGGTACTAAAAATAGTACTGGTACTACGAATAATGATTCAGAGAACATTCAGGAATATGCAGCTGCAGGCCAGGAAGTATACGAAAATATGCAGGGCTTTTGGTTAAAACCAGAAGATGTTAGCAAGATTAACGTTACTACCTTACAAACGGCAGGTATAACAGATATATTTCTTTTAACTAAGGGATATAAGTATACATATACCAATCAACTTCAAACACTCATAACTAAGTTAAAAGGAAGCGGGATCCGTATTCATGCATGGATAATATGCTTTTTAGATAGCAACGGTAAATGGGTGGATCCACAAGGTAAATACAGCTACCAGGTAAAAGTTCCAGTTACATCCAAAATAAAAACAGCCTATAAAGTTTACTATAAAAAATGGTACAAAATTCCCTATAAAAAATGGTACAAAAGCTGGTATAAAAACTGGTACAAATCCTATGGGCACTGGAAATATGTTTGGAAATCCACTTGGAAATCCATTACCTCTTACAAATGGACTTACAAATGGAAATATACAACCAAATATAAATGGGTAACTAAAACTACCTATAAATATCAAACCAAATACGGTACAAGTACTGCATTTAATGATGCTCTAATAAACACAATATCAAGTATTACCAAAAATTATGATATAAGCGGTATTCATCTAGATTACGTACGATACCCAGGTACAGCTTACAAACACGATAATAGTGTTGAAAGCATAACTTCATTTGTAAAACGTGCTTACAACACAGTAAAATCAGTTAAAACCAAAGTTAGTGTATCTGCAGCAGTAATGCCAGAAAAATCAGTGAATGCAAAATATTACGGCCAGGATTATGCTAAACTCTCACAGTACTTAGACTTTTTGGTACCAATGGTTTACAAAGGTAATTACAATCAAGACACAGATTGGATTGGGTCAACTGTGAAATATATTAAAGACCAAGCTGGTGGTAAGCCAGTAATTGCTGGATTGCAGAGTTATAGGTCAGATAGTAATGTAGTTCCTATACCTGCTTCAGAATTAGATAATGATATTGAGGCTGCTTTAGATAACGGAGCTTCAGGATTTGTATTGTTCCGTTACGGCTTAATTAATCAACAATTTTTCAGTACTGATTCCGCGGGTTCTGCTGACTCGTATGTAGCTGATTCAACAACAATTAATGAAATAAAGGTTGCAGCTTCAAAAGTAAAGACTTTTATTGAAACAAATAAAAGACTTCCCAATTATGTGACTTTATCTGGAAGACAAATTGGCATGGCTGAATTTTTATACATGCTGGTTTCTAGTGTAGTTCAAATAAATCAAGGAACCTCCAATCCTATAAAATTCAGAGAATTTGGAGAAGCTCCAAATCCCAGTGGAAACACTATAGTCGCCAATATTTATAAGAAAGAATATGTGAAGATTGCAAATAATCTGAAGAAATTCTTAGAGTCACATAATAGAGCACCAAATTATGGAATATACTCAGCAGGAAAATTAGACTATAACAACATGGTTTATAGTTTCTCAAAAATAATGGACTTCTACAATTCCAAGAAGAGATTACCTAACTACGCTATAGTTAACACTAAAAAAATCAACTTTAAAGAGGTAATTCCGCCTGAGTTGAAACCATATCTCATTGCCACCAACAATTGTCAGGTTAATGATGCTGCAATAAAATCATTAGCATTGTCAATAGTCAATGGGGCTGGTTCAAATTATGAAAAGGCAGATAGAATATTCAGATGGGTCAGAGATAACATTAGTTATACCTTCTATTATAACACCAAATACGGCGCAACAGGTATGTTAAAAACGAGAAATGGAAATTGTATAGACCACACCCACTTAATGATTGCACTGGCCAGATCAGTAGGAATTCCGGCAAGATATGCCCATGCACAATGTGAATTCTCTTCAATGACCGTAGGACATGTGTGGGCTGAGTTATATGCGAATGGTGCTTGGTATACAGCAGATGCAACCAGTTCAAGAAATACATTAGGCGTTATGCAAAATTGTAAAATATTGTATTGGAAAGGTCGCTACGCACAATTACCTTTCTAATATTTTTTTATTTTTTTTAAAATTAAAATTAAGAGAAGATATTCTATAATTCTTCTAATCTCATCCTAAACTCTTTGCGATGTCTTTTTTCCTCATCTATTATATGTTTAAGGACTCCAATCACTTCTTCATCGTTTATAACTTCTATTTGATGATTGTATTTGTCAATACCTTCTGTTTCAAGTTGGATCTGTCGTTCAAGCTGACTTTTCAAATTATCCCCACCAAAATCAAGTTCTTTATGTTCCATAGTGGGTTTTCCTCCTCTTTTAGTGATAAGATCAGCCAACCACCACATATGTCTCATTTCATCTACAGAAATGGCCTCTGTAACCCTGCTGGAGTCACAATTTTCAATGACAAAGGAATTATATGCATAGATCATGGTTGTTTCGAGTTCTCGGACAAAATCTTCGTTTAACATTCTTATTATTTCTTCTTTTTCCATTTTAGTACCCCAAATTATTCTTTCGTTAAGTTCAATTTATCTTTTTTACGGTAGGCCATTCCCTGGAAAATAGCAATAATATCCCCTCTTTGATCTTTGATCTTCACAGTATATGTGGCAATTTTTGGGTTTATAGAAATTTCTTCAGCTTCTGCTAATAAAGTTCCTTTGTATGCAGCTTTCATAAAAGATATATGGGCATTTATGGCCACACTTACATTTCCATGTGAATTTGCAGCAGCAGCAAATGTAAAATCTGCCAGGGTAAAAATAGCTCCTCCGTGGACGGTTCCCAGACTGTTAAGATGGCCCTGTTTTATCACCATTTCTGCTTTTGCTTTACCTTTATTTGCTTCAATTAGTTTAATGTGATTCTTACATGCAAAATTATCATTTTCAAAATATTTTAATAGTTTTTCCATTTAAAAAACCTTTTCAGTTCTTCAATAGTTTAGCAAATACTTATTAAATGACTTTTATGTTCTTTATTATATTAAAATTTAAATTAGAATATAAAATTTGTAATTTACTAATTAATCTCAGTTTTTTAAGAATGAAAAAGGTTTAAACCTGGTATTTATCCAAATATTCATCTAAATCATCAACTTCATAAAGATTTATTAAATTTAAATGCTCATCGTGATCTTTTTTAATTTCTTTTAGTTCTGCATTTGAAATTATTTGTTTACGATCAAGTAACTCAATAAGCATCTCTTGGGTGTTAATGGATTTCGAAAGCATTTTTTTTATATTTTTAAATTCAGCAGAAAAATTGTCAGGATATTTAAAATCACCATCAAATTTTTCAATAAGGGTTAAATGACATTTTATATTATTTTCATCGGTTTTTGACCATAATACTTTTTCTAATCTCATTTTTTTCATTTTTCTGGATATACCTGACCTGACCACAGAAAGATAACTATCCTGGTTCATCCATTCTTTAATTTCCTGCAAATCTTTTTCTTTAATAATGCTATTAGCTTTTATTGCTAGTTTGTCCCCTCTAGATTCATCAATCACTTCTTCATATAAATAAGGATTAAATTTAATGTCATTTACCACAAGTTTTTTTATGTTAAGTACTTCTATTTCTTCAATTTCGAAGATATAACGCACCACAGGATTTCCTTCAGTATAATAATAGGATGAACTGAGTACTTTCCATCTTTTTTTATCTTCTACTGAATGGATAATTTTAGGAATTTTTATGGGATTATACACTTGAAAATGAATCTTTAACTTTTTTAAACTCAATTCTGAATGTTTAGATTTGAATATTTCCTCTTTTTCAACTTCTGCTCTCACTTCATGCCCTTCTACTGTAAAAAACATTCCAATTCCCCTAAGTGTATGAATAATAATTGATTAGTTTTTCCTAAATTTACTAGTATGATTATAAATTACATAATCTTAAATTTATCTCTAAATATTTTTCAAAGAAAAAAAATCTGTTCTTTTAGATCTTGTCTTCTAAAGCGAATAATACCAAATTTTTTAGATATGATCAAAAATTTTATTAATTTTCCACTACATATCATACAATATCCATTTATATAAGACGGGGGATTTTTATGTCTTTTAATTCGAATTTAACAATTTTTCAGATGAATGACAGCCATGCGTATTTCGATCTGCATAACGAATTATTTTGGAAAGGTTCTAAACCGGTTTATAGAGAAGTTGGAGGTTTTGCAAGGATAAACTCGATTTTTAATCAGGTTCGTCAGGACCAACCAGACCAGGTATTAGTATTTGATTGTGGTGACACTATACATGGAACCTATGCTGCAGTTAAATCTAAAGGTGAAGCACTAATCCCTATCCTCAATGAAATGAATTTTGATGCAATGACTGCCCACTGGGAATTTGCTTATGGACCAAAACAATTCATGAATATAACTAGAAAATTAGATTACCCCATGCTGGCTGTCAACTGTTATAATGAAAAAAATGATCAATTAATTTTTAAACCGTATCATACTATGGAAAAAAACAATTTAAGATTGGGAATTATAGGTATTGCTGCTACTATTGTTGATAAAGTCATGCCGACTCATTTTAGTGAAGGCATTTATTTCACTCTGGGAAATGAAGAATTAAGTTATTATGTTGAAAAATTGAGAAATGAAGAGAAAGTTGACATGATAATTGTCATATCCCATCTTGGTTTTCCACAGGAAGTTAAATTGGCAATGGAAACCGAAGGAATCGATGTTCTACTAAGTGCACATACTCACAACCGTTTGTATAAACCAATCATGGTTAATAAAACTGTAATTATCCAGTCAGGATGTCACGGATCCTTTGTAGGGAGGTTAGATTTGAATATACAAGGAGGTAAGATTAAAAACTTCCATCATGAACTCATAACAGTTGAAAAAGATATTGAAGCTGATCAAAGAATAGAAAAAATGGTAGAAAGGAATATGAAGCCCTACAAGGATTATTTAAGTCAAGTTGTAGGATATACTGAAACAGGACTTAATAGAAATACTGTGTTAGAATCTACAATGGATAATTTTCTTTTAAACAGCTTGTTAAATCAAGAAGATGCTCAATTGGCTTTTTCTAATGGCTGGCGTTATGGGGCACCAGTACCTCCTGGTAAGATTACTATAAATGATCTCTGGAATATAATACCAGTTAACCCTCCAGTTTCCACTGTAGAGTTAGAGGGTCGGGAAATCTGGCAGATGATGGAAGAAAATTTAGAGAGAACCTTTTCATCTGATCCCTACAAGCAGATGGGAGGTTATGTGAAAAGATGTGTGGGATTGAATTTATACTTTAAAATTGAAAATCAAAATGGAATCCGGATACAAGAGATATTTATCCAGGGCAAGCGTCTGGAAGCAAAAGAAAAATATAAGGCAGTCTTTGTGACAAGCCAGGGTGTACCTGAAAAATACGGCGCTAAACGGGAAACAACAGATACAAATGCTATAGATTCCCTAATTAACTACTTAGAATATAATAAAAGTGTTAAAGCGGATCTACTAGGTACCATAACTCCGGTGTGATACTTGAACCACTTTTATTTTGTGATTTTTTTTAAGTATATTTTTTAAAATAAATTTATTTTAGAAAATTAATTAGGAAGATACGGAGATCATCCTTTCTATGGCCTTCAAAGCTCTTTTTGCAATATTTTCTGGGACTTTAACCACATATTTTTCAGTTTTTATTGATTTTAGCACGTTTTCAAGGGTGTGAAGTTTCATGTTTTCACATATAGCATCTTCAAATGCGGGTAAAATGGTTTTATCTGGATTTTCTCGTCTAAGTCTAGTTATTAAATCGATTTCTGTGCCAATTATAAAAGTATCTTTAGATGAGTCTGCCACATGGTTTATCATACCGCCGGTGCTTAATATATAATCAGCATATTCCTGAACTTCTGGATCACATTCTGGATGTACTAATATTTCTGCGTTAGGATATTTTTCCTTCAAAAACATTAAATCGGCCACATTGAACATTTTATGAACGTAACAATATCCTTCATCAGGGATGGGGATAATTTTTTTATCTGTGTTCTGGGCCACGTACCAAGCTAAATTGTTGTCAGGGCCAAAAAGAATCTTTTTCTGAGGAAGACTTTCAACAACCTGTACTGCGTTGGAGGATGTGCATAAAATGTCTGCCTCTGCTTTTGCCTCTGCTAATGTATTAACATACAAAACCACTGCCGCGTCGGGGTATTGTTTTTTTGCTTTTCTAACTTCACTTGCAGGGAGCATGTGTGCCATGGGACATTCTGCTTCTGGGTCTGGAATTACGATCTTTTTTTCTGGATTCAAAATAGCTGCAGTTTCAGCCATGAAATCTACACCGCAAAATATAATCAAATCTGATTCTTTAATTTGAGATGCTTTTATGCATAATTCCAATGAATCTCCAATAAAATCTGCTATTTCCTGTATTTCCCCTTTTTGATAATTATGGGCTAAAATAATTGCATTTTTTTCTTTTTTAACATTTATTATTTTTTTTTGAAGCTCATTTAACATTATAATCGTGCCTGTAAAATTTTAGAATGTATTGATCCTGTATAATGAGATTATCAGGATTTATGAAATATTATATAAAAATTTTATACCTATTTTAAGAACGTGAAACTATTTTTAATTACTATAAATTGTATTTATGATTTATAAATATTTTTTATATTACTATGATTATTTTTTAGAGAGTTTAAAATGAAAATATAAAAAAAATTAGATTCTAATTTTTAAATGTCTCAATTTAGTAGATTTATTAGTTCTGGATGTATTTTCTTTTTAATATCTAATTCATCCATTGCATTTCCATATGATTTTTTAATGACATTGAATTCTGGCCTTACCATTCCTCTGAATGCTTCGTAACCCATCACTTTACCATAATTCTCGGTGATTATATCAATTATTTTACTGAAATCATTGACTAATATTTCTTCTCTTGCTTCGAGTGTTATTTTATGGGCGTTATCTCGGATGGTATCAAAATTTATAACTGAGTTTGTTTTCACATCAACACCAAATAAAAGCTTTTTACAAGATTTTAAAGGCAGAAATTTTTTGGTTAGTCCTCTGGCTGGTGCTACTCCCATTATTTTACTAGCTCCCATGGACATTGCCAAAAATATTGCTTCATAAATATCTAAAATTAATTCAGACCTCTTTTCAGCATCTTCAGGAACTTTTACATGATCGGGGAGTTGGGGAAATGAAATTGGTGGTTTAATTGAGGGTAATGTCTCTTTTTCAGGAAGTTTTTCTTCTTCCAGTTTTTCAGATACCTCTTTTATTTCTTCAACAGTACTTTTAACTGGTTCGGTGGAAAGAGTAAAATCTTCAGTTAACTTTTCGACAATTTCTTTTTTTGCATCTTCTCCTGATTCAACACTTGGAACTTCATCTTCAATAGATAATCCTTTTTTTTCACTTATTAAAGTTTCACTAGCTCTTATTGGAGTTTTAGCTAGGGCTGGGCTTGATTCTGGTTCTGATTTACTTATTGGTTGGCGATTGATAATTTTTTCAGATGCAATTTTTTCTGTTGTTTCAGATGGTGTTGTAGTTTCTGTAGGTATTGGTTCTTTTTTATAATCTGCCTCTGTGGATATAACTAAATCCTTAGAAATTTTTAATATTTTTTCAGCTGCCCTTTTTGCAGATACCATTACCCATCCAACATTAGCAGATAATTCCATTAGTATTATAAAATTTACTTTGTCTAAATCTAAAAAAAGCGCCTTTCCATTGGCAGATTCAATTAGAACTCTTTCGATTTTTCCTTGCTCTGAAGAGTTCAATAATCTTTCTGATGAGTTTACTATGACGTTGGACATAGATCCAAATAAATCAACATCCGTATAGCGATGCATTCGATGACAGATTATTCTACTAGAATTATCAGCAATTAAGCTACCATCAACACCATCAATTCGTTCTAAATCAGTTAGAACTTCTTCTAATTCTTTTTTAACATCTAAAACGTTCATAAAATCACTTTATTAAGTGAGAAGATATTATTATTACTGATAATATATGTGTATTATTAACATTTTATTTATCTTCTAAATAAATCTTTCAAAATTTATTTGAAAAGTTTAATTAAATTTGATGTTAATACAGAAATAGAATTTTTTAAAATAAAATAAAAAAATTAAACTAAATCCCTATTAGATTGGATTTAGTTATAATACATGTTTTTTGATGAGTACACCATTGCTGTCGTGTATGTCAAGGATTAATGGGGATTCTCCATTAATCATGTGGGTTGCACAGGATAGACACGGATCATAAGCCCTAACTATCATTTCTAATTGATTTTTTAGACCTTCTGATACGTCTTCACCTTTAATCATAGCTTTAGCAGTTTCTCTTACGCCGATGTCCATGGATAAGTTGTTTTGACCGGTTGATACAATGAGATTGGCGCGGGTAATATAACCTGCGGCATCTGTTTCATAATCATGAATTAAAGTTCCTCTTGTAGCTTCAATCATTCCGACTCCCCTTTTAGTTCCACCGGATTCTTTTGCTTCGGCTTTGGTCATAAGTTTTTCTGTCAAAGGTTGTCTTAAATCAGTTCCTGTTATCGAATCATCTTCTAGTAGTTGTACAGCTCTTTCTGAAGCGTACATTAATTCAATAAGACGAGCATAGTGATATAAAAGTGGATTTTGGGCAATTCCGTATTTTTCTTTGAATTCTGCGAAAAGTTCTGAAGCTTTTTCTGTTGGAATGTTTTGGGCTATGTTGAGTCTTGCTAGGGGTCCTACTCTGTAATTTCCTTCAGGGAATCCTTTTTGTTTGAGATAGGGGAATTTAAGGTAGGACCATGGTTGAACTTTTTCTTCGATGTAATCAAGGTAATCAATTGATTGGAATTCATGGACAGAATTACCATCTTTGTCTATGACTTTAACTGGTGCGTCGTAGAATTCTATATTACCATTATTACTTAAAGCTCCAAAATTGGATTCTAATGGACCTAAAAGTTCTATAGCTTCACTATACTGTTCAAATAATGGTTTAGTTACTTCAACACCTTTTTCCACTAATTCAACCGCTTCTTTTGCTTGGTTCAATAGATCATTTCTTTCTTCGTCATTGATTCCTTTAGATTGTCCGCCGGGTATGGCTGTAACGGGGCTGATTGGCTTACCACCAACTACATTAGTTATGTTTTGTCCAATTTTTCGGGTATCTATTGCCATTTTTGCAAGGGCAGGATCCTTTTTAAGGATACCTACAACATTTCTTAATGCAGGGTCTGATTCTGGCCCCATTACTAGGTCTGGAGCTCCTAAGAAGTAGAAATGAAGTGAGTGGGAATGGATGTACTGACCCAACAACATTAATTCTCTTAATTTTTGAGCTGTTTCTGGGGGTTGAAGTCCGAAAATTTGGTCTGTTGCCTTTGCAGCTGCTAAGTGATGAGCAGTTTGACATATTCCACATATTCTGGGAGTTATTCGGGGTGCTTCTTCTACTGCAGCTCCTTCTAAAAATTTTTCAAATCCTCTTATTTCCATAACGTGAAAGTGAGCGTCTGAAACATTTCCAGAATCATCCAATTGTACCGTTATTTTAGCGTGTCCTTCAATTCTGGTAACCGGGCTTATTTCAATATTTTTCATAAATATCACCTTTATTTATTTCTTGACCAGTTGAGGGATCAAGGAAACCTGTTTTTCCTCCATAATTGTACTTCCAATTACAAATCCATATATCACATGACCTATATCATAGATCTGCTTTTCAACATCCTTTTCTGGCATCTTAGAAAGGTGAGCAATTCTTTTTATTATTCCATTATACACATCGTGGCTGGGTTCTCTTAAAACATCCAGTGATGGTCCTCCGCATCCGTGGCAGGGAACTCCGGCTTCTGTACATAAGGCACCGCACCGTCCCAGTGTCACTGATCCTAAGCATATATAACCTTGACTTAGGAAGCATTGTTGAGGATCTGGTTCTCCTTCTATTCTGCGTTGTATTTTATCAAATTCCACATGGTCCATCCATCTCTGGCAATCGGCACATACACTCTTTTTAGGTACATTTGGAGTTTCTCCATTAACTAGAGGTATTAATATATCCCCTGTTAATTTTTCTTTGGGGGGACATCCAGGTATGTAATAGTCTACTTCAGTAAAGTCACCTGCAGGGTGAACAATTGGTAACAATTTTGGAACCACTTCTGAAGGAAGTTCACTTGCTTCTGTACTGGGATTATCAGTGTAAATCCTTGATGCTACTTCTTCGGGACGGTACAAATCTGCCATCCCAGTTATTCCACCGTAACATGCACAGGTTCCATAAGCTATAAGTGTCTTTGATTTTTCTCTTAATTCTTCCAGCCTTTCTCGGTTTTCTTCATTACGCACTGATCCTGATACTATGACAATATCAACATCGTCAGGAATTTCTTTGGCGTCCATGAGTATTGGAGCATATACTATGTCTGCTTTGTCTAGTAATTTTAAAATATCCTCATGAAGATCAAGAATTGATATTTCACAGCCAGAACAACTAGCAAGGGCTTCTAATGCTATTTTAACCATCATTTACCCCCCCATTTAATAGTTAATGTTTTAAGGCAGGCATTTGGACCTACATGATCAATATCCAATTTTCCTTTAATATCCATAACCTCTTCCACAGCCCCCACCATGTATCCATATAACAGGTAACAGAATGGCCCTTTTTGGGGTTGTCCTGTTCTTCTAAGGGTTTGCCTTACTACGCAATCCATGAATAAAAGTTTTACAACTGTTTCATCGCCTTTTTCAATGGTGTATCCCTCTTGATCAGAGGGTTTCCACATTTCAAAGTAGAAATCAATTCCTAAAATTTCACGAAGTTCATCCAACGCTTTTTCTAAATTGTCTGTTTTTTCAGCTAATTTACCAGCTTCGTGTCCCATCCTTTTACCGGCCTGGTATACAATAGCATTTGCTCCACGACCTGATACTTGTTCAAGTGCACTGGTCATTGAACCCACAAATTTCATGAGTACGTGCAGAGCTTCTTCATAATCTTCTATGTCTCCGCCAGTTTCAACAGGAATTAATTCAGGTTTAAAATCACCTTTTATTTCTTCCATTTCCATATTTAGAGCCCCTTAAATTATTTTTTTCAAAGCAGTAGTTACTTTCCTGTCTATATAGAGCCGTTTTGCCACGTGTATATTGTCATGTTCTAATGCTTGGGAAGGACATATCTCATGGCATGATAAACAAGCCATGCAATCGTCTTCATTGATCACAACGGTTTTACCGTGTTCTTGATCTAATTCATAGACATCGTTGGGACAGTCCTCTACACAAGATCCACATCCAACACATGCATCTTCATCCACTTTTATTTTCGTCATTTTTATCCCCAATCCGTTTTTGCACCAACTTAACCTCTAATGTTTTGATTAAACAAATAATTTTTTTAAACAATTACTTGTTTTCATTCATTAAACCTATAGAGATTCATTTTATTTTTGCATAAAAAGTAAGTTACTATTAAGTAATATGTGATGTTACTACACCTATAAAAATTGTTCGTTCTATTTATCCCTGATTATTACTTAGATTTTGTACTGATTTAATGGATAATTCAGAAAAATTAAATTAATTTAAAGGAGTAGTGGACACAAGCTTACAATGGGTTATCCATGCAGCTTGCTTTCTACCTGGAGGGTAACAAGTAACTAACAATAATCTTGGTTCTCCTCTTTGTTCAAATTGAATAGGATTCTCTTTATAATCCCATCTTATATCTTTTCCATTAGACACAACTTGGTAGGTGTATTTTTCTGACAGAATAGGGTCAATAATAATTACCTTATCCCCTGATCGCAGGCTTCCTAATTGGCGAAAAGGTCCGGAATAAGTTGTTCTATGGCCAAGCAATCCACATTCACCATCTTGGCCGGGTAAAACACTTTCAGTATAGTGATAAACTGAATCATAGGCATTTACAGTATCTGAACGTATTTTACATTTAACGTTTATTTTAGGAATAATTAACTGTAATTTATAACTAGAGGATGAGGAAGAAAAATCTGAATTCATATTAGGGTCTAAAAGATCTACCGGAGTACTTTTATAGGCTTCAACTTTATTCTTAGCTTTATTTAAGTTTTCAAATCCTTCAAAAGCAATCAAAGCAATATTAAAAGCAAATACTATGGATATTAATATTAAAAATACTGCAACAATTTTGTATTTAAGCATTATTTTTGCACCAAAATCTTTTTCACGGTTTTTGCCAAAGAAGATCGATAATCAGCTACTTTCCAGGGATCCTCTGCCCATGTGGTTAAAGTAGCTTTAATGCCTACATCTGATAATTCTTTTATTAAAACTGTGGGTTTAGGTTCTTTAATACTCCACTCACATTTTAAAGCTATTTTTTGCAATGAATCTATCACGTCTTCCAGTTCTATTTCATAGGGAATTATAATATCCAGGTCGACCCGTTTCAATTCAAGGTAAGTGTGATTAGAGTAGGTATTCTTGGAAAATAGAGAATTCGGTATTATAATGATTTTATTATCTGGAGTTATTATGGTAGTGCGTCTGAAACCCATTTTAGTTACTTTACCTTTTTCTCCGGAAATTTCAATAACATCTCCCACCTTAAAGCTTTTATCTGCGAGTATAAGCATTCCACTTATAAAGTTGGATATAATGTCTCTGGATGCAAATCCTACAGCAACACCCACTATTCCTAAACTCACAGCAATAGCAGTAATATCCCAACCTATTTCTTTCAAAATCACAGTTAATGCAATAATAATTACAGAATATTTTATAATTTCCTGTAACATTTGAATTAGTGTTGGATCAACTTCCCACTTTTGTGCAGTTCTTTTCAAAATATAGTTAGTTGATTTTATAACTATAAAAGCTGCGATAAGGGTGATTGAAACTACAATTAGGTCTCGTAGTAATGGATTAATTGCCATGTCGTTTTACCTCATAGATCATAAAATCTTCAGCAATCATCGAATTTTTAAAAATATTGGTAGCTTCCTTTTCTAATAAGTCTACCTTTTTGTATCTAGTACTAATATGTGTTAAAATAAGTTTATTAACCTTAGCCTTTTTGGCTATTTCTGCAGCTTGTATCACAGTTGAATGTCCATTCTCCTGAGCTTTATCATTATGTTTACTTTCAAATGTTGACTCATGAATCAAAACATCTGCTTTATCTGCAAATTCAACCATTTCCCGGCAAGGTCTGGTGTCTCCAGAATAAACGATTTTTATACCTTTTCTCGCAGGTCCTAATACTTGTTCTGGTTTTATAAATCTATCTCCTACTTTTACAGCTACGCCCTTTTGAAGTTTTCCATAATCTGGGCCGGGTTTTATTCCATACGATAAAGCTTTGTCCCGTAAAAATTTAGGTCTCCTCTTTTCTATTATGGAATAAGCAAAATTTGGCACAGTATGATTCATTTGGGCACATTTGATCTTATAATCTTCCTCTTCAAAAATAGTTCCATTTTTAATTTCATGAACATGTATGTCAAAGGTTAGGGAAAAATAGCCTAATTTTACAATGTGCTCAACTATTTCAACAATTCCTGAAGGTCCAAATATATGTAATGGGCTTTTCCTACCTCTAAAGCCCATGGTCTGGATGATGCCAGGTATACCTAAGAAGTGATCACCATGAAAATGGGTTATGAAAATTTTATTTATTTTCATAGGGCTTAACTTCATTTTAGACATTTGACGTTGAGTACCTTCTCCACAGTCAAAGAGAAATATTTCACCATAGGCTTTAAGTGCTATGGATGAATGATTGCGAAATTTTGTTGGTAAAGCTGAAGAAGTGCCTAAAAATATTAATTCCATTTTTTCACCAATATGAGTATAATTAATATTAACTCTACTAAATATTTAAAATTTGAAGCAAATTTTCTAAAATTTATAATATTTAATTGAATATTTGCCTATAAACACATAAAGATTTTATATCTTCTTTTTCATATAATCTAATTGGTTGATGGACATGAAAGATGCCCTAATGCAAATGATATATGAAGATATCGGTTTTGAGGATATAACTACCAATGCACTGGTTCCCCCAAAATTAACTCTTAAAGCTAGAATAATATCTCGCCAAAATGGTGTAGTAGCAGGAATGGATATAGCAAAAACAATTTTCAATGAATTTCAGATAAAAATTACCAAAACAAAATTTGACGGAAATCCAATTAAAGCCAATGAAACCGTTATGGAGTTTGAGGGCAATGCACGTTCCATTCTAACAATCGAAAGAACTGTTTTGAATCTTATTATGCGGATGAGTGGTATTGCTACTTTAACTGCCCAATTATTAAAAAAAGTTAGACAGGTTAATAAGGATATTATAATAGCAGGAACACGAAAAACAACTCCTGGATTACAATTTTATGAAAAAAGAGCTATATTAGCAGGAGGTGGAGATACCCACAGGTATAGATTAGATGATTGTGTAATGATTAAGGACAATCATTTGATGGTTGTAGGAGATGTTAGTGATGCTGTTAAAAAAGCTAGAGAATATGTGAGTTTCACTAAAAAGGTAGAAGTAGAAGTTGAAAATGAAATGGATGCATTAAAAGCAGTTAAATCTGGTGCAGACATTGTAATGTTAGATAACATGATTCCTGAAGAGATAAAAAATGTGGTATCAACACTTAAAAATGAGAACATTCGCCATAATGTTCTACTTGAAGCTTCTGGTGGAATAACTCCTCACACAATTATGGATTATGCACAAACTGGAGTTGATATTATTTCTTTGGGTTTTATTACCCATTCTGCATCAACTTTGGATATGAGTCTTGAAATTATTTAATTCTAATAGTTTTGTAATGGTTTTGATAGTTCTAAATTTGATTGATGATGCTAATTTAGAATAAATTTATATACTATTTCCACCCAAAAGTCAAATATAATATTTAACTTTCTACTAATTTTCATTTGGAGGAATTATATGAACAATGAATTACCAGAAAAGGAATCACAAGAAGAATTACAAGATGAATCATCAGAAGAGTTATTAAAAGAGTCACAAGAGGATTTAGAAGATGAATCGTCTGAGTTACAAGAGGATTTAGAAGATGAATCGTCTGAGTTACAAGAGGATTTAGAAGATGAATCGTCTGAAGAATCACAAGAGGATCTACCATTTGCAAAAGCAGAAGTTGTAAGGTTAATGAAAAAAAATCTTGACAGCGATAAGATGATTAGGGAAAGAGTGAAAGTTGAGATGAATATATTTTTAGGGGAAGTTCTAGAAAGAGTATGCGAGCAACTCAATGAGTATCCTTACACTACTATTGAATATGAAATGTTAAAAGAATCAATATATCCTTATAAAAATATTGTCAGAATAAATGAGGAAAAAGAGAGAATATTAAAACATTTAGATGCGATAAAAGCTGATTGCGATGCTTTAAGTTTAGATGTTAAAAGAACTCTTAGATTGAAGGATATTGATGTAGAAGATGAATTCTGATTTATGTCAAGTTACAAATAGAAATTCACTTTTCAATTGTTATAAATCCTGTTTTTAAATCTTTTAACTCTTTTTTACTTAATTCTTTTTTAAGTGCATCGTCATGAATAATCATGCTCTGACCAAAAGGATCTTTAATAATAATAGTAGCTGATTCATCGCCAAATTTAATTTTTTCAATCTTTTCAAGTATTTTAATCCCGTTTTTTTCTGATTCAGAATCTTCAACCCATTTTAGAGCAGTTTTAATAGCATCAGAGAATCTGTTTAATACTCCTTCTATATTTGAAATGTATCCTTGTGATTTAGCTCCAGGTTCTACTTTTAAACCTAATTCTGGCATTATAATGGTAGCAGATTGTGATTTAACTACTCGGGCATTTAAATTTGATTTATTAACAATTAAAGAATATTTAGATGGTTCTTTTTGTTCTAAACCGATAATGTCTGTGTGTTTAAAACCACATTTTTCACATATCATCACAGTTTCCATTATCTCTCCGAAATACGGTATTATCTCTGTTCTGGTGATAATTTCTACGCAATTTTTGGCTTTGCATATATTACAATCAATTTTTTGATTCAATTCTTCTTCTCCAAACATTCTATCAAATAAGAAAACTATCATTTTGAAATAATTAATGAATATTAATTAATTATTTCTTTTTAATTTCATTTGTTAGTAAAAAACCTTTATCTGCCAACTCTTGAATCATGTTTTGCAGTGTTTCTTCATCCGGGGCGCAAATTTCATGGCTATGAACATTATCAGAAAGTTCATAAAGTTTCACTAAATCGTTTTTTCTTTTAGGATTAGCTTCCAATCTTTCAATAAATCCTTTAGCTTCTTTAGGATCGTATATGTTTACCTTTCTTCTTAGGGGTTCTCCAAATCCTGGCAAGAAATAGGATACGTCAACTATTCGTCCTCCGTATTTATTTAATACGATATCAACTAATTCACTCAAGTTATCCACGGTATTTTGGAAGATTAAAACTTTACAAATTTCCCTAATTAAAGTTAACATTCTCTTTATAGTACATTTTATATCTGTATTATTTATTACTGGAACTCCATTGTCCAGGGCTTGTTCAACTAAATAGTCATGAATAGTCCTGTTTTCTTTGAAATATTCCAGGTGTTTCCCGCCTCTTTTGATTTTCATGGCCCTTTTTACGAACCGTTCTTTGTGCACCTCTTCATCAGCAGAAAGAATAAAAAAATGTATGGATGCATCTTTTTTAAATTTTTCAAAATTTAAAAGACCAGGAACTAAATGAACACCCTCAATAACAACATCATCAAAATCATCAACAGCCCGTTTAATCACCTTCTCAATAGCAGGAATGACAAAAGAAGCATGTTCTTCAAAACCGGCGTTTATAAGGCTTTCTTCATCATGATTATACCTTTCTTTATTTCTTAAGGTTGTATATGCATCATAAGATGATTTATGAAGTGCGGGGGCATATTCTGGGCCGATTATACCCCTTACAATTTCCCTTATGAAATCGGTCTCAATTAAATGTTTAATTCCTAACTCCCGAGCTAGTTCTGATGCAATTGTGGATTTTCCAATCCCTGAAGCACTTCCTATCAGAATAATATAGGGCTTTCTCAAAATAGTCCTCCCCAATTATAATATGCAATAATATGTGTGGTTTACGTTAATAGATCTTTAACTCGCTCTGCACTTCTTCTCATTTCAATTCTAATTAATCCAAGATTGATATCAATTTCGGTTATTACAACTAAAATTCCCTCTCCTGCATCAATCATTAAAGTTTTTCCCTTACTTCCCTCTATCATTACTTGTTCCAATGGGTCATGTTTCATTTCCTCTGCAGATCTTTCAGCAGTACCAAAAACAGCTGAAGACATTGCAGCTACCAGTTCTGAGTCTATTTCGCTAGGGACTTCGCTTTCTATAATTAAACCGTCTTTTCCAACTACTAAAGATCCATTTACCCCATTGATCCTTCCTAAGTCCTTAAGTATTCTTGCTATCATACTATCCTCCAAAACAGATTGGCTATTATTACCTAAAGTATATATGGTTTAATCTTTATTAAATAAATAAGTATGTAAAGTTTCCACTAACTCACTAAATAAATAAGGAGTGATTATTTGTATATCATATCTTCTGTGGAAGAACTTCAAAAGCTCAACTCTTTTATCGTAGTAGGATGTGGGGGAGGCGGCGAAAAGTTTGCCAACTTTGAAGGAGTAAAAACAGTTGGCTTTGTCGACGACAATCCTAAGAAACACGGAATGAAGTTCTGCAACAATTACATTTCATCAGATCTTAATAAGACAATAGACGAAACAGATGCTAACAGTGTGGCTATAATGTTACCCATAGGTGCAGAAGGAAGTGCCTTAAAATACGCGGTACAAGCAATAAATAAAGGAAAGAATGTAGTTAGTTCATTTAGATCATTACCCCTTGCTGATAATAAATCTCTTATAAATTTTGCAGCAGAAAAAGGAGTAATTATAAAGGAAATAAGCCCACGTGCTGATGTTATTCATGAAATATTTGGTGTATCCTCCAAGAAGTGCACTGAAATATTACCTAAACTTAAATACCAACCAAAATCCACAGTAGTTTATATTGGTGGAACTTCTCAGGAATGTGGTAAAAGAACCACCACACGAATTTTAGGTAAAACTGCAATGGAAGAAGGTTTAAAAGTGGCGGTCATATCAACCGATGAGATGGGCCTTGAAAAACCAGTAGATTTGAATTTTAGGGCAGGTAGTTTATCTTCTATGGATGTTGCTGCATCAGTAATGGGTGCAATAAAACATATGGAAGAAACCAAAGATCCAGATATAATATTTGTTGAAAGCCAGGCCAGTTTAACTGAATTAGATAACCCTCATCCAAGGGGTTTATCAGCGTCAATTTTAATAGGGGCAATGCCTGACGCCTGTGTTGTCTGTCACAGGCCTAATCACCCTTACCGAAATCCAAGAGGTATAGAAGAGGAAATAAGGGCTATTGAAGCCGTTGAACCAACAAAAGTTGTTGGATTATCTTTAAATTTAAGAAATGTTGAAGATAAAAACGATATATTAAAATATGAGAAAAAACATAAATTAACAGCCGTAGATATAATGGCGGGTGGAGCTTCAAAATTATTAAAAACGATTATTGACTATACAGGGGAATTTAAAAAATGAAGGACGTCTTGGATTATGTAAAGAAAAATTTGGGTTTGGAAGAAGAAGAAAACGAAAAAAGGGATGAAGAAGAGTCAATAATAGTTCCAGAGCACTCTTTTTACGAAATTATTCTGATGAAAGCTAAAGACATTGAAGATATTAAGTTTGCTCTCGAACAAATCACCGAAGAAAAAAATCCAATAATTGTAGACATGAGTTATTTGGAAAACGAAAATCCAGAAGATTTTAAGTTAGCAGGTGAAATGCTTAAAAATATTCGTAAAGAAGTTGGTATTGAGGCCATATTACTATGTAAAAATGGTAAAAATGTCATAATCATTACCCCTCCTGAAATTAAACTAATAAGAAAAGATGATTAAGTTTTATTAATAACGATAAATTTTTAATTTAAAAATTAAATAACATTATCTTTATATTGAGGATGTAACATGGAATTACCTATCTCAAAACCCTCCCGAGTTTCTTATGCTGATGAACTGGAATTTTCGAAACTTTTAGAGGAATTAGCCAGAAAAAAGCATAATGGTTTTATTCGAGTTACTCATGGTTCTGAAGAAGGTTATATTCTTTTTAGTGAAGGTAATCAGATTGCTGCATCATATGATCATCATATGAAAACTGATGCTATTGATAAAATTAAATCAGTTATGGATAAGGTTGACACATTAATCGAGGTTTTTGATCTTAAAACTACCCAAATTGGATATTTAAAGGATTTAAATAAAGTATTTTTGATAAGTGAAGATTCTGAAGTTTATAACATGATTGAAGAGCTCAAAGGTAAAAAAATAACCCCACCTTCCGAACCTCAAAAACCGGAAGTTGTTGAAGAGGGTTCTAAACTGGAAGCAGAGGTTGTTGAATCTGAGCCAGAGGTTGAACCAGAACATGTGGTTGACATTGTGGAGGAAAAACCTGAGCCGGAAGTTGTTGAAGAGGGTCCTGCACCAGAACCCGAGGCTGCTGCAACTGAGCCAGAGGCTGAGCCAGAACCTATGGTTGATGTTATGGAGGAAAAACCTGAACCGGAAGTTGTTGAATCCGAGCCCGAGCTTGAAAAGTCCCCTGAAGCCAAAACAGATGATCTTGAAACTGAATCTGAGCACGAGGTTGTTGAGGATGTTTCTGAAGTTAGAACAGATGACATTGAACCTGAAGTCACAGGGAAAGAACCTGTTAGTCGTGAAGAATTAATGAGAAAATATGGTTTAAAAGATGTTAATGATGAAGAAGTAGAAACAATACTGGAGTCTTATAAAGGCGGATCCATTAGTCATGAAGATCTGGAAAGAATTGAATTAACATTAATGAACAAAATTAAGAAATCTATTATGGGAATACCTAAGATTAAAGGTGTGGAAGTTATGGTATTTCTGGATAGTGCCCGTGAACTTACTGGAACAATTAATATAATTAGTGAATATGGGGGAACTGGATTTTTTTCTAGAATAGTAGGTTCAAATGATAAAGTTAAATTGGAGAATCGGATCTATACTATAACTGAAATGGAAATAAAGAAAAGTTTCAGGGAATATCCAGAGATTATAAATAATTTTGAAATAAATATAGAAATTCATTAGGAGGAACCACATGACAAGAGTTATAGCTGTAGCCTCTGGAAAAGGAGGTGTGGGAAAAACTACAATAACTGCAAATTTAGGCGTTGCATTATCTACCTATGGGGAAAGAACAATTGTATTAGATGCTGATATTGCCATGGCCAATTTAGAGTTAATTTTAGGAATGGAAGGTAAATCCGTCACTTTACATGATGTCCTTTCAGGACATGCTTCAATTGAAGATGCAATTTATGAGGGACCCAGCGGAGTTAAAGTCGTACCTGCAGGAATTTCACTGGAAGGGTTGCGTAAAATTAAGTTAGACAGACTCGAAGATGCATTAGAACATTTGGTGGCTGAAGCAGATATTCTTTTAATTGATGCACCTGCAGGTCTGGAAAAAGATGCATTGGCAGCCATAGCTTCTTCTGATGAGATGATACTTATTACTACTCCCGAAGTACCTTCTATAAGTGATGCATTAAAAACAAAAATTGTAGCAAATAAATTAGGGGTGAATATTTTAGGGGTCGTAGTTAACCGGGAGCAACATGATAAAACATTTTTAACTATCGATGAAGTTGAAACTATATTAGAAGTTCCAGTAATCGCTGTTATACCAGATGATCCAGAGGTAAGTCGAGCTGCAGCGTTCGGCGAACCAATTATAGTAAAGAATCCAAAATCTGCAACAAGTAATGCCATAATGCAATTAGGAGCAGATCTTATAGGTGAAGAATATCAACCGATCGAACCAGATAAGAAAAGTGTTATAGCTAAACTGGTTGAAGGTCTTTTAGGAAGAAGATAAAATCTTTTTTTAACCTTTTCTAAGGGGATAATGTTTTTTTTATAATTTATGATTTTATCATTCTCTATTTTGTTCATATATTTTTTTCCCAATAAATGTGGTGATTTATTTTGTCGATGGATATTGTTGGTCTTGGAACATGTAATGCTGATTTTATTTTAAAAATTCCAAGATTTGCATGTGGCGATGATGAAGTTGAAGTAAAACAAATTTTTTCATCGTTAGGAGGTTCAGCCTCAAATTTTACTGTAACCCTTGCAAGATTAAATATAAAAACTGGTATAATGGCCCGGATTGGGGATGATGGGCTAGGCAAATGGGCTTTAGATAAATTTAAAAGAGAAGAAGTTGATGTGGGAAGATTGGTTACAGTGGAAGGATCAACCGGTATGACCTTTATTGCAGTTGATCCATCTGCAGAACGATCAATTTACTCTTTTACTGGGGCCAATAAGCAGTTTATCGTAGATAAAGAAGATATTAATTACATTAAAAATTCTAAAATTTTACATATTTCAGGTACTTATTGTGAAGTGGCAGATAAAGCATCAAAATATGCTAATGAGCTGTCTTTTAATCCGGGGTCTCTGTTATCTGTATATGGTGTTGAAAAACTTTCCCACATTATTAAGAGAGCTAAATTTTTATTTTTAAATGAAAAAGAATTATTTTTACTCACTAAGAAAGACTTAGAGGAAGGTGTACAAGTTATATTGGACCTGGGGGTCCCCTTTGTAATTGTGACCATGGGGGGTGATGGGGCCAGTTTGTACAATCAAGAAGGTTTCATCCATTCTTCTGCATGTGATGTTAAAGCTGTTGATACTACTGGTGCTGGCGATGCATTTGCTGCAGGATTCCTTGCAGCTTACAGTAGAGACAAAGATCTCCACCAGTGTTTAAATTATGCAAATCTTGTTGCATCTGTGTGCATAAAAGAGTTTGGGCCTATGAATGTTCCCCGAGGCTTTTAAAATAACTTTATTCTATTGCAAAAAATTTAGATGCATTGTCATGGGAAACTTTCATAATTTCACTACTTGTGAAATTTTCAAGTTTCATTTTATGAACAGTTTTAGGAACTGATAATGGGTCTGAAGGTGATGAACTCATGTCACTATTTAAAAGAAATTTTTCCGTACCGTATTCATCTAATAAGGTCACTGCTTCCTCTGGACTCATTTTTAATGGTTGAACTGTAAGTCCCAGCATGGATCCAAAATTAATTACATCATTTATAATTGTTTTATCAACATGGTCTATTATTACTAGAGAGTGGTCTATATTTTCCTCAATCAACGAACAAGTAATTTTGGTTACAGCTTTTTTGTTTGTTCGTGGTGTATGTACAATTACTTTCATATTCAATTTATCAGCCAGAATTAACTGTTTTTTAAATATTTCCTTTTCTGATTCACTAGCTTTTTCTAAACCAATTTCCCCTATGGCAACCACACTTGGATTTTCAAGTAAAGAAGGTAGTTTATTCATCACTACTTCGTAATCTTTTGAGATACTTCGAGGGTGTATTCCTATAGCTGCATATAAATTTAGACCATTTTTAATGGCTCTTTCTTTGTCATTATTTAATAGACGGTGGAAATGGTCTAAAATAACATCTGATGAACTCATTATAAGGGGATCATGTGCACAGGTTATGGCTGATTCTAAACCGGAGATTGCCATTTTTTCAAAATCTTCATAGGGCCGTGTATCGGCATGTATATGTGAATCTATCATATTAATCACTTACCTATTTTTTATTAATTCTATAATTAAATATGAAGTCCATATTTAATAATTTGCTGGTTTATTCTGTTAGAATATCATGAGAATTAAATTTTAAAGTAACCTCTGAATAATTTAACAAATAAAAATAAAAACCATTATCCTTTTTTCTATTCTACTTTTTTCTATTCTACCCCTTTTATCAATTAATTATGGATGGATATGATTGAACAATTAATATTTTTTAGAAAATTTTGCACTTAATCATACAAATATTTATATAATAAAAATAGATATTAACAAATAAATGTTTAAATCAACATATTTTTTAGAATATTATGCATAAATTGTATGTTATAATATTAAATAATAAACCTGGAGGGGGTATAAATGGAGTATAATAGCACTATAGATCTTTATGGCGAGGTTCAAGAAGATATTAGGTTTATAATAGCTTCTGATGTTAGAATGAAAATAATATTATGTTTGGATGATGGATCAAAGAATTTGAAATTATTAACTCAAAAAATAGGATTTTCTCCATCTACAATATCTCATGAAAATAGAAAACTTGAAGAAAAGCGCATAATTTTTAAAAAAGGAAGATTCTTCCACTTATCTCCCATTGGGAAAATAATTTTAATAAAACTAATTAATCTTTTAAAGTCCAAATCTTTAATTAACAATAATCAAGAATTCTTTTTAAACCACAATATAGATTGCATTCCAGATAATTTTTTATATGAAATAGAAAGTTTATATGGGTCTTGTGTTCTGGAATCTACAGCTAAAAATATTTTCTATCCTCAAAAAACTCTTTACGAGTTTTTAAGAAATTCCATAAAAATTAAAGGAGTATACCCCATATTCTTCCCGAATCAACTAAATCTATTTAAACAACTCCTAAAGAATGATGTAGAAATCCAGTTAATATTAACTGATGAAATACTGGATCATCTAATTGATACAGTTGGCAGAAATTCATTGAAGAAAGCTTTATCTGAAAAAAATTTAATTTTATGGAGAACAGAGGAAGATCTAAAAATAAATCTAGTATTGTCTGAAAATTTCTTATCTTTGGCATTGTTTTTTAAGAATGGAAGTTATGATTCTTCATCGATTTTAATTTGCGAACAAATAAGTGCTATAGAATGGGGAGACAAATTATTTAATCATTATCTAAAATCTGCTGAAAAAATTGTATTAGAATAATTTTTTCAAGATTATCGCTAGGAAGTTTACTAATTTAGTCTTGATTCATTAACTTATTCAATCCATAAGCCACGTTTTTATTAATTAGGAGTAATATTAAAAAATTTTATAATATGATTGATAGTTAGATCATTCCATTTTTTATAGGGGATATGATCAAAAGGGATCATTAGTGGATTCAATGTTTAAAAACATATTAGTGCCAATAAACCCTTTAAGAGATGAAGAAGAATACGTTATAAATGTTGTTGTTTCAATAGCTGAAACTTATCAAGCAACAGTTAAACTTATCTATTTAGGGAGTTCATCTGATTATAATTTTCAAATGGAAAATTATCTTGAAAAATTTAGCAATAAAGGATTAAAAGCTGATTTTGAGTTTTTAAAGTTTAGTGGAGTTGATGAAGAAATTCCAGGGGTAATAGCGGATTTTGCACAAAATTTTGATCTAGTAATAATGGGCCATAAAAAATTTGAAAAAATTTACAGATTCTTGCATCAAAGTACTGCTGCCGATTTAATAAACATGGTCACTGTACCGGTGATGGTGGTTACCGATAAATAAAAAAATAATTTTGAAGATTTTAAGCGACTTATTTAATTACTGCAGGACTTACATCTTCAAAATCTTCACGATTCTTTAGTAAATCATCCAATATTTTATTAATCTCTTCAATCTTTATTCGAACTTGTTTTAGATTGTCACGATTTCTTAGGGTGACTGTATTGTTTTCCAGAGTTTCATGATCAACGGTAATGGCAAAGGGAACTCCAATTTCGTCAGATCGGGCATATCTTCTACCAATGGTTCCTGAAGAATCATATTCTGAGATAAAACCATCTTTTCTTAGATCATCTCTTATTTGGATTGCAGTGTTTACCAGTTCTTCTTTATTGACCAGTGGAAATACACTGACTTCCACTGGAGCAATTGACTTTTCAATTTTGAAGTAAGCTCTTTCATCTTCTTCTTTAAATGAATGTAGGAGAACAGAATAGACTATTCTATCAATACCATAGGATGGTTCGATTACATGTGGAAATATCTTTTCTCCCCTAACAGTTTCCTCTACATCTTCAAAGTTAACATGTTCCGGTAACAATTCATAGATTGAATCACCTATTTCAATTTCAAACAACCCTTTTTCCTGAAATGAATTTTCGACTTTTTCAATATCCACATCTTCAAGGAATTTAAGTATTTTAGGGGCATTATTTTTAAAAACCGGGCCGAATTTAGCCATATTGGGTTTTATTACAGTTTTTTTAATCTTTTTTGGTTCAAGATATTCTATGAATACTCTTAAATCTTCTTTACTATGCTTGCTATGGGATTTGAGGTCAAAATCTGTTCTATCAGCTATTCCTATGATCTCTATCCATCCAAATCGTTTTGTTTTTATTTCCACATCCCAACAGTCCAGTGCATAATGGGCCATTTCAGTAGGAAGGTGTTGCCGGAATCTTATAACATTTTCTGGGATTCCCAGTTCTAATAAAAATTTCCGGGCCAAATATAATTGATAAACTAATGTTTCACTTGAAACTATCGCATCCGAAATAGCTTTTTGTACGGTTATTCTAATTGGATTCTCTTCATTGATCTGATTTTTAGCAGAATAAAGTTCTAATTCTTCTTCCAGAATTTCAGAAAACTTGGGATGTGATTTATTCTCAGGATTGATAAATATTTCTGCCTCGGCCTGGGTAAATTCTCTAAGTCTTATAACTCCCTGTCGGGGTGAAATTTCATTTCTATAAGCTTTACCTATCTGTACCACACCAAAGGGTAATTTGCCCCGGTAAAATCTTAATAAACGTTTGAATGGAATGAATATCCCTTGAGCCGTTTCTGGACGCATATAACCAATTTTTTTACCTTTAACTCCGATTAATGTCTGAAACATTAAGTTATAACTCCAAACATGACTAAAATGGCCTTCACATTTAGGACACCTTATCTGATTATCAGATATTATTGTAGTAAGTTCATCATTACTTAGACCTTCAACTTCCTCTCCAATAGAATCCTTGATAATATGATCTGCCCTATAAACTTCCAAACAATCTTTACATTCAATCATAGGATCATTAAAATGATCAACATGTCCTGAAGCTTTTAAAGCTTCTTCTGGCATTATGGTGGGGGATTCTATTTCATAAAAGCCTTCCCTTACAATGTAGTAATCACGCCATTTATTAATAATATTATTTTTTAATATAGCTCCTAGAGGGCCATAATCAACAAAACCTGCTACTCCAGAGTATATTTCGAACGATGACCATAAAAATCCTCTTTTTTTGGCTATATTCATTACATTTTCATGTTTCATATTAACATCTCTTATTGTAATTTTAATTTAAATGATAATCCTTTTTATAATCTGAAATTTAAATATTTTAGAGCTTATCTTTCATTTAAATTCTCTAAATAATCTCTAAAAATCATTCCAAAAGTATTTATCTTGAATTTTTTTTCTACAAACTTTAAATTTTGTAATTTTGATGAATAATCTGTTTATTCAATTTGTTCTAGCTTAAAATAAGCCATTTAATAAAAATATTTTATTTTACCTCTTTAGAACTTTACTATTTTTTAACTCGTAATCATGTTTGATTTTACTAGTTTCAGGACGTTTTTGCCCCATATATTTACTATCTCTATCGGGATGTCCGTATGGTTTTTCTGATGGGGAAGTCATGGTTTCGAATACAATTTGACATACCCGCTGTCCGGGATATAGTGCTACTGGCATTTTGCCTATATTAGAAATTTCTAGAGTGATTTTACCACAAAATCCCGGGTCAATGTATCCTGCTGTAACATGCATGGTTATTCCTAATCGCCCCATGGAAGACCTTCCTTCCACACGTGCAACCAGATCATCAGGAAGTTTAACCATTTCATAGGTTGTTGCCAGTGCAAACTCTCCAGGATGAATTATAAATGGTTCCTCCTCAATATGGAAAGACTCCATGTAGGATTCAATATCTGATTTGTCCATAGGGTCAATGCAAGGTTTTCTAATGACTCTAAATCCTTTAAATTCACTACCTATTCTTAAATCTACTGAAGATGGTTGTATTTGCCTTTCAGGATCTCCCAATGGATCTATAACAATCCTGTTTTCTTTAAGATATTTTTTGATATCTCTATCACTTAGAATAGCCATTTAATGTCCTCTATTTTTCTTTTTTTTCATCTTTTTTTAATTTTATCTGTGAAATATCTGAGATTGTGTTTGGCAGTCCACAACTGTTCCCTACACCTACAATCATTACCTTTGATTCTTCTTTAGATCTTAAGATTGATCTTTCAACTACAGGAAGGGTTTTTTGAGCAGCTTCTGCCATATCTATAGTCATTTCACTGATAGCTTCCTCTGGACTCATTTTAACAATGATGGCGTCGGTTTTTAAGTCTTTCTTAATGAACTGCTCTTCAACCATCCATTTATCCACACCAGTACCGCCAATTACCACTCCAATACCTTCGGCAATGGTTCCACTTTTCTCTCCTTCCAGTTTCACTGCAGCGTCAATGGTTAATAACCTATCTATATCTTTTTCATTAATCAATGATGTAATAACTTTTCCTATTTTACCGACCCGTGCCCCCGGACCTTTGGCTCGGACAATTGTTACTTTTCTTCCAGAAATATCTCTTTCTGCATATATTACATCATCTTTTTGTTGGAGCTCATCTTTTGAACAATCTTTCATTAACATGCTTGCTACTAATGGTCCTAAACCGTCACCGATAGGTTTTCCTTCTGAAAATGCTTTTGTACCTTCAAATTGGGCTTTTACTATTCTCATTATCAAGGGAAGACTCATTTGTAGCATTAATAATATTTGCAGGTTGCCTGTTTTTTTGGCAAGTTCCAAGTTGTGTCTGATCATCTTGGCCACACTATTAATTCCGATTGTGGCTTTTAAGGTCATGATAATGTTAGCTTTCCATTTTTCACTAGCAGCAGGGGCGATTATATTCACCATTTCCTCAAATCTTTCTTCGCCCATTTCCAATATTTTATCAAATTTATTGACGATACCATAGGGATCAAGTTCTACGGGAGGTATAATGAAAAACTCCATAAAATTTTCCACGAAGGGTTGCGGATCTTGTGTTGGTTTGCCATTCTCTTTAGATATTTTTATGAGGATTTCCTGGGCATTTTCAACCATTTTTTCCACTTCCAAGGCAAACTTGCTTATACCGGATATCAACCTGTTACGCATTATCCCAGGTAGTAGCAAAACTAGTAAAAAGAAAAATAAGATGCCTATGATTTCCAGAGGACCAATTCCAAATAAAATCTAATCCCTCCTTTTTAAATATCGTTTTTAATCACTATCTTTTCTTTTACTCGCCTTAAAATACCCTTCAATGTATGTGCTTCTCTTCCAGATATGAATGCTCTTCCTATTATGTTTTTAAATACTGTGGAAGCTGTTTTGTTTTTATGTTGGGGTAAACCTAACGATTCTATGATTTTATCCATGTCACTAATTAAGTTCATTTTTTCTATTGCTGATGCTTTTTCTAGGCCTTCAAAGGTATAGTTTTTTTCTCTTTTAAAGAGTTCATAAAAAATTATGGCAGCTGCGTGGGATATGTTCATTATAGGATAATCACCGCTGCTGGGTATACTTACCAGAACGTCACACAGAGAAATTTCTTCATTGTATAATCCATTACCTTCCCTTCCAAATAATATTGCTATATTTCCTTTTATCTTAAGTGATTTTGCAAATTCTTCGGGAGTTATTGCAATTCTCTGCACATTGTAACTTCCGCATGCAGCGCCAGTTGTACCTACGATAAAATCGATTTTTAAATCATCAATAAAATTTTCAATGGAACCATAAACCCTGGAATTAGTTATGATTTCTTTTGCATGCATGGCATGGAAATAAGCTTCATTTTCTAAATTACAAGGATTAATTAGGATTAGATTAGATAGTCCAAAATTTTTCATAGCTCTGGCTAAAAAACCTATATTTCCTGGAGATTCCGGTTCAACAAATACAATATAAATCATATTATTCCCAAAAGATTTGTGCAATGATTTAGAATAATCTTATAAGTTTAATAATTAATTGGTTGTCAACTTGGTTAATATACGATATTTAACAGTCGTATGCCATTTCAAGAAGTTTCATAAGATTTATAACCTTTACATTCCCTAAACCCTCTTTTTCAAGGGAATCTTTTATATGATATTCACAAAAGGGGCAGATGGTGATTACAGCATCTACGTCCAAGTTTTTTATCATTTCAGCTTTGGTTTTACCCATTTTTTGGGCCAGTTCAGGTTTTCCTGCACGCACACCACCTCCAGCTCCACAACATCGGTTAGGTTCTTCCATTTCAACAAATTCCAGTCCTTTGATTTTATTCAGGATTTTACGAGGTTCATCTCTTATGCCCTGACCTCGGGCCAGGTGGCAGGGGTCGTGGTAGGTAACTTTCATGTTAAGGGGCTTCATTTTTTCTGTTTTTAATTTATCAGCCAAAACTTCACTTATGTCTAAAACATTAAAGTTAACACCATAGCGGGGATAATCATTCTTCAAAGTTGCTCCGCAACCAGCACACATGGTGATAATTGTGTCATAATCCTGAAAGACTTCTTTATTTTTCTTTACCAGTTCTTCTACAATATCGGTCTGTCCAGTTCTAATCATAGGTGAACCGCAGCATACCTGATCTTCAGGCACAATTACATCAATACCATGATCCTTGAGAATTTTCATAAGAGCAAATCCATTTTCAGGCAGCCGATAGTCAATCATACACCCGGTAAAAAATGCTACCTTAGGTTTTTCTTCTTTAGATTCTTTTGAGACGGCTTTTATAAATCCTTCGCCCAATAGTTCCACTGATCTTCCTGTTTCTGATATTAGTTCTTTTATTTCTTTATGGGCAGGTAAAGGCCCTACGTCCTCTTTACATGCGATTTCCCTTAATTTTTCTATAGCTCCCCCAACTATACTCACTTCTTTAGGACAAACCTCACTACATTTACCGCAAGAGGTACAGTTGTATAATCCTTCAATAAATCCAATTTTTGCTCGATCATCACTATCTCTTGGATCCATTCCTAATTTAGATAGATATCGCATAAAATAAGGGCCGGCATATTCTGAAGTTTCCTTGATCACAGGACAAGCAGATAGGCAGGAGTAGCATTCTATACATCCTCCGATCTTTTTAGAATCATCATATTCATTTGGTTTAATTATTTCAGGTTCTTCTGGAGGATTTTCAATTCTTTCTAAAAATAATCTCATTTCTTTTGCTTTTTCCTCGATTTCACTCCTATCTACAATTAAATCCTTTATAACATCGAAATCAAGAGGTTCTATAAAGTCTCCATCTTTTATTTCTGCTTTACATGCTAGAACGCTCTCATTGTTTTGTTTAAGGGCACATGAACCGCATTGACCAGCTCTACATGAGCTTCTAAATGCAATGTTTGCATTGTATTTTTCATTAATATAATTTAACGCATCCAAAACTTTCATTTTCTCTTTTTCTTCTACGTCATACGTTTCAAAGTATGGTTCCTTATCCATTTCAGGATCATATTTTAAGACCTTAATTTTAATCATTTTTATCTCCGATTAACTGTTCTATTATTTCAAAATTTTATAAAATAGTATGAATCTGATATTGTACTTTTTATATGAATATCAGTATAATAAAAAATAATTTATTTCTTTCTATTCATTTATAGGATATTAGATATAAAAATATTCAAATACATATTTTTTCAGATTTTACATAAATTTATAATTTGCAACTGGAATTCTATTATAATATGCACTTTGAATAAAATTAGTATTTGCTATTACTTTTTTATAGCTGCGAATATTAAATAAGTTAAAGGTTAAACTGAAACTAATAAAATAAATCAGAGACAATATTTATTAATTAAAAATATATCTTTTTATCATAAACGAATTTTTGTACTGTTTTAACTGATATTTATCGTACTAAGGAGATAATATGAAAATAGAGAAAGTTTTAACTGGAAAAAAGGATGAAAAGCTATTTCTCTTAGGAAATGAGGCTGCTGTAAGAGGGGCCTTAGAAAGCGGAGTCCAAGTGGTTGCTACCTATCCTGGCACACCTTCTTCAGAAATAGGGGATGTGTTTTCAAAGATAGCTAAACATGCAGGGATTTATTTCGAATTTTCTATCAATGAAAAGGTTGCCCTAGAAGTGACTGCAGCAGCATCTGCATCTGGACTTAGATCATTCACTTTCATGAAACATGTGGGCTTGAATGTGGCTTCAGATTCATTTATGAGTTTAGCATATACTGGAGTTAATGGGGGGATGGTGGTTTTATCTGCTGATGATCCTTCCATGTTTTCATCACAAAATGAGCAAGATAACAGAAATTACGCCCGCCTGGCCAATGTTCCAATGTTAGAACCATCTAATCCTCAAGAAATTAAGGATTTAATGAGATATGGGTTTGAATTATCAGAAAAATTCCAGTTACCTGTTTTAATCCGTACAACGACTCGTGTATCTCATATGCGGGGCATGGTTGAATTAAACTACATTAATAAAAAAAAAGAAACTGGTTTTTTCACGAAGGATCCTCAGCGTTTTGTTCCGGTGCCTGAAACTGCCAGGGTTATGCATCAAAGATTAGTAGAGAAAATGGAAAAAGTTAAAGAAATTGCTGAAAATTCTGAATATAATAAAATTTATGATAATGATGCGGAAATAGGAATCATAACCAGTGGAAGTGCCTTTAATTACGTTGCAGATGTTTTAAAGGAAAATAATATAAATGCCAACATTTTAAAAATTACATTTTCTTATCCTTTTCCTGAAAAATTGGCTTTAGATTTTCTGAATTCTGTAGATGAGGTTATTGTAGTTGAAGAAGTAGATCCTGTGATGGAAAAAGAGATTTTGGGTATAATGGGGAAGTATAATCTTCAAAAGAAGGTCTATGGTAAATTAGATGGTATTATGCCCTTAATATATGAATACAGTCCCGACATCATAATTAATTCATTTAATAAGATTGTGGAACCTAAAATAACAAAAAATAAAATTTATGAATCGAATGTTGGTATTCCTAAACGACCACCTGCACTGTGTCCGGGATGTCCCCACCGGGCTGTTTATTACAATATTAAAAATGTTTTAAGAGATTTAAATATTGAAGATGTAATCTATCCTACTGATATTGGATGTTATACCTTAGGAATTGAATCTCCCTACGAGTCTGCAGACTACTTACTTTCCATGGGTTCCAGTATTGGTACCAGCTGCGGTTTTTCAAAGGCAACCAACCAATGTGTTATAAGTTTCATTGGTGATTCTACTTTCTTCCACGCAGGTGTTCCTCCTCTAATTAATGCTGTCCATAATAAAAATAATTTTTTACTAGTTATTTTAGATAACCGAACCACGGCCATGACTGGTGGGCAGCCTAATCCTGGTCTGCCAGTTGATGGTATGGGAGATCATGCTCCTGAAATTTCTATTGAACAAATTGTCAAAGCAACAGGAGTTAAATTTATTAAAACTATCAATCCACTCAACATAAGAAAAAGTAGAGAGATATTTAAAGAAGCAATAGAATTTGACGGGGTTTCAGTAGTTATATCTAAATATCCATGCATGTTGATTAAAAATCAAGTTAGAAAGAAACAGATAAGGCTCAAAGTTGACGAAAATAAATGCAGTGAATGTTTGCATTGTCTTGAAAATTTAGCATGCCCTGCAATTTCCCTTTCAGATGACGGTTCTGTTAATATTGATGATCTGTTGTGTAAAGGTTGTACCGTGTGTAAACAGATATGTCCAGAGCAAGTAATCAAGGTAAGGAAGTGATGATATGAAACCGTATAACATTTATATTTCTGGCGTTGGAGGGCAGGGAATTATCAAAACCTCTATAATCATTGGGGAAGCAGCCATGAACAAAGGATTAAATGTGGTCATGAGCGAAATACATGGAATGGCACAGAGAGGCGGAGGAGTATCAACTGAACTAAAAATAGGTGATGCTAAAAGTCCTATCATTCAAGAAGGAGGGGCAGATCTTCTAATTGCTTTCGAACCATTGGAAGCATTGAGGGCCATTCCTAAAATTTCCAGCGACACGTTTATAGTAATTAATAATTCCACCATAATGCCGTTTAATATATTGAAAAGTGATATTTCCTATCCTGATGTTTCCACAATTTTTGATGAATTGAAGTCAGTTTCACCCAATTTAATGGTTTTAGATGCTGAAAAAATTGCCAAAAATGCAGGAAACATACTATCTCTTAACATGGTCATGTTGGGAGGGACATTAGCAGTCCCAGATTTTCCAATAGATAAAAATAATGTGATTGAGTCAATGAAAGATAATTTGCCGGAAAAATCTCTGGATATAAATTTAAAGGCATTAAATAAGGGTTTTAATTTATTAAAATCTAATTAATGAATATTTTTAACTGACTATTAATGATTTTATCATTTTCGTGCTTTTTTACTATCTTTGATTGTGGATAAACAGAATCAAAATTTGTATCAAAAGATAAATATTTTAATAAAGCCATATAATAAAATATAAAAATTTCTAATCTTGTAGAGAGCTATCAATTTTTTTGAAATAATTTAATAATAAACTTTGAAACAATGGTAAAATCTTCGATTTAAAAAAATAAGAAAAATTTTGGTATAATTTAATGGAATACTTTATTTAATAAAAAAATGTTATCAATATTTATATATTGTTTTTGTCAAGTATGATAAGTGTGGTAAATCATGAGTAAAACAAAAAAAGAAAAGCTTGATGATGTGCTAACTGCTTTAATGCAAGTTGGACAGATAAAAGCTTGTGGAATAGTTTCAAAAGAAGGACTTCTGATTAATTCCAGAACGCCTCCTGATGTAGATGCTAGAATTTTCTCTGCTCTTTGTTCGACAATTATGGGTGCTGCAGAAGCTGCATCAGGACAGATGACTACTGGTTTGGTAAATGAGATCTCAGTGAAAACTGAAAAGGGTACTATTGTGTTAATACCTGCTGGGGAAAAAGCTATTTTAACTGCACTGACGGAACCTGAAGCCCAACTTGGCCTTATACTATTTGAAATGGAATCTAGGGCGAATCAGGTAGATTCAATTCTTAAAAAGATGTAAAATCAGATTTTAGAAATTTACATATTCAGGATCAATATTAAAAACCTAAAAAACTAATTATTTTAAAGATTTTTTGAAAATAAAATTTGATGTAACTGTGTTTGCATTATTCTATTTTTTTAGAAAATAAATTGACTAAAAAAGAATTAAGTTTTGATTTAATACTTCTTTGGAAATAATCCAGACTTTATACTAATCAAGACAAGATAGAGAGTTTATAAATTATAAACCTCTTCATTTGTTAGAACTGTGGCATTACCTTCTTTAAGGGCATTTATACCTTCTTCAATATCTTCGGTTCTGATAACCACAATGGCTTTGTCAGTTTTCTTTTCTACAAATGCGTAAATATATTCGACGTTTATATCTTTTTCATTTAAGATTTCTAATATTCCGTAAAGTCCACCAGGACTATCTGGTACTTCTACGGCAATAACTTCGTTAATTTTAACCACAAAGTTGTTTTTTTCCAGAGCCTCCTTTGCATTCTCTGGTTCGGGAACTATTAATCTTAAAATTCCAAATTCGGACGTATCGGCAATTGAAAGGGCTCTAATATTAATATTGGCTTTGGATAATATGTAAACCGCTTCTTTAAGTCTTCCTTTCTTATTTTCTAAAAATATTGATATCTGTTTTAATTTCATGATAATCCCCCTATAATTCTCTTCTATCAATTACTCTTGTGGCCTTTCCTTCACTTCTGGGCAGGCTTTTTGGTTCAACAAGGGTTACATTTACTCTAAGACCTATTTCATTATGGATTTTATTTTCAATCATCCTTTTTACTTCTTCAACGTGTTTTACTTCGTCGGAAAATAGTTTTTCAGAGGTTTCAACCTGTACTTCCAGTTCATCCAGGTGATGAGGTCTGGTGACAATGATCTGATACTGTGGTTCTAAACCCTCTATTTTAAGCAAAGCTCTTTCAATCTGAGATGGGAATACTATTACTCCCCTAATTTTCAACATATCATCCGTTCTTCCGGTAATACGGTCCATTCGAACCAGTGTTCTACCACAATCACATTTTTCTCTTCTTAAAGCGGTAATGTCTTTTGTTCTAAAGCGGATAATGGGCATTCCTTCACGTGTAAGGGTGGTAAGTACCAGTTCTCCTTTTTCACCCTCTGGAAGAGTTTCCATGGTTTCATAATTAATAATTTCTGGATAGAAATGGTCTTCGAAGATATGAAGTCCATTTTTTTCTTCACATTCCTGGGCCACACCCGGACCAATTATTTCAGTGAGTCCATATATGTTTACAGCAAGAATTTTCAGTCTTTTTTCGATTTCATTACGCATCTCTTCTGTCCACATTTCAGCACCAAAAACTCCTGCTTTCAAATTGAGTTTATCTGGTTCAATATCATTTTTTTCAATCATTTCAGCAAGATATAATGCATAAGAAGGAGTACAAGTTATGATTGAAGTGTTAAAATCCTGCATTATTTCAATCTGTCTTTTGGTATTTCCTGCAGATATTGGTATTAAGGTAGATCCAATTTTCTGAGCACCATAATGTACTCCTAAACCTCCGGTAAATAGTCCATAACCATAACAATTCTGAATTCTATCTTTTTTTGTAGCCCCAGCCATATTAAGTGATCTAGCCATCACCTCTCCCCATATATCCAGATCTTTCACAGTATAACCAGATACTGTGGGTTTACCTGTGGTTCCGGATGAGGTGTGAACTTCCACTATATCCTCATCTGGAACTGCAAACATGCCGAAAGGGTAAGCGTCTCTTAAATCAGTTTTGGTTGTAAAGGGGAGTTTTTCAATGTCTTTAAGAGTTTTGATATCTTCAGGTTTTATATTGGCATTTTGGAGCCTTTTTTTGTAATAAGGAACATTTTCGTAGGCTTTTTTAACTACCTCTTGTAATCTTTTTAGCTGTAATTCTTCCAGTTCATCTTGAGGCATACATTCTGCTTTTTCATTCCAGATCATGTTAATCTACCTAAATTTATTTTAATCTATTAATTATCCTTTTTTATGTAATTAGGGATATAATTAAGTTATAATAAAGTTTTAAAACCTTTTAATTTGATTTGAGTAATTTTAACGACCTTTATAATTCTATAATTTTTAATAAATTTTTATAAATAAAATTTATAAAAGTTACTATTATTTCTTTTATATAAAATTTTAATTACTAAATAGTTCTGTTTTTTATTAATTATACGATTCAATTTGTTTTATCAATCCATATTCCATCAGACATTTTTGTAAAAAGGCACTTTTTCATTTTGTTGGTGAAAATCAAATATGCAATATTTATATATTGTTCATGTTTATTTTTATTACGTTGAATATTTTTGAATATTTAACACTATAAGAGTGTCAATAATAAAAAATTCTCTTTATAATTTTTTTGTTTAAATTTTTTATTTATTCAAACCGAGTACAACGAGATTTAATGTTATTAAAGTAGATGATACTTTAAAAACATTTAAAACAGAATTTAATAAATTAATTAATACTATTTAAGGGAGGAGATGAATTGGATTTATTAATACTCATGGGAATTATACTGGTCTATCTTTTAGTTGTAGGATATGTGGGTTACATTGGGTGGAGACGGACAACAAGCTCTGAAGACTACCTGGTAGCAGGCAGGAAAACTAATCCTTATATAATGGCCATGAGTTATGGGGCTACTTTTATCAGCACAGCAGCTATTGTAGGTTTTGGAGGTACAGCTGGCTTATATGGTTTGGGTTTATTGTGGTTGGTATTTTTAAACATTTTAGTAGGCATATTTATTGCTTTTGTGTTTTTTGGAAAAAGAACACGGAAAATGGGCCACAATTTAAATGCCATGACTTTTCCTGAATTAATTGCTCGAAGATTTGATAGTAAATTTATTCAGTACTGCACGGGATTAATCATTTTCTGTGCAATGCCGATTTATGCCGCAGTTGTATTAATTGGTGCTGCAAGATTTATTGAAACAACACTTTCCCTGGATTTTAACATAGCATTAATAGTTATGGCAGTAATTGTAGCTATTTACGTTGTTTTGGGTGGTATACGGGGTGTTATGTATACTGATGCTCTTCAAGGTACTATAATGTTTTTGGCCATGATATTCTTGATTATAGCCACCTATGTTTTATTAGGTGGTGTTGAAAATGCTCATCAGTCTTTGACCAATATGGCAACTTTAGTGCCTCCCCCGGCAGCAGCTACCGGTAGTACAGGCTGGACTTCTATGCCTACCATGGGCAGTCCTTTCTGGTGGACACTGGTTTCAACTATAATATTAGGGGTGGGTTTAGGTGTTTTGGCCCAACCACAACTTGCTGTTCGATTTATGACTGTTAAATCTAACCGAGAGCTTAACCGGGCTGTTTTAATTGGGGGTTTATTTATTTTGTTAATACCTGGAAGTGCATATATTGTGGGGGCTCTTTCCAATGTATATTTTTATCAAACAATGAATAAACTATCCATTGTTGTTGCAGGAGGTAATGTGGACAAGATCATACCATTATTCATAAACAGTGCCATGCCCGAATGGTTTTCCTACGTATTTTTACTGGTATTATTGGCAGCAGCAATGTCTACTTTAAGTTCACAATTTCATGCTCAGGGAACAGCAATTGGCCGAGATTTCTATGAAACATTGTTTAAAAAAGACAGTGACAAGTCTGTTTTAATTAGTAGGGGTGGAGTAATTATTGGAGTGTTAATTGCTGTAATTTTAGGTTATATTTTACCGGGAAGTGTTATTGCCCAGGGAACCGCTATATTCTTTGGAATATGTGTTTCAGCATTCTTACCAATGTTTGTATGCGCCTTATTTTGGAAAAGGGCCACTAAAGAAGGTGCTATCGCTGGTTTAGTTGTAGGAACATTAACCAGTCTTTTTTGGTTAATACTTGTTCATAAAAAGGAAGCTGCTACTTTAGGAATATCTAAAGCACTTTTTGGCACGGATACTTTAATAACTTCCATGCCCTGGCCAGTAGTTGATCCTTTGGTGGTTGCTTTACCATTAGCTTTAGCAGTTACTATTATTGTAAGTTTAATGACCAAACCACCAGGTAAAAATCACTTGAAAAGGTGTTTTAATGGAATTAACTAGGAAAAAACAAAATTCCTCTCCCTTATTTCTTTTTTATTTTAAAAACGGATATTACTTATTTGATCAAATTTAACATTAATTCCTGTTTTTTTAGGATCTTGTTTTATTTGTCTATTTTTTTGTTAATGTTAGGATGTTATTTTGTTTATTATTTAGAAAAAATGACAAAAAATGGAAATATTTAAAACCCTAAATTCTTGATAATTAATCATGTGAAGTTATGTTTTTCTTAAAGAAAAAAAATTGGACAACTTCATATATGAACTGAGAATACTTCAGGGATAAAATGAGGTGATATCTATGTTTGGAATTAATGATCCTTGGATATGGGGTGCATATATTCTTTGTATTCTGAGCACAATTCTATGTGTAGTTTATGGTATATTAAACTGGAATAAAGGCGAAGAAAAAGAGGAAAAACAAATCCAAGAGGAAATTGAATGGCATGAGAAAGAGAAAGATATGGAAGAAGAAGAATTAGGACTTTGGGATGAAGAGGGTTGAAGGTGTGATGGTATTATGGATATATTAATATTAAGCATTGTTATAGTGTTATATCTTCTTTTAATTGGATATGTAGGCTACCTGGCATGGAAAAGAACAAAAAGTTCTGAAGATTTTATGGTAGCTGGTCGAAAAACCCACCCATACATTATGGCTCTTAGTTATGGGGCTACTTTTATCAGCACAGCTGCAATTGTTGGATTTGGAGGTACTGCAGGTGTTTATGGGTTAGGATTATTATGGTTGACATTTTTGAATATTTTAGTGGGAATATTCATAGCATTCGTATTTTTCGGTAAAAAAACTCGAAAAATGGGACATAATTTAGGAGCATTAACATTTCCTGAATTTTTATCAAAGAGATTCGATAGTAAATTTATTCAATATTTCAGCGGACTGGTCATATTTTTGGGGATGCCTTTATATGCTTCGGCAGTTTTGATAGGTATTTCCAGGTTCATTGAAACGACGCTTAATCTGGATTATAATATTGCTTTAATCGGTATGGCAGTTATAATAGCTGTTTATGTTATTTTTGGAGGTATTAGGGGAGTAATGTACACTGATGCTGTACAGGGTACCATAATGTTTTTTGGTATGGCATTTTTATTGATCACAACCTATGTTCTATTAGGTGGAGTGGACAATGCTCATCAGGCACTTACTAATATGGCAAGTTTAGTACCGCCTAGTGCTGCTGCAACTGGAAGTACTGGCTGGACTACTATGCCCACGTTAGGAAGTCCTTTCTGGTGGACTTTAGTCTCAACATTGATATTAGGTGTGGGAATAGGTGTACTGGCACAACCGCAACTGGCTGTTCGATTTATGACTGTTAAATCGAACCGTGAATTAAACCGGGCAGTATTGGTTGGAGGAATATTTATACTTATGATGACAGGTGCCGCATTCATTGTTGGGGCATTATCCAATGTATATTTCTTCCAAACAACTGGTCAAATTTCAATAGCTGCTGCAGGAGGAAACATGGATAAAATAATCCCATTGTTTATTACCCTGGCCATGCCTGCGTGGTTTGCATATCTGTTTATGGTAACATTGCTCTCAGCAGCAATGTCCACTATGAGTGCCCAGTTCCACGTACAGGGGACTGCTCTTGGAAGAGATATATATGAAACCATATTTAAAAAGAAAGGTGAGACAGGTAGTTCTGTTATGATTGCTAGAGCAGGAATTATTGTTGCAGTTGCGTTAGCTGTTATTCTGGCCTATATATCACCTCCAGGCGTAGTTGCACAGGCTACTTCAATATTTTTCGCACTCTGTGCTGCAGCGTTCTTGCCAATGTTTATATGTGCTGTTTTCTGGAAAAAAGCTACAAAAGCTGGTGCAATCGCCGGACTAATCACCGGAACTTTTACCAGCCTATTCATGTTGGCATTTATCCACAAAAAAGAGGCTGCTGCTTTAGGTATATCTAAAGCACTTTTTGGCACGGATACTTTAATAACTTCCTTGCCATGGCCGGTGGTAGACCCCATAGTAATAGCGCTGCCTTTGGCTTTAATTGTAACTATTGTAGTTAGTTTACTATCTAAGCCCCCAGTTGAACAACATATTGAAAAATGTTTCAAGGGAATTTAAAAACCTTAAAACATTTTTTTATTTTTAAATTCTTAAAATTCTCAATTTTTTTTAATAGTTTGTTATAATCTTTTTTATTGTTCGTTATAACCAATTTTATAAAAATTTAAATAACTTGGAAAATAAATATTTAGGTGGTGATAAAATGAGGCTTAAAGAAGAAATAATTGGAAAAGAAGTATTGGATAGCTCTGCAACTGTCATTGGCAGTGTAAAAGATGTGGAAGTTAACCTCGAGACAAGAAAAATAGAAGCATTAGTTCTCGGGAAAGGAGGGCTTTCAGAAGGCCTTGGATTATCAAAAGGAGAAACGATAGTTCCTTATGACATGGTAAAACAGATTGGTGACAAAATTTTATTGAAGTCCAGCATTGAAGAAGAATCTTCAATGGAATTCTAATATTATATTTTAAATAATATTTTATTTTTAAATAAATTTATGATAATAGGTGCTTTTCTTTGGAAGTTAAAGGAATATGTACAATTTGCGGTAAAGCAGCAAAACTTTACACATGTTCTTTTTGTGGCAGTTTAGTCTGTCAGGAATGTATTGATTCAAAAAGAGGAGTATGTAAATTATGTCAGGGCCGGCTCAAGATAAACTAAAAAATGATTTAATTGAACTCTTAAAAGAAGAAGAAGTTGTAAAGTTTGGTAAATTCAAACTTTCATCTGGTAAATCTAGTGATTTTTATGTGGACATGAAAAAAGCTATAACTGACCCTGAAATACTCTTTAAAATAGCAGAAATAATAACAAAAGAAATTAATGCCAATGAAATTGATAAAATTGCCGGCCCAGCACTGGGAGCTGTACCGATTGCCACTGCAGTATCTCTTTACTCAAAAATTCCTTTATTAATGATAAGAAAAGCAAAAAAAGGTTACGGAACTTCAAAACTTATCGAAGGTCAGCTTAACAAAGATGATTTAGTGGTGGTGGTAGAAGACGTTACTACCACTGGTAAATCCTTACTAAAAGCAGTTGAAGCTATTCGGGCCAATGGGGGAATAGTTAAAACAGCATATGTTGTAGTTGATCGTGAGGAAGGTGCTTCTGAAAATCTTAAAAACGCAGATGTAAATTTCAAACCCCTAATCTCAATTAGGAATATGAACTGAATTTAGTAAAATTGATAGATTTTTTGGATTCTGGTTTTCTTGATTTTATTCTTTTAAATGTTTAACCAGATGTCCTAATTCATCTAATATTATATTCAGTCCAGTTTTAACTGCATTTGGCGATCCAGGGAGTGCTATAATCAACGTTCTTTTATAAACTCCAGCAGTGGCTCTGCTTAAGATGGCTCCGCTTCCAAGTTCCTCGTAAGATTTGTGTCTGAAAATTTCTCCAAATCCATTTAATTCTTTTTCAAAAATTTTTTCCAGGTTTTCAATGGTGATATCTCTACTTCCAATACCTGTACCACCAGTGGATATTATTACCTCAACAGTTTCCCTTTCTACTAGTTGATTAATCGTTTTTAATAGATCTTCAGCATCATCCGGAATTATTGAACGGACTACTGAATGACCATTCTCCTTTAAAGATTTTTCTATAATATCTCCTGAAACATCTGTATTTTTTGATTCAAGGAAATCTTGATATTTAGAGTCACTAAGAGTTATGATACCTACTTTGATATGTGAAGGGGCACTTTTTTTGTGTTGGTTCATACTTTCACTAGGCATATAAACACCGGGTCTAACTTTATTACTATTGTGTCAAAAAACAGATTTTTATCATAATTTGTGACTAATTTCTTTAACTACATAATTAATAATTTAATTCTATATAAAATTTATGAAAAAAAGTTTATAAAAAATCATTTTATTATCTTTTTTTGTAAAATGAAAAATATTAGAAATTATAAATGATTTTATTAATTTATATTATAGAATCTCAATAAAAAGGAACTGGATAGGGTTTTAAATTGGATCGGAGGCGGTTTTCGTTCCAATTCGTGCAACGATCATAAAATTGATAATGCTGTACCCTATCCACTAATTAGATATGTTGCTTACTACTTAAAAAGGTTTTGCTACTTCAAAAAACAATATGAAGCCATAAAAAAACTTCTTCTTAGAACCTAAATTTAAATATATGGCATTCTAAATGGCACTTTCATTTAATAAATCAATTATACATATTAAATCTTAGAGTAATATAATATTACATATGAAGAAAAAAGTTTATGTTTTAGATAGTTCTGCATTTATCGGAGGATTTTGTTCACAAAAAAAACCCAATTTTACAACACCCGAAGTAATTGGGGAAGTGAAAGATGTTAAATCCAATCTTTTTTTACAATCAGCGGTCAACGAAGGAAAAATCCAAATAAAAAATCCAGATAAAGAAAGTACAGTGAAATTAAATGGAATAATTAAAACATCTGGTGATGTTGTCAGACTTTCCAGTGTTGATAAAAATATCATTGCCTTAGCTTTAACTTTAAAAAAAGAAAAATTTGAACCAACTGTTGTTACTGACGATTATTCTATGCAGAATGTCCTAAAAATTCTTGAAATACCTTACAGAAGTGTATTAACTGAGGGCATCACAGAGATTTATAATTGGATAAAAATTTGTAAAGGATGTAAAAAGAGATATGCTTCGGACTATAAATTTGATGAATGTGAAATATGTGGTTCTCCAATTATTAAAAAAAGGATAAAAATTCAGTGAAAAGTTTACTTAAGGATTTTTAAAATGTTTTTATGCTTAAAATTTAGATTATATTCGTTTTTTAATCACAATAGATAATTATAAAACATTAATACTTCTTAGAACTATTTATGAAAATAGGTTTAGTAGTACATGGACCACATATTGTAGACTCAGGATATGCAGCCAAGATTTTGGAACTATTAAAAGAATATGGTATTGTAAAAGCACGTTTAGGTGGTACAATGGGTCGTACTGCTGTTTACGATGCTCATCTTGAGACTTTTATTGATATCAGCACCAAACTTTTGCCCAGCCAGTCCATAGATAAGTTTACAAAAGAAAACTTTGATATTATTTTTCTAATAAATTATGGTAAGTCCAGTCTTACGGGCCATGCCTTTGGGTACAAAGTTTTTAACAGATGTAAAACCCGGCCCCAACTGATCCAGATTGAAAGACCTGGAGAAGGAGATGGAAGCATAATTCCATGGTCATTTACTGATATGAATTTCATTAAAGAACTATCCAATAAGCTTGATCTGAGAATTGTTTATCCAGATAGTATAATTAATGAAATGGAGAATAAATATAAATTTGAATCTGATTTTAAAGACAATAAAAATATTATAATTCGCAAAATTGCAGGTGTAAGTCCTGACGAGAATATTTTTGTAAACGGGATCGTGGTTGGGAGATCTAAATCTTCTGAAGTTTTTTTAGTTGCAGAAAATGGTATCATAACTGAACTACATGGCGGTGAAATTAAGGAACATGGTGTAGAAAAGTTAGGAATCATAGATCTTAAAAATGCTATTATTAAAACTGGTCTACTTAGGAAATCTAAAATAAAACCTAGAGTGGTGGAAGAAAAAGATCAAAATGGACGGTATAAAATTGCTTTTTTAAACCATGCCGCTGAAGATATTTATAAATTGAAAGATGCAGATATGGTTGTGACAGTTGGTGATGATACCACCTTAGTTGCAGGTGATATACTATATCGTTTTAAGGTTCCAATTATTGGTATTACTGATGGCGATCTGGACAAAGTAGTTGAAAATGGTTTCAAAACTGATGGTTCTATGATCATAGAATTGGAAAGTGGTTGGGATGATATTGTAGGCCAAAAATTATTCATTGAACTATTTAATCAACGAGAAAGAATAGAAACTGAAAATATAGAAAATTTTAAAAAGCAAATTCTACACATAATTAATAACACAGTTTCAACCTATAATATAAAGGATCATAAATTCAGCAAGTAAGATCCTTAAAGAAAAAATAGTACAAATTGATATCCTTCATAGAAATTTGCATGAATAATGCAAAAATTAAACTAATTAAAAAAGTTTAGATTAACCTATTAATTTCTTTGATGATTTTTAAAAATTTTGGGGTGACCAATTGGATTTAAATACAATTGTAGACTCTGTTAAAGAATTTGAGGGAGTTACAAGAAAAAAACCTATAAAGAGAATTACTCAGATTTTAGATGAAGTTTATAACATTTCTGGAAAAGTTGTTCTTAGTTTTGGAGATGATGCATCAGCAATAGATATCGGAAATGGTAAATTACTTCTTTTAGCTGCAGATGGAATGTGGGGAAAGTTGATGGAAGCAGATCCACATTGGGCAGGGTATTGTTCTGTTCTGGTGAATGTCAATGACATAGCTGCCATGGGAGGAAAACCATTGGCAATGGTGAACGTGCTTGCTATAAGTAATGAAGAAATTGCTAATGAAGTGATGGAAGGTATAAAAGAAGGGGTAAAAAAATTTGGAATTCCAATGGTAGGAGGTCATGTTCACCCTGATACTCCTTATGATGCACTTGATGTATCCATTGCCGGAATAATTAATAAAGGTGATGAAATAACCAGCTGTGATGCAAAAGTAGGGGATAAAATAATAGTGGGAATAGATCTGGATGGAAGACAGCATCCTAAATTCAAATTAAACTGGGATACAACTACTCATAAAACTCCAGAATTGGTTCAAGCTCAAATCGTCGCAATGAATACCATTGCTAAAAAACAGTTGGTAACTGCAGGTAAAGACATTAGTAATCCCGGAATATTAGGTACTCTGGGAATGCTTCTTGAAGCATCTGATGTGGGTGCTAAAGTTAAACTTGATGAAATTCCACGTAATGAAACTGTTGGCTGGATAGAATGGCTTAAACTTTATCCTGGAGCTGGTTTTGTGCTGACTGCTGAAGAAAATATGGTTGATGAATGTATCAATATATTGGAAGAAGTTAATGTAACTTCTAATGTGGTTGGAGAAATTATAATGGATAAAAAACTTTATCTATCCTATAATAATGAAGAAAAAATTGTTTTTGACTTTAAAAAGGATGACATAATGGGTGTTAAGGAAAAAAAATCCTGAGAGGAGATCCAATGAAGGTTAAGGTCAATGGGGAAGAGTTTGAAATTCCTGATGGTTCAACTATAAGAGAAGCCATAGATATTTCAAACGCCCTTTACATGGATGGTTGCGTTTTAGGAGTTATTAAAGGTAAAGAAGAGTTTGAAAGGCATGTTAATAAGTATAAAATAAAAACAACTAAAGGAAGCATTATTATAGAATTGCTTAAAGATGCTCCTTCAGATCTTGTTCAAACATGGAAAAATTCCTATAAAAAATTGGAAAATCTGAGAATAAGATGGACATCATCCAGCGAAGTTTCTTTAGGTCCTTTTAAAACTGAACTTGTCCCATCTAAAGAAGAATTTACATATAATCGCTGGGATGTTATTTTGAGTTTATCAGGGTTTTCTGCAGATTCAACCCACATAATTTTAAGTAAAGAAAAACATTTGGCTGTTTACGGGGCTCCAGCAGATAATCATGGAATATTTGCCAGAGTTATTGGTGGTAAAAGAACCATAATGAATTTGACTGATGATGATTTTATCAAGTACGTAAAACCGGTGGTTGAGAGAAAGAGTATAGTAAATAGTGCTGCTATAACTGATCTGGATACTGAAATTACCGAAGGAAACGAAATTTTCACCTACGTACTGGTAAAACCTACTAATAAATCTCCCAGTTCTGCTGAACAATTTTTTTCCATATCTGAAGATGGCAAAATACAAGTTGACTATGAATCAGATTCTTTTTTAGGATTTTATGCACTTCAAGGTCTTGAAAAAGATCCGGAGTTTGTTGATCAAAGAAAAAGAGGTACAGTAACCATAAGAAATTCTGGAAAAGGAGTGGGACGAATTTATGTATACCGGGAGGATCGTGTTTCAACACCATCCCACACACTGGTGGGTCATGTAGAAAAAGGAATGGAGCTAGTTGACATATCAAAATACCAGGATTATATTACAGTAAAAACTGATCCAGAAAGAATACTGACCTTGGCAATGACTCAAAAACAAGCTTCTGATTATTTAAAGGAGAGAGAAATTCAGCAGATAAAGGAAGGACTTTCCGAAGACCATGCAATTGTGGTTAAACAGGATCCTCGATATACTTTGGATATACTCAAGGAAGGTAAAGTTAAAACATTTGGAATAAGTAAAGATGAAATTATATATATTAATCTAAATAACATGAGTCCAAGATCTTCGTGGTACTTTAGAAAGATTACGGGGCTTCTTGATGCACCAGTAGGTTTTCTAAAGGTTCATTTCGCATTTCCGGGTATGAAAGTCATGATGTTTGAAGGAAAAACTAAAGAGGCGAAGGGAATTATACCGGAAAATACCCCTGAACAATGCGTTAAAGCAGGCCAGATAGGAATTACAAATATGTCCAGAAGACATATTGGGATGATAGGTGTTAGATTTGAAGACAATGATGAATTCGGGCCAACAGGTGAACCATTCAACGGAACTAACATAATAGGTAATATAGTAAAAGGTCTTGATAATTTGGAAAAATTTAAGGAGGGGGACATTGTATATGTTGCAGAAAGAAAATCAGAATGAAGATGATAAAGTAACCCGTATGATAATATTAGGGCCATCAGCAAATATAAGCCAGACAGAACTGGTTCAGAAATTGCACATGATGGAATTCCCCTTAACTATTAAAGCTACCTGTTATGGTGCATTGATATATGGAGAAGAAAAGTACGTTAAACAGGCTATTAAAAAAATAAGGGATATAGATCCATGTAATATATTCACCAAAGATCGAGGATTTCCTCCAGGAGATCCCCGGAGATGCAGAGGACATAGAGGTGCTGCACGTGAAGGTTTTCATCAATTGGAATCTGAATTTAGTTTGCTGGACTATGTAGGGGAAGCCTTGAAAACACCTAAAAAAGTCAAGATTGAAAAACCTGAAAAAATACCTGTTGAAACTTTTAAGAAAATTATAAAGGAAGAAGAGGGCGAAAAATGAATATAACTCCTTCAGCCAGTGGTAAAGAAATAGCCCCTATAGCTATGTCTTTCCATGAGCTTATAAATAAATTACCTTTGACTATGAGGACTAAAAACTCATACGGGGTTAGAATAGAAGATGGTGAAATAATAGACTACCATTACACGGGACCAGTACTGGAACGAGTCATAAAAAGTGAAAAAACATGCCGGGGAGTCCCTAAATCGGGACCATATAAAGATATACCGGTTGTAGTAGTTCCTGTAATGGAGAACAACGAATTATTATGTGTGATAGGTATTGTGGATATAACTAAAGGAATATTCAGTGATCTAGTTGAAATTTCCAGAAGACCAGAACCTGTAGAACCCGAAAGCAGCAAGGGGGAATTCTACTGAAAATAGCAATATTTCCACCAAATTCGCTGATTTTAGCAGATATGGTTGAAAGAAGAGGACACGAACCTTTAGTTGTACAAAAAGAAATAAGGAAAAAGGTAACAGAAGCAGAAATAGATTCACCGCCTTTAAATATAACAGAAGAAGAACCAATAAAAGGTCTTAAGTATGCAGCCATTGAAGTTCCATCCGGGGTAAGGGGTAGAATGGCAATTTTCGGTCCATTAATTGATGAAGCCGATGCAGCCATAATTATGGATGATGCACCGTTTGGTTTTGGTTGTATTGGATGTGCCCGTACCAATGAACTTTCAGTTTACTACCTTCGACAAAGGGGAATACCAACCCTGGAACTTAATTATCCTAATAATCGAGAAGAAACTATAGAAGTAATCAATAAAATTAACACTTTTTTAGATGAACTGGAGGAAAAAAATGGTTAAAATTGCCCAAATATCCTGCGGAACCGAATACAGCGGTATCCAAAAAGAGATAGAAAAAGCAGCCGCTACTTTTGGTGCTGAAATTACTATTCCCGAGACGGATTTGGATTATATCAATGAAGCATATGAAAAATTTGGTTTCAGAGCTGCAAGTTCAGGGATAAGGTTGATGATTGCACGGGCCATGTCTTTAGTTGAAGGAAAGAGTGAGGCCGATGCAGTTTTTATAGCTACTTGTTTTAGATGTGCCGAAGGCGCATTAGTTCGTAATGAAATTCGAAGATTCATCCAAAAAAACACTAATTTGCCAGTTGTAACCTATTCATTTACAGAGAGAACCAAGGCAGATGAACTTTTTATTAGAATGGAAGCATTATCTACAATAGTTGCACGAAAAAGTTTACTTGCCCGGGAGAAACAGGAAGGACTTACTCTAGGTATAGATTCTGGTTCCACAACCACTAAAGTAGTTTTAATGGAAGATAATAAAATTATAGGTACAGGATGGCTCCCAACAACTGATGTTATAGCTTCTGCTCAAGAAGGGATAGACAGTGCATTGAAAGAAACTGAATACAAGATGCAGGATATAGAAGGAATTGGTGTAACTGGTTATGGGAGATTAACCATAGGTAAACACTTAAAAGCAGATTTAATACAAGAAGAATTAAGTGTAAACTCAAAAGGAGCTGTATTCCTGGCAGATCATCAAAAAGGCGAAGCTACTGTTCTTGATATTGGTGGAATGGATAATAAGGTAATCACAGTTAACGATGCAATCCCGGACAACTTCACCATGGGGGGGATATGTGCTGGGGCATCTGGAAGATTTTTGGAGATTACATCAAGACGATTAGGTGTAGATATCACTGAACTGGGACCTTTAGCAATGAAAGGCAATCATGAAAATGCTTTACTTAACAGTTACTGTATTGTATTCGGTATCCAGGATCTGGTCACATCTCTTGCTGCAGGATGTACAAAAGCAGACGTAGCTTCGGCAGCATGTTTTTCAGTAGCAGAACAAGTATATGAACAACAACTTCAAGAAATTGATGTAAGAGCACCTGTAATCCAAGTAGGGGGAACGTCTCTAATTGATGGTTTAGTACATGCTGTAAGTACCATACTCGGGGGTATAGAAGTTATTGTTCCAGAAAACTCACAATATATTGGTGCTGTAGGTGGTGCATTATTAGTTTCTGGTTTAGGAACTAGAAAATGATAGATTTTAAAAATTAATCTTTCTTCGTTTAAATTTTATAAAAAAATTAATCTTGCCCAGTATTTAAGGAGCTAAGAAATGATAGTTGAATGTTATGATGAAAAAGGTGCAGAAGTTTATGAAATGATAATAAAACATGTGATGCAAGAAATCCAGGTCACACGTTCTATAAATGATATTCGTGTGTATGTTGATCCTAGAGAACCAGTTTTCATTATTGCCATTAAAGTGGAAAAAACTTCCAAACCTGTAACAATCGAAGATTTTGCTGAATATAAATACGATGAAAAAGAAGATAAAATCTTCATAAGAATAAAAGATGAAACATATCTCCCAGAATTACTTAAAAAACTATGGGAAACTGAGGGAAGAGAGAAAATTCAGCAGCCCAGTCGTTTTGAAGTTATAATTAATAATCCTGCCTCAAAAATTGAGGGTATGATTGTTGTTGATCCTGCTGAAAAACTTAAAAGAAAAATTTATGATGCCATTTTCCGTATTCTGCCTGAAGGATTTCGGGTAATAAGAGATTTATCCCAGGGAAATATTATAGCCATGACCAGTTCTGATGAAATTCTTAAAGATGAATGGATAGAAAAGGGAAAAGAAATTGTTGAAGAAATGAAAGATTAAACTTAAAGAGGTAACCCATATGAATGAGTCAAAATTTGCCCATATAACCAAAGCACATCCATGTTTTAATGAAAAAATGCATGATAAGGTTGGAAGAATCCACGTTCCAATTGCCCCTAAGTGTAATATTCAATGTAATTTTTGCACACGTGAGTTGAACAAATGTGAAAAACGTCCAGGAGTTGCTTCAAGGGTAATGTCGGTTGATGATGCAGTTCAACATGTTGAAAAAGTGGTTAAAGAAATGCCCATATCTGTTGTCGGTGTGGCCGGCCCTGGAGATGCACTGGCCAATGAAAATACGATAGAATTCTTTAAAAAAATAGATGAAAAATTTCCTGATTTAATAAAGTGCATGAGCACTAATGGTCTTCTCCTACCAGATAAGGCAGATGAATTAGCTGAAGTGAATGTAAATACCATCACTGTGACAGTTAATGCCGTTGATCCAGAAATTGGTAAAAAAATTTATTCGAACGTAGTATATAATGGAAAGTTGTATGAGGGAGAAGAAGCTTTTAAAATATTGTCTAAAAATCAATTAGAAGGAATTGAAAAAATAGCCAAAAAAGGTGTGGTTGTAAAAGTAAATAGCGTCCTAATACCCGGACTTAACGATAAGCACATAGTTGATATTGCACGTGAAGTCAAAAAACGCGGAGCTTCACTAATGAATATAATACCTCTTATTCCAATGTACAAACTTAAAGATTATCCAAAACCGAATTGTGCCCAATTAAGTGAAGTTCGAGATGCTGTAGAAGAGATATTACCAGTTTTTAGAGCATGTACTCAGTGTCGTGCAGATGCCTATGGGGTTCCAGGTAGGGAAGATAAGCACCTGGACATGACTCCTGCCAGCCATTATTAAACATGTCAAAAATGTCAATATGTCAGAAATTATACTCAATACCTGAAACAAAGTCTAAATTTCTGGGAATAAGTTTGAATAAATCTTTATCAAGAAAAATAGACTCTAATTTCTTTTTAATAACATAAAATTTGGAGTTATTCAATGAAAACTATGCTTTGGGAAGATAACAAATTATTACTTATAGATCAAACCAAATTGCCTGATGAATTAGTCTATTTTGAATGTGAAAATTATCAGGATGTTGTTCACGCCATAAAAACCATGGTTGTCCGGGGTGCTCCTGCAATTGGCGTTGCAGCAGCCTTTGGTATGGCACTTGCCTATTTAGCAGGTGATGATCTGACAAAAGCCGCCGAGGAAATAAAAAGTTCCAGACCAACAGCAGTAAATCTTTTCTGGGCAGTTGATAGGATTCTTGCTTCTGATTCTCCAGTGGATGAAGCAATAAAAATGTATAATGAGGATATAGAAACAAATAAATCCATTGGTGTACATGGATCTACAGTAATTGAAGATGGAGACACTATTTTAACCCACTGTAATGCAGGGGCTCTGGCATGTGTGGACTATGGAACAGCATTAGGAGTTATAAGGGCGGCTTTTCAGGATGGTAAAGATATTAGCGTTGTTTGCGATGAAACCAGGCCTTTGTGTCAGGGAGCCCGTCTAAGTGTATGGGAAATGCAGCAAGAAAAAATTCCAGTAAAGTTAATAGTTGACAGTGCTGCAGGTTATATGATGCAGAAAGGAGCCATAGATAAAGTAGTAATCGGGGCAGACAGGATTGCCGGGGGTGGTGTTGCCAATAAAATAGGATCACTTATGGTGGCATTAGCTGCCAAACGATTTAACATACCTTTCTATGTGGCTGCACCCAAAAGCACTTTTGACTATGATAACTCAATATACGACGTAAAAATTGAAGAAAGAGATCCAGGGGAAGTTTTATACTTCGGGAATTGTAGGGTTGCACCTGCAGAAACAATAATCAGCAACCCATCCTTTGATATTGTACCTGGTGATTTGATAACAGGTATAATTACTGAAGATGGTATCATAGAGCCATTTTAATAAGATGGTATTGTAGGACATTTTTAATTATTTATTCTTTTTAATTTAATTCCTTATTTTGGTAAAAATACTATAAAATTTGCACATCTACTCCTATATGCCACTTTCCCGGACTTTTTGACTTGACTTTCCTTTTATTTAGTATTTCAACCTTCCTAGGATAAGCTGCTTTTTTTATTCTTTTCAAAGCACCTTCAAAATCACTGGCAAATTCGTAGTAATGGAGGATTCCACCGATTTTAAGTGAATCAACAGCAGTATCTAAATATTTATATGCAATTCCCGGTAGATTCATTATTATACGATCCACTTGGAGTTTTGATAATTTTAAATATTCTGAAGCATCTCCTAAAACTGGAATTATCTTTTCGGGGACTTTGTTTAATTCTATATTTTTTTTAAGATAGTCATAAGCATAAGGATTAATATCTATTGCATATATTTTAACATCTTTTGAACGGGCGATGACAATGGAGAATGGCCCAACTCCGGCGAACATGTCTATAATCGTCTCACCATCTTTAACCAGATTTAAAATCCTGTATCGTTCTGTGGCCAGTCTGGGACTAAAATATACATTTTTTACATCCATTAAAAAGCGGGCACCATATTCCTGGTGGGTGGTTTCAGATATATTAGATCCTGCCAGGTGTTCCAATTCTCTGGTTCTTCGGACACCTTTTATTTCACTATTTTTTCGAAAAACAGCCTGTCTTTTTGTGAATTTAAGTGCAGCTTCTCCTATTTTATATTTATCATCTTCTAAATCTTCAGGAATCTCCAGTATAACGATTTCTCCAATAATATCAAAGGATCCCCTTATATCCTCTATCTTTTTTTCATCAATTTTATTCTTTAGGTAATGTTTAAGGCTTTTGGGGACTCTTTTTTGGCCTTCAAATTCACAGTTAACTATGTTTTCCAAATCAAGACATAACTTCTTCAATAAATTACTGTCTAGGTTTTCATTTAAGGGTATGATAACAAAACCATTTTCTTGTTTAATTTTAAAATCAAGGTTTATAATGGATTGTTTTAGTAGAATTTTGCGAATATCATTGGCCTTTTGTTTTGGAACTTTTAAACCTTTCATAAATATCAGCTACATGTCTCTGCGAAATAATACTTAGATAGATAAAGAATCATCTTAATATTACTAATGGTCATATATCTATATATTAGAATAAATTAATTAAATTTCTCTCTTCATTTAATTATTATAGTAAAAGGTGATTGTATGCTTTATTTTATTGGTTTAGGTCTTTTTGATGAAAAAGATATTTCACTTAAAGGAATTGAAATACTGAAAAAAGTTGATACTATATACGCTGAGTTTTACACAGCTAAACTATTTGGGTCTACTTTTTCATCTCTGGAGGAAATTGTAGAATCCCCAATCAAAATTTTAAGCCGAAAAGAAGTTGAAGAAGATAATATTCCAATCAATTCGGCATTGGATAACGACGTTGCATTTGTGACTGCAGGAGATCCTTTAATAGCCACAACCCATTCTGACATGATGATTCAAGCCAAAAAAAGAGGAATTGATGCACAGGTTGTTCATGCTTCTTCCATTCTTTCTGCTGCTCCTGGAATTGCTGGACTTCAAGCTTATAAATTTGGAAAAGTTACCACCATACCTTTTCCTGAAAAAAACTATTTTCCACATTCACCTTATCTGACGATAGAAACCAATATGAAGTTCAAAGCTCATAGTTTAGTGCTTCTTGATATTAGAGCAGAAGAAGAAAGATATATGACTGCAAATCAGGGATTAGATTATCTTTTAAATGTTGAAAAAGAGAGAAACAAAAAAATTGTGTTAAATGATTCCATTGCAGTTGTAATAGCAAGAGCAGGTTCTCTAAAACCTTTAGTACGTTCCGATAGAATTCAAAATTTATTAAATGAAGATTTTGGGGGACCACTGCATTCGTTAATTATACCTTCCCAACTCCATATCATGGAGGCAGAATATCTAGTGGAAGTAGCCGGTGCTCCAGAAGAAATATTGAAAAAAAGTATCTAATTAATCATATTCTTAAATTTAGTAATATTACAGCTTAAATTTTTATATAGATTAATTTAAGCTAATGGTTTTATATAGAGAATACTGAACTAAAAATAACATAAAAAAACAATAAATTCAAATTAGATAATAAACATAAAAGTTCTAGTAGATTCTTAATTAATTAGTAAGTATATAATTAACCTTCCCATAATTCATTTGACAAAAGTAACTAATTGGATTATAAGGCTGCATATGAAAAAATCCCCCATTAAAACTTCATTGTTTCCTAGACCATTTTTAAAATGGGCTGGTGGAAAAAACCAACTCTTGAATGAGTTTGAAAAAAGGTTACCTTATTCTATGGTCAAATGTAAGAGAATTTATAGATATGTTGAGCCATTTTTAGGTGGGGGTGCAATGTTCTTTTTTCTGAAGAAAAATTATGATGTTAGGGAATCCGTTTTGTTTGATATCAATCCAGATCTGATTGTGGCTTACAAAGTTATAAAAAATGATCACAGAGAATTAATTAGTCAATTAGAAGAAATTGAATTTAAACATCTTAAAAAAAATGAAGTTAATCGGAAACAACACTACTATCTCATAAGAAGTCTCTATAACCATCAAATGAAGAACTTTGATTATGAAAATCCTAGTGATGAATGGGTTGAAAGAACTTCTTATTTCATATTTTTAAATAAAACATGTTATAATGGTTTGTTTCGTTTAAATAAAAAAGGAGAATTTAATGTACCTTATGGAAGGTATGATAACCCTAAAATATATAATAAAGAAAATATTAAAAAAATCAACAGGGCTTTAAAAGATACTGAAATCTTTCAGGGCGATTTTACTGGATCTGAATATTTTATTAATGAAAAAACTTTTGTATATCTAGATCCTCCCTACCGACCACTTAGTGATACTTCCAATTTCACCAATTATGCGAAAAATGGTTTTTCAGAGAATGATCAACTTATATTAGCCAATTTTTTTGTCAAAATGGATAAAAAAAGAGCTTATCTTATGTTAAGCAATTCTGACCCTCAAAATTTAAATCCTTCTGATACATTCTTCGATGAGTTGTATGAAAAGTATATAATTGAGAGAATTCCTGCTAAACGAAATATAAATAGGAATATTTTAAAAAGGGGTCAAATTAATGAGTTGATTATTAGAAATTATCAAAGATAAATATTTTAGATTTTAAATTAGATCATTTTATAGTGTAAGAAAGTTTTTAAAGTGACTTATTTTTATTGTGTAGAAATAATAACCTGGTGCTAATTGAAATTAAAGAGAATATGACGAATATTATTGACAATATCTGTCTTAAAATAGCATTAGGGATTAAAAATGATAAAAAAATCATCCCCATGAGAAATGAGCCTAAATATTTACCTACGTGATCGTAAACTGGTTTTTTAAGGTTTGAAGTTGCAATAAAAAGAGAAAACATCACTGTAATTATTAATAAGATTAATGGATTGTACCATCCTCTTAAAACAAATGCTAAAAAACAAGTGATTATCAGTGTAAAATCTGCAGTTACGTCCAGATAAGCCCCTAAATGGGAAGTTGCATTAAATTTTCGAGCGAGGTATCCGTCCATCAAGTCTGAAAACAGTGCAATAATAAGAACTGCAAATGCTAAAATGAAATTATAATTCAAAAATGAATAAAAAATTATTGGAGCTGCAATTAGCCGAATAGATGTAACTGCAGATGGAATATATGATTTAAAGATCATTTTATTAAAATCTATCACTGTATTTCAATTCTTTAAATTTAATTTCAAATTTAGTTCCAGTATTTTTATGTATTTTCATGTCGGCATCAAGCTGTTTAATCAGAGTATCCACCAATCTCAATCCTAATGCTTTGTTAATATCAATATCATCTGGTAATCCCACACCATTATCACTTACGATAAGAGTAAACCATTCTTCATTATCAGAGTCCATTTCTACTATAATGTTACCGCTGACATTGTTAAATGCATGTTTAAGGGAGTTAGTTACTAATTCATTAACAATAAGACCACAAGGTATAGCAGTATCTATATTTAGGTGAATGTCGTTTATATTGATATCAATTTTTATTTTAGAATCTGTTGGGTATGAACTTGAGATTCCAGATACCAGTTTAGGAATATATTTTTCAAAGTCAATACTTGAAAGATCTTCTGATTGGTAAACTTTTTCATGTATCATGGCCATTGATTTAACGCGGTTTATACTGTCTTTGAAAAACTCTACTATTTCTCCTTCTTCAGAATATCGGGATTGAAGAGATAAAAGACTAATAATAATTTGCATATTATTTTTAACTCGGTGATCTATTTCTTTTAAAAGAACTTCTTTCTCTTCAAGTGCTTTACTTAAATTTTCATTAATGATTTTCTGTTTTAAAAGCTGTTTTCTAGTTTTTTCGGCTTCATGTTTGTAAAGAGCCATTTCTAAGCTAATTTGTAACTCTTTTTCTTGGAATGGTTTTAAGATGTAGCCGTGGGGTTCAGTTTTTTTAGCACGCTGCACCACTTCCTCATTTCCATAAGCGGTAATGTAAACAATAGGAATGTCATAAAGCTGTTTAATTTTTTCTGCAGCTTCAATTCCATCCATTTTACCTTCTAACATAATATCTATTAAAACAGAATCGGGATGTGTTGTTTTAACTTTTTGAATAGCTTCTTCACCAGACGCTACCAGCGCAGGAACTTCATATCCCAGATCTTCTAGGATAACTTTTATATCTTGAGCAACCAGTTCCTCATCTTCAACAACTAAAATTTTTTCATTTACCATAGACTCAGGTCCTCTCACTATATTCCAATTCTGAAAAAATGATTTTAATTTCAGTGCCCTTCTCCCGATTTAAAAATATCTCACCTTTTATTCGGTTAGTGAGGTACTGAACCAATTGTAAACCTAAACTTTCTATATTATTAATATCTATGGATTCCGGAATGCCAATTCCATCATCCCGCACAATAAGTGTAATTTTTCCGCTCTTATCTTTAAAAGTTTCTATAGTAATATTACCCTCTTTACCTGGGGGGAAAGCATGTTTGAGAGAATTTGTAACCAGTTCATTTATAATAATACCGCAGGGAATGGCGGTTTCAATGTTGAGGTAAATATTTTCAATATTAACATTGAGATTAATTAAATTAGTATCGGTTCCATAAGAATGGAAAAGGTCCTTAACTAGACTTATTACATAATCTGCAAATCCAATTTTGCCCAGATCTTTTGATCGATATAATTTTTCGTGTAATACTGCAATTGATCTAATACGATTTTGAGTTTCTTTAAATATTTCCTGCGATTTTTCGTCCTGTATAAATCTGGATTGGAGACGTAAAAGACTGTATATAACTTGAAGATTGTTTTTTACTCTGTGATGGATTTCTTGGAGAAGCATCTCCTTTTCTTCAAGCGACTCTCTTAATTTATTCTCTGAAATTTTACGATTGGTAATATCCTGTTCCGTCCCTATAATACGGATAGGTTCGTTATTATCATTCCTTATAACTTTACCATGACAGGATAAGATTTTTGTTGCATTATCAGCACAATTTATACGATACTCATAAGAAAAAGTGTTATCATCTTGTAGTGCGGTTTTAATGTTTTCCTTTACAAATGCAGTGTCTTCAGGATGAATTATTTCCAGAAATTCATCAAAATTAATAGGATTATCAGTTGGTTTTGTATTTAATATATTGAAAAGCTCATTGGAACATTTTACTGAATTTTTTGCTAAGTCATATTCCCAACTACCCATTTTTCCAATTTTCTGGGCTTCAGTTAAAAATTCATGACTTTTTATCAATTCTTTTTCAGCACTTTCAAGTTTTTCTTGTTCTTTGACCTCTTCTAATGCTCTATTTATGGCATGTACTATTTTTGGGAGATTTCCTTTAAAGACATAGTCTGTGGCACCGCTTTTAAGGGCTTCAACTGCAAATTCTTCCCCAATTTTTCCACTAACAAAAATAAATGGCACATCAGGACATTCTTTTTTAGCAATTTCCAGGGCACTAAGACCATCAAAATGAGGTAGGGAATGATCAGCAAGGATAATGTCAGGTTTAAATTCTTTAATTTCCTCTAAATAATTTTCTTCTCTATCCACAATCATAGATGTAAACTTGATGTCAGCTTTATACAGCTCTCTCTCAATTAGTTCAACATCAAATGGAACATCTTCTAGAATAAGTAGCTTAAGCTCTTTCATCATATGATACCTCAGTACATATTTCTCTACGCTATATAATATATCCTACGTTTTTATATCATGTTAAAAAATTTTCAATAAATCTGATTAGTGCCATATATCGGTAAATTAATGGATTATACTAGGATCAAAATCCAGAAATTTCAATTAATACATAGTTTTTTATGATTTATAAATTAATACGTGGTAATTTATAATTTATATGGAGAGAAGTTGAATTGAATATAATCACAACAGTATCTTAAAAAATTAAGGATGAGACTATAATGAATAATTACATAATTAATGCCCAGGGCATAAGTAAAAACTTTGATGGCTTAATGGCAGTGGATGATTTAAATTTAAAAATCAAGAAAGGAGAAGTTTTTGGATTTTTAGGTCCTAATGGGGCAGGAAAAACGACTTCAATTAATATAATGGTGGGGCTCCTTAAACCTTCCACAGGAAAGGTAATGGTTAATGGAGATGACATTGAAAAAATTGATAGAGGTTTAATTGGTATTTGTCCACAAGAAATAGTTCTTTGGGAATATTTAACCTGTAAAGAGAGTTTGATGCTGATGGGGGATATGTACGAAGTACCCAAAGATGTTCTGGACTTTAGGGTAAATAAACTACTTAAAGATCTTTATCTAGAAGATAAGGCCAATATTGTTGTTGACAAACTTTCAGGCGGTATGAAGCGCAGATTAAATCTGGCATTGGCTCTAGTGCATGAACCTGAAATTGTCGTGCTTGATGAGCCATCAGAGGGTTTGGATCCCCAATCACGAAGGGTGCTTTGGAATTACATATTATCATTGCGCAATGATGAGGGTAAAACTGTTATTTTAACCACACATTTAATGGATGAAGCTGATCGTTTAAGTGATAGAATAGCCATCATTGATCACGGTCGTTTACTACGGTTGGACACTCCAGAGAATCTTAAAAAAGAGATTGGAGAAGGAGACGTGGTAGATATGAAGATCAACGATTCAAAGAAAAATAATGAATTGATTGAAAGTTTATCCAAATTAGAGCAAGTACACTCGGCAATAGAAGTAGACGGCAGGATTAACATCCGGGCACTGGATGCAGTTGGTAAACTTCCTATTATAATGGAACAAGTGGAAAAATTGGGAGTTAGGATTACTGAATTATCTGTAAGACAGAATACTCTGGAAGATGTTTTTATAGAATTAACTGGAACTAGATTGAGGGAATAACAATGAAATTCATAAGTATTGCTAAGAAAAATGCGAAAGAACTAATTAGAGATCGTAGAGGACTGTTTATGATATTGATATTCCCTCTTTTTTTCATGTTAGTTTTTGGTTTTGCATTTGGGGGAATGGGCCAGACTAACACGCCCCATAATATTGCTATTGTAAATAATGATGAGGGAGCAGTGTTACCATTTACCCAGGAGAAAGTTAATTTTGGTAACAATCTGACCAATATTTTAAGAGATTCAAAGTATGAAGATAGTGATATAAACTTGTTTAAAATCACAAAAACTAACGAAACCACTGCAGACGAATTATTAAAACAGAGAGATGTGGATGCTGCGTTAATAATTCCGAAAAATTTTTCGCAAGGTGTAGTAACCCTCATTACCAATACTCTAACTCAGGAAACAGGAAACATACAGAATACTCCAGTCACAAATAACCAAACAGCCACAATCATAATAAAAGGAGACACAGGATATGTTGGTTTTGGAATTTCACAGGGTATTATTGTGGGGATATTCGAACAATACCAGGACCAATTGTTATTTGAGATTCAAAGTAAGATTTCTGGAAATACTGCAGCTGAGCCTACCAAATTTTTGGAAAGTAAAGTTGAACCATTAGAAGGTACTGAAACATTCACATCATTTGATTTTCTTGCTCCCGGGATGATAGTATTTGCTATTTTACTACTGGCAACTACAGTCGCCGCTAGTTTAACCAGGGAAGTTGAAAAAGGCACATTGGCCCGTCTAAAATTATCTTACATGAGGTCACTGGATCTTTTATTAGGCGGTCTTATCCCTTGGTCTTTAGTGGCCGCAGCGCAAGTTATCATTTTATTTATTGTAGCAGTACTTATTGGATTTCACTGGCAAGGAGGTCTTAACTCATTAATACTGGCGATTTTTGTTGGGATTATTGGGGGAATTGCTTCTGTTGCTTTAGGAATGATAATTGCGGCTTTTGCAAAAACCGAGAGACAAGCAGCAAATCTGGGTACAATAATCACAGTACCTACCAGCTTTTTAGTGGGTGCTTTTTTCCAACTGCCCCAGGTGATAATTGGGAATTTAATGGGACAATCCTTCCAGATATACGATTTTCTACCTTGGACACACACTTTAAATGCATTACGTACTCTATTAACCTTTGGCGGCGGATGGAATGATATTACTTATCAGTTAGGATTATCTGTAATACTGACAGTCTTATTGTTTATAGTAGGAGTATTCCTATTTTCAAAGAATAGATTAAGGGCAGAAACATAATTTTAATTACAAAAATATAATAGATTAGTAGTTTATCTTTGGGAGGAATTTTTAATGGATACTAAAAAACACAGGCACCACGGTAAATCAAGTCAAAAATTTTTAGATGATGCTGATGTCCTATCAAGGATTGGTTTATTTGAAGGAGCTACTTTTTTAGATGCAGGTTGTGGAGATGGATTTTTTTCTATTGCAGCTTCTTCAAGGATAGGTAATAATGGAAAGGTATATGCTATCGACATTTACGAGGAATCAATAAATAATCTTCAAAATGAAATCCTGGCTAAATCAATAAGGAATATGGAAGCAATAGTTGCAGATATAACTCACAAAATACCATTACCTAATGAATCAGTTGACATATGTTTTATGGCTAATGTACTACACGGATTTGTCGAAAATCAAGAATTAGATAGTGCACTTTCTGAAATTACCAGAGTTATAAAGCCAGGAGGTATTTTTGCCGTGGTTGAATTTAAAAAAATCGAGAGGACATTTGGACCTCCAATGGAAATAAGATTAGATGAATCAGATATTAACGATATTTTAATTGATTATGGATTTAGCTCGCAATCTTCGTGTGATATAGGAGATTACCATTTTTTAGTAAAATATATAAAGAAATGAATTTCACGCCTTGAGCCATGGTTATTGACCTGGTTTATTCGTTTACTTTATTTATATTTCATTTTTTAAAACATATTTTTAATACAATCTGGTGTATTTTTCTAAATATTCAGGGTATTCTTTGTCTAATATTCTTAAAGCAGACATAGTTTCAGGGGAAGTGCAGCATCTCATTTCCACTAAGTTTCTAAGCGTGCCATTTTTAATATTTTCCCGAATTTCTCTAATTACAAAATCCAAAGTATTATGATTATATTTTCTAATTTCTTCATAGTCTAAATCATAAATTGGATACTCTTTTAAATTATATTTAAGAGTTGGAGTAATAATGGTATTCAATCTTGCATAATAATCGCACACATAACTTCCAAAAAAGTCAACACCCATATATGTAAGCAGAGGTATAAAAGAAAGATCCACAAGAGGGAAATAAATTGCTGAATTAGGATTCAGGGTTTTTCTCAGATTAACTATGATGTTTATCAAGTCTTTCTGTCTTTTTAGAAGTTTGTCTCCATTAGCAATTAAAAAAATGTTAATTCCAAGTTTTTCCAACTCTTTGGCGCATTTAATCCTCAGATCAAGGTATTTTGATCCGTGTATAGTACCAATTCCATTTTCGGGACTGTCTTTCGCGTATTTAATTGTTTTTCTAACAGACCATTCGGCCAGGGTTTTGGGTATATCATAGGGAACAGGTTCATCTTTTATAAGTTTAAATGGGTTTTTTGGTTCTATTAGTCCAGGACTACGTATTTCATTAAATTTCCCCAATCTGGCTGGACCATCATGTTGTGTTATCTTTAGCATGGATAATTTTATGATCCCATTTAAGATAAATATGTGCCTCATTTTTTTAAAATTAGCTAAAATTTATTTTTTAAATTACTTATTTTAATTATTATAACACCAGAATATTCTGAACAGTGTTACTTAAAAGGTTACACTGATCAAATTTTCCGTAACATATATATAGTCTTCAATTTACATCCAAGTAAGAGAGTCTGAAATTTCACAGCAAAGTGAGATTTCTAAGGTGTGAAAATAATGTCAATGTTACAACGCCTTAAAAAAATGTTTACAGGAAAAGGTGAGGGGCCAGAACAAGACAAATCTAAGGACACCGCTGAAAAACCAGAAACTAAAACAGAAAACGAACAAAAATCAATCGCTGAAGACAAAAAAACAGGAAAAGTTAAATCAGAAACTTCAAGTGCTTCTAAAGGTGAAGAAGAAAAATCTAAACCTGGAGAATCAACTAAAGAAACAGAAGAAAAAGCAGAACCTGGAACTCCACCTACTTCAGAAGAAAAAGAGAAAAAACCTAAAACTGAAAGGAGTGTTAGTATGAGTTTACTTGATAGAGCAGACAATATACTCAAACCTGAAGATATAGATAAAGAATTTACACAACAAATTAAAGATGCCGGCGCAGAATCTTTAGAATATTGTTTCCAATGTGGTACCTGCACTGGATCCTGTCCATCAGGAAGAAGAACCCCTTACAGGGTAAGACAAATTGTAAGAAAATCATTAGTTGGTCTCAAAGAGGAAGTCATTTCCAGTGACGAACTTTGGATGTGTACCACCTGCTATGCCTGCCAAGAAAGATGTCCCCGAGAAATAAAAATTGTGGACGTAATAAAACTTGCCAGAAATGAAGCAGCAAAAGCCGGTTACATGGGCCAAGCTCACAAAGCAGTTGGATCATTTGTTATAAAAACCGGACACGGTGTACCAATAAACGAAGCTACCATGGAACTTAGAAAACAGGTAGGATTAGGTGAATTACCACCAACGACTCACCAGTTCCCTGGAGCATTAGAAGAAATACAAAAGATAACCAAAACAACAGGTTTTGACGCTTTAATAGGATACAACCCAGAAACAGGAGAATTAGAATAAATTTACTGGAGGAATATAAATGGCTGAATTCGCATACTTCTTAGGATGTATTATGAACAACAGGTATCCTGGTATTGAGAAAGCAACAAGGATAATGATGGAAAAACTCGATGTAGACCTTAAAGATATGGAAGGAGCATCATGCTGCCCTGCACCAGGAGTATTTGGTTCATTTGATAAAACTACATGGGCTTCCATAGCTGCAAGAAATGTTACCATCGCCGAAGACATGGGAATGGACATAATGACCGAATGTAATGGATGTTTTGGTTCATTATTCGAAACCAACCACATGTTAAAAGAAGACGAAGAGATGAAAGAAAAAATCAACAATGTACTTGCAGAAGTTGACCGAGAATTTAAAGGAGAAGTAAATGTCAGACACCTCGCAGAGATACTCTATAATGATGTAGGTCTTGACAAAATAACTGAAGCTTTCAACACACCTTTAGATGATCTAAATGTAGCTGTTCACTATGGATGTCACTTTTTAAAACCAAGCGCAGAAATTAATATTGACAACCCAGAAAAACCTACCATACTTGATGAACTGGTAGAAGCAACAGGTGCAAAATCTGTCCCATACAAAGACAAGATGATGTGCTGTGGTGCTGGTGGTGGAGTAAGATCCAGAGATATTGAAGTAGCTCTTGATTTCACCAAAGAAAAACTCAACAACATGCAAGAAGCAGGTGTGGATGCTATAATAAATGTCTGCCCATTCTGTCACTTACAGTTTGACGTAGGACAAGCTGAAATAAAAGATAAATTCGGAGACGAATTTAACATACCTGTACTTCACTTAGCCCAATTATACGGTTTTGCAATGGGATTAAGCAAGGAAGAACTCACTACTGACGTTCACATGACCAAGCTAACCCCTGAAGCTGAGACTAAACTGGGATGTTAATTAAAGAGAATTAAACATTAATTCTCCCATTTTTTTATTTTTAAAAAACATTAAATTTATTTTGAATTACTTACATATTCTAATTGAGGTGTTTTTTTGTTTATAGCGACTCTTGTTGGAATATTCAAATTTGAAGAATTACCTGAAGAATACAGTCCTTTTGTCCAATATAAAGCATCAATAGAAAATAAAGATATAAATGATGATGAAGAAATTGCTATTTTAAATATCAGAGGAACAGAAAGTCATCATGTATTATTTTTGAGTTCATATGATAATGTTAATCAGATAAAAGATGAATTGAAGCAGGCAGATGCAAAGGTTAACCAAACAACTCTAAAAATATTGGAAGGACATTTATGAATGTTTTACCATTAGAACAAACATGGATGGTTCTGGTGGAACTATTAACTGATCTTAAAAAGAGAGGAATCAAAATACCAAAAGAGGTTAATGAAAATCTTAGACTAGCCAGAACTGATATAAATTTCTATAAAACAGATCCAACCAATCCTGAAATGATGAAAGAACTTAAAAGAATCAATGAATTTTTAAATTCTGTCCAAGATATTCTAATAAATTTTGCAGAAGAAATTGATGAAGATTATGGGCAAAAATGGATTCAAAAGCTTCAAAAAGCGTCCATGGGAGAAGAAGTATGCCCTGTCCAGAATAAAAAATCCAAATTCATTGTGGGAGCTCCCCCTGGATTTTCGGTAGTTCGTGTTAGTCTTAAAGAACCACTAGCTGAAGATAGAGTTCAGGATGTTGCGGAGGAATATAATTTAATAATAGAATTTGATGAAGACGAGGTTATCTCAGTTTTTGGAGACAAAGAAAATATCAAGAAAGGTCTAAAGGAAATATCTTCATTTTTTAGAGACTAATTTAGATAGGATTTATTATTTCTCAAAATATTTTTTAATTTAATTTTTTTGACTTAACTCAAGGTATACTAATTTATTTAAGATTGCTTATACAATTAAAAAATACCTTTTTATAGTGTCAATATTCATTTTTAACAAATAAACAATAGATTCAGGTGAAAAAATAATGAAAATCCTTGCAGTAAGTGATTTACATGGTAAAGGCTGTCAAATTATAGCAGATTACATAAAGAAACATCCTGTTGATTTGATTGTTATTGCCGGAGACATTACCCATTTTGGACCTCTTGAATTAGCGGAAGATATTCTAAATGATCTATGTTCATGTGAAGTACCTGTAGTAGCAGTACCTGGTAACTGTGATCCCCCTGGAATACACAGCAAGATAGATAATTCCCGGGCCATCAATATTCATGGGAAAAGTCTTACCATAAAAAATATTGGAATATGCGGTTTTGGTGGTTCAAATCCTACACCATTTGACACACCTCTTGAATTTGATGAGATAGAAATATACAACGAATTAAATAAAGTTATGGGGCAGATCAAAGGTCATGATCTTGTTATTCTTGTAACCCACGCACCTCCACATGGAACCAAGGTTGACCAGTTAAATTCAGGAGACTATGCTGGCAGTGAAAGTCTTAGAAAGATTATAGAACAATATAAACCAGATATAAATATATGTGGACATATCCATGAGGCAAAAGCTGTAGATAAAATAGGAAATACTATTCTAGTAAATCCAGGAGAACTATCAGAGGGTTTTGCCAGTTTAATTGATATTAAGGAAACCAATAATAAACCAGAAATAGATGTAAAAATTGTGGAATTATAAGCAGTACAGATTAGATGTATTAATTGTGGAATTAATAAGAAATATATATAAGTCTTGATTTTAAAATAAAAACGGTTATCTTCTAGAGAAGATTTATCTAATTTTGTTTATTAACATTGATAGTTCTTTTAATCAAATATTAGGGGTGAGTCTTATGATAATGGTTGAAGGTGAAGTAAGTGGAAAAAAATACACAGAACCCTTCTCAAAGGGCGTGTTAGCCAGATCTTTGACTCGGGCAGAGATGGGTCCAAATAAAGCCTATACATTCGCATCTCAAATAGAAGATCATCTTAAAAATCAAAATATCACACTTATAACTATTGATGAACTGGTAGGAATAGTTAGGGAACGTTTAAAAGAAGAAGATGAAGAAATAGCCGAAAAATACGTACTTTGGCGAAAAATTCGTAAATGCAAAGAACCCATGATAATCCTTATTGGTGGTGCTTCAGGGGTTGGAACATCATCAATTGCATTTGAGGTAGCTAACCGTCTGGGAATAAGAAACATGATCAGCACAGACATGATCAGAGAGGTTATGAGAAAGATAGTTTCTAAGGAAGTACTCCCCACAATATACGAGTCAAGTTACACTGCTTACAGGTCGCTGCGGATACCTCCACCTCCTGAATTGGATGAAATCCTTATAGGATTCCGTGATCACGTTGATACAGTAAGCGTAGGTGTAGAAGCAGTTATTGAAAGATCATTAAAAGAGGGCATAAGTATTGTTATAGAGGGAGTCCATATTGTTCCGGGTTTTATTAGAGAAGATTTGATAAATAAAGAAAATGTGGCCATGTTTATTTTAACGGTTGAAGATGAAAATGTTCACCGTGGGAGATTTTATTCTCGATGCAGACAGGCTTGGGCTCGAAGGCCACTTAAAAGGTACATGAGTTACTTTTGGGCTATACGCAAAACCCATAAATATTTTGAAAGCCAGGCCAGGAAAAATCAAGTGCCGGTGATTGAAAATATTGATGTTATTACTACCATAGATAGTATTATGAAATCTCTTACAAAGGTATCAGAAGGCGATGGAAATGTTGAAAAATTTGAAAGTTAAAGATATAATGACTGAAGGGGTTATTACAGTCCCTCCCAAGGAAGACGTTGTTTTTGCATTTGAAAAACTTATGAAATATAAGATAAGCGCACTTCCAGTTGTAGAAAATGAAAAACTAAGAGGTATAGTAACTGCAACGGATTTAGGCCATAATCTGATTTTGGACAACTATGAATTAGGTACTACAGTAGAAAAAGTTATGGTAAAAGATGTGATCTGTGTTAATCCAGAAGATACTTTAAAAAGTGCTATCAAGAAAATGAATGCTCATGGTTCTGGTGATGGGATTGTAAACCAGCTTGTTGTTTTAGATAATGATTCCATTGTGGGGATTATTTCTGATGGAGATATAATAAAAACCATAAAAGTTTAATAAACTTTTATACCATCATATCTTACGATAGCTAACATAATTGTTTTTTAAGTTATCTAAAATATTTCACTAATTAAATGTTTTTTCTAAGTATATTTAGGGTATTTTAACTAATTTAATTGTTTTGTTACGTATTTAATGCGTTTTAACTAATTTATTCCTTTTTCTAAGATTTTATTGAGGTTTGTAATATTCTGAAAAGAAAGTTTAATTAATTATTCTTTACATAATATTGTTATTAATTTTTTATGGGGGTAAAAAATGTCTCAAATTTCCCATGAAGTTGAAGACGATATATCTATTGTTCTTTGCGGCGAAGCCGGGCAGGGAATACAAACTGTTGAAAATATTCTGGTTAGAGCAGTTAAAAACAGTGGCTGCAATGTTTTTTCCACCAAGGAGTACATGTCCCGGGTTAGAGGTGGTCTGAATTCTACTTTGATTCGAGCTTCATCTACCGCTGTTAGATCATATGTGGACAGAATAGATGTACTCATTGCGTTAAGTGAAGGAACCATTAATCATCTTAAAGATAGACTTTCAGATGATACTTTAATCATAGCTGCTAATGGAATTTTAGAAGAAGAATCTAAACAAAATTTGAATGTTATTGAAATTCCACTAATAGAGATGGCATCAGAAATTGGTGGTTCTATTTTTTCAAATATCATTGCTGCGGGAGTAATTTCCAGAATTTTAAATATAGAACTTGAAACTTTTAATAAATGTATTGAATTTATGTTCCAGCGTAAAGGAGAAGAAATTCTAGAGAAAGACCTTCAAGCGGGAAAAAAGGGTTATGAACTTGGTGAAACCCTTTTAAAAGAATATGACTTAATAGTTGATATTCAAAAGACCCAAAAAGTAAAAAATCAAATTTTAATTAACGGAACTGAGGCAGTAGGACTGGGATGCATAGCCGCAGGATGTAATTTCATGTCCGCCTATCCAATGACTCCTTCTTCGCCCTTACAAGTTTTTATCGCCCAGAATGCTCATGAATTTGATATAATATTTGAACAGACTGAAGATGAAATTGCAGCATTAAATATGGCTTTAGGAGCATCTTATGCAGGGGCTCGGGCAATGACTGCCACTTCAGGAAGCGGATTTGCATTAATGGAGGAAGCGGTTGGTCTTTCGGGGATGACTGAAACTCCAGTAGTTATCTATCTAGCCCAAAGACCAGGACCGGCAGTGGGTCTCCCCACCAGAACTGCCCAGGAAGATTTAAATCTGGCATTATATTCTGGTACAGGTGAATCTCCCCGTGCAATTTTTGCCCCGGGGACTATTGAAGATGCGTTCCACGTCTCATGGCACGCATTCAATCTGGCCGATAAATATCAAATACCAGTTTTCATACTTTCAGACCAGTACTTTGCAGATATACATTATAATTTACCTCCAATAGATTTAAAAGAGGTTCAAATAGAAAATTATATCTTTAAAACTGCCAAAAATTATAGAAGATATGAAATAACTGAAAATGGCATATCTCCCAGAGGAATACCCGGTTTTGGGGAAGGATTAGTAGTGGCAGATTCAGATGAACATGATGAAGAGGGACATATAACCGAAAATTTGACAATTAGAACAAAAATGGTGGATAAAAGGCTTAATAAATTGGAAAATATGAAAAAAGAAGTTTTAAAACCAAAATTAGTTGGTGAAGAAGACTATGATATATTAATGGTAGGGTGGGGCTCTACCTACGGCCCCATAACTGAAGCACTGGAAGAAATTGGTGATGATAAAATAGCATTTTTACACTATAAACAGGTTTATCCCCTCCACGAGGAAACCATTAATCATCTAAAAAAGGCAAAAACTACAGTTATTTTTGAAAATAATGCTACTTCCCAGTTTGCTAGCTTAATAAAATTAGAAACTGGTTTTGATATTGAAAATAAAATCTTAAAATATAATGGAATGCCTTTTTCCGTTGAAGAAGTGATTAATAAAATCAATTCCATGAAAGGGGGGATTTGATGGATACTAAAAAATTTGACATGGAAAATGCAGATGTGGCATGGTGTCCCGGTTGTGGAAATTTTTCCATTTTGCAATCACTTAAAAATGCCCTTTTAGATCTTAAAATTAATCCTAAAAAGCTGGTATTAGTATCAGGAATTGGCCAGGCTGCTAAATTACCTCATTATCTTAGATCAAATGTTTTCAATAGTTTACATGGAAGATCTCTATCTCCAGCAACTGCCATAAAAGCAGTTAATCCCGAACTTACAGTTATAGATGTAAGTGGGGATGGATGTATGTATGGTGAGGGAGGCAACCATTTCATGCATACCATACGCCGAAATCCGAATATTACAAATATTGTGCACAACAACATGGTTTATGGTCTAACTAAAGGTCAAGCTTCTCCTACCAGCCAAAAAAACTTTGTAACACCTTTCCAGGTTGATGGAGTTTTTGAAGAACCATTTAATCCACTATCTGTTGCAATAGCTCTTAATTGTTCATTTGTTGCGAGAGCATTTTCTGGAAATATGGAAAAAACCACAGCAATTATTAAAGAAGCCATAAAACATGAAGGATATTCGTTGGTAGACATATTCCAACCATGTGTGACATTTAATAAGGTAAATACCTATCAATGGTTCAAAGAGAACACTTATTACCTTGAAGAATCTTATGAACCTTTCAATCAGACCAATGCTTTTGAAAGAGCATCCGAATCAGGTAAATATCCTTTAGGTATTTTTTATATTAATAGAACTAGAAAGACATTTGAAGATAATTTGGAAGTCTATCAAGAAAATCACATACCAATATATAAAAGGAAATTGGAACTGGAGAAGTTAAAAAAATTAATAGACTCAAAGAGAGATTACTAGTTTCAACAGTATTTAGTTGACTGAATTTATTGTTTTAATTACGATAAGTAATCTCATGAACTTATTTTTGAAGGAATTTAATGAAGTAATTTTTGGACACTTTTTTATATGAATCGTAACCTTCAAATACTATTAACTGACAATATAAATAGCGGGCTAGACTGGAGGGTTAGGGGTCCTCTGTAAGCGTATATCCCCTATATGACGCAGTTGAAGTTCAAGAGGCGGCAAATTGACCGTTTATTGGCCTAGAATTCTGATGCTGAGCCCTCGTCCCGCAGGATCAGTGGTGGTAGGGTTCTGGTTGTAGGACCAGAATTAATTATCTTAATCATGGGAACGGGTCAGGTCTGGAAAGAAGCAGCTCTACCATGAACAGCTGATGCTTGTGGAGCAACGGGGTGGAGTCGGGTTTCTGGATCACCAATATTCGGAAGATCTGTCCACTCTTGAACACGCCCGTTTATACTAACAGAATTTTGATGGGTATTAAATTCATTTGGCATTAATTTAAAGTATTATGGAAAACATTTATATTTGATAATATCCAAAGCAATAAATTACCTTTTTCTGATTAACTAAAAAATATATTTAATAATTAATATTGCCGGGATGGCCCAGTCTGGTACGGCGTTGGCCTGCTAAGCCAATGATCCTTTGGATCACACGGGTTCAAATCCCGTTCCCGGCGTTCAACTTTTAAAAAAGTCCATAAATCATAGTTTTTAGGCAATTAGTATCTTAATTTCTGCTAATATTTTTAATTCATTCTTTTATAGTTTATTTAACCATTTTTAATAAAAATGATCATTTTATGTACTATCTAAGTTTACTTGAGATTAATGGGCTGGATATGTTCACTGTTTTGTAGTTTATTTGATAGTAAAAATTTGTCAGGTACTAATTGTATATAATATGAATAATATAAAAAGAAATAATTATTTAAATATCTAAGGTGGTTACATAATGGAAATGGTTTATATTTTTTTAGCTGTAACATTAGTGGGAGCTGTTTTACATCTATTTTTAAGTAAAACACCAAAGACAAAAAATAGAATATTTGAAGTGTTTTTGCTCTGGTTTTTAGTTATAATGGTTGGAATCGGATCCATATGGGCATTTATTGGCCATGTATTCATGTCAAATATGACTGCTGCATTGATAGGCTGGCCAGCAGGAAATCCATTTCAGTTAGAAGTAGGAGTTGCAAATTTATCCTTTGGAATTTTAGGGGTGTTATGCTGGAAATTCAGAGATAATTTCTGGACAGCAAGTGTAATAGCAATTTCTGTGTTCTATTTGGGGGCAGCTTATATACACATTGTAAATATAATGCAGAGTGGGAACATGGCACCAGGAAATGCCGGCTTTGCGTTATACATCGATATTTTAATCCCTATAATTTTATTTGCTCTTTTAATAGCACATAAAATGACCACAAATACCAAACTGAAAGAATAGATTAGGATTTGTAAGAGAAAGAATTCTAATTTAATCTCCTTTTTTAATTATTCATTTTTATGATAGCATCTCATGAATGGCTTTGCCCAGTCTTCTAATTCCTTCTTCAATTTTTTCTTCATCTGAATTTGAAAAGTTAAGTCTCAAATTATTTTTTCCTTCACCATTTACATAAAATGCCTGTCCTGGGACAAAGGCCACGTTTCTCTTAAGAGCAATATCAAAAAGTTCCAGTGAAGATGTTCCCTCTGGAAGTGTAACCCAGAGAAACATCCCTCCCTCTGGTTGGGTGTATTTAACTTCCGGTGGAAAAAACTCTTTAATAGCGTCAATCATTTTATTGCGCTGCCTTTTATAGAGTTGCCTTATTTTGGTTATGTGACCGTCTATTCTATTATCAATTAGGTATTGATAGACAATCCTCTGGGTAAAATAGTTTGAATGAAGGTCTGACGCTTGTTTGGCAATTATCAGCTTTTCCATTATCTCTTTACCTGCCACTATCCATCCCAGTCTCATGCCGGGGGATACAATTTTAGAAAAAGATCCAAAAAGAATAGAATTATCCAGATAACTCTTAATTGGGGGAAGATCTTCTCCTAAAAATCTAAGCTCACCATAAGGATTATCTTCAACAAAAATGGTTTCTGAATCGTTTATAATTTCTGCTACTTCTTTTCTCTTTTCTTTAGAATAACTGATGCCGCTGGGGTTCTGGAAGCTGGTTACAGAGTAAAATAATTTAATTTGTTCTGAATTTAATATATCTTTAAGCTTTCCAGTATCAACACCATCTTTCATTAAAGGTATGGAATGGAATTGTGGTTCATAGAGGGAAAAAGACTGTATTGCGGCAAGGTATGTTGGTTTTTCCAGTAAGATGTTGTCACCTTTATTTACGAAAATTTTGGCTGTAAGGTCAATGCACTGCTGAGACCCGTTGGTTATTAATATATCGTCCTTATTAATTTTTAATCCATTGGAAGAATATCGGTTAGCTATATATTCTCTTAATTTTCCATAACCTTCTGTGGTACTGTATTGAAGTGCCGGGCTACCTTCTTCACGAAGTACTTTATCAGTAGCGATTGCAATCTCTTCTACTGGAAATGTTTTGGGATTGGGAAGACCTCCTGCAAAGGATATGATCTCTGGATTTTCTGTAACTTTTAAAATTTCCCTAACAAAGGATCTGGGGACATTTTTAACCCGATCCGCGAATAATTTATTCATTTTGTACCTCTAAAATTGGTTATCAATATTATTTTTTGCTACCATATTTTCTAATATGCTTCCAGCTTTTTGTAATCTTATCTGGTCCACTTCTGTGGAAATATATGGATGTATCTTCTCTATTAAATATTTCTCTATCCATACCAACCGGACAAACTTTTATACAGATTCCACAAGGCGATCTATACTCTTCTCTAAGTTCCTGACTTCTTATGGTACAGGTTATTTTGTCCATAAGTGGTGGAAAATCTCCTGAATTAGGTATGGCGTCTACAGGGCAGCAATCTGCGCACTTAAGACATCGGATGCAGAGATCATGGGTTTTTAATTCGTCAGATTTAATCGGGGCAGAAGTGAAAATTGAAGTAAATCTTACCCGTGGCCCATATTCTTTGGTTAAAATTACGTTATTTAAGCCAAAGGAACCTAAACCAGCTAGAAATGCAGCATGTTTATGAGAGAAAAATGCGAGAGGTTCGTCAATTAATACGTTAATATCACCATAACCATCTCTCGGCAGAAATATAGATGGATGGCCTTTTTCAGTTAAGAAATTAGCTATTTCATAAGCTTTTATATCTAAAAGTATGTTAACTGTGTTATACAATTCATGATAATAAATGCTGGGTGCAGTATCCAGAATTGGAATCTGAATAGGGAGACCTATAACCATAACTGTTTTTGCTTCAGGATAAATTGATTGTGGCCAGAAATCTCGGGGTATCCACTCCTGGAACTGGTTGGGAAGTTCGGAGGGAGGATTTTCCCATCTATCAACACCTGCAAAACCGACTAGGGGAATACCAAGTTCCCGACATTTATCCTTGGCATCGTTTTTTAATGTTTCAGATTCCATTTTAATTATCCATCTTATTCTTTAATGTTTTAATGACTCAAGACGATCCATAGCTTCTTCTATCTTTTCATAAGACGTGGCATAAGACATTCTAACATAATCAGTACTATATTCTCCGAAAGAATCACCTGGAACGACTATAACTCCATTTTCCAGTGCATTTTCCACATATTTTCCTGCATTCTCCATGTGGGGAAATACGTAGAATGCACCTCTCGGTGTAACGCAGGAAATTCCCATATCTCTTAAACGTTTTAGGATAAGATCTCTTCTTCTTTCAAATTCAGAGACCATATTTTGAACAGAATTTTGAGGACCTCTTAATGCTTCCAGTGCAGCTACTTGTGAAATGGAACTGGCACACGCAGTGTTATATTGATGAATTTTTAGTAATTCCTCAATAATCTCATTTTCTGCAGCAGCATAAGCTATCCTAAAACCAGTCATGGCATAAGTTTTAGAGAAACCATTTATAGTAATCACATTATCTGAGAATTCACCAAAACTGTAATGTTTGCCTTCATAAATTATCTTTTCATATATCTCGTCAGAAATTATGTGAAAATCATGATCATCTGCCAATTCAGCAATACCTCGAATGTCCGATTTTTCCATTACACTACCAGTTGGATTAGCTGGAGAATTGACTATGATAGCTTTGGTATGCTGACTAATTTTTTCATTAACATCGTTCACAGTCATTCTAAACTCATTTTCTTCTTCTAATTTAACTGGAACAGGTTCAGCTTCAGCAAGCTTTACACATGCACCGTAGGAGACAAAACCCGGGTCCGGAATTAAAACCTCATCGCCGCGTTCCACTAAAACGTGGGTACACATATGCAAGGCTTCACTAGCTCCAACAGTTACTATAATGGACTCTGGATCTGAATTTATATTATTTTCATTTTTCAGTTTATCTGATATTGCCTCTCTAAGCTCCATAGTTCCCTTATTTACCGTGTAATGAGTAAATCCATCATCCATAGCGTTTTTTGCTGCTTCAATTATGTGGGGTGGAGTATCAAAATCAGGCTCTCCAAGACCCAAATTAATAGTATCTTCTGTTGTAAGTTCAAACATTTTTCTAATACCTGAAAGATCAATTGAACTAACTCTCTTTGATGGTTTAAACATTTAATCACCTTCATAACTATTTTTACATAATCAAAATGACTTTAATTAAATATTTTTGTTATAAAATTTATTTTCAAATATACTAATGAAATTAATTAAATACAACTACCACATTTATAGCAGCCATATTCTTCACACCACCCAGTCATTTCCCCTTTAAACATTTTTTTATATTCTTTTTTAATAAATTCGTTATTAACACCAACATCTATATTTTTCCAGGGTAATTCACTTTCCAGGCTATACATCATGGTTTTTTCATGTTTTTCCCATTCTTTTAGGTTTATTCGGGATTGCCATGATTTTTCAATAAGATTTCCCAGTTTGCTACTTCCCACAGATAAAATATACTGGATAAATGCACCTTTAAGATTTTCAATTTTAAAGGATTTATAACCTAAATTCTTATTAATAAAACTTATTTTAGATTTAACATCATCGTAGTTAAACTTTTCCCACTGGAGGGGAGTGTGGGGTTTGGGAATCAAGGGATTGAAACTTAACTTAACCATATTCTTTTTAGGGGCAATTTTTCTAAGATTATTAATCAGTTCTAACATTTCCTTCAAGTCTTCCAGTGACTCATGAGGAGTGCCAATTAAAAAATAATATTTAATGTTCATATTCTTATCAAAAACCATTTTACTGACATTAAAAAGCTTATCATCGCTGATGTCCTTGTTTAAACTCCTCCTAATTAAACATGTTGATTCAGGAGCCAGTGTTACAGTTTTAAGACCGCTTTTGCCTAGAGAATCTATTAATTTCTCTGTAACGGTTTCAATTCGCAGTGAAGGTGTGGTTAAATTGAAATCCATTTCTAGTAAATTTTCACATAATTCATCTATTTTAGAGTAGTCAGAAACTGCAGCACCTATTAATGCAATTTTATTTAATCCAGTGGCATTTCTTCCTTTTTCAGCAATTTTTAACAGTTTTTTAAGTGAAGTTTCTCTACGGGGACGGTATAAATACCCCGACATGCAAAATCTACAGCCCCTGGTACAGCCCCGGGATACTTCCAGTAAAAATGCATGGCCAAAGGCAGGAATAAACCTTTTATCCGATGTTTCTGGAACAACTTGCCTTACTGGATGGCAGGCATCATCCACATCCTTAACAATATTCCGTTTTACAGGATTATCCGGCACATAAACCCCTTTAATATCCATAAAAGCTTCAATATTCTTTCTAGGATCATCCAATTCCATGTACACATCCAGTACTTCGTCTAGAATTACCTCGGCCTCACCAACAATGAAAAGGTCAACGAATTTAGTCATGGGTAAAGGATTTGCTGTTGCACACGGGCCACCAGCAATTACAAAAGGATCTCTAGAGGCACGATCACCACATTTAATAGGTATGTTTCCTTTATTTAACATGGATAGGACGTTGAAGTAGTCTTGTTCATATTGCAGTGAAAAACTTATGATGTCAAAATTTTTTAATGGAGTGTTGGACTCTAAACTTTTGTGATAAGGATAAACAACTCGTTCACAGTATACGTCCTCTCTGGAATTTAGAAAATCATAAATGATATGATAACCAAGGGATGACATGGCTGTTTTGTAGAGGTTAGGATAACATGAGGCAAATCTCACATCCACTTTGCGGGGATCCTTTTGCACTACATTGTGTTCAATTAGCATAATGATTATAATTTGATTTAACCATATAATCAAAATATCTAAAAATTAGGATTAATTTAAACCATCACTATTTAAAAAAAATTTAGGAAACAAAAATAATGCAATTAAACTATAAAAAAGTTGCTGTAGGCGGTACCTTTGATAAATTCCATAAGGGCCATGAACAATTACTCAATACAGCCTTTCAGATTGGTGAAAAGGTCATAATTGGTGTCACCTCCACTGAATTTGGTGGGCAAAAGGGGGATGTTGAATCCTGTGCAGCCCGGATGACCAATCTAAAAAATTTCTTAAAAGATTATCCAAAAAAATATGAAGTAATGAGATTAACTAACTCATATGGTACAACCATATATGATAATACATTTGATGCAATTGTGGTAAGTAGAGAAACTGAAAGCACGGCTTATAAAATCAATGAAATTCGTAAAGAGAAAGATATGAAGCCGTTAGCTGTTATTGTTATTGATACTGTTTTTGCTGAAGATGGAGAACCAATATCTTCAACACGTATAAGGAAAGGCGAAATCAACTTTGAAGGCAAAATATTAGATAAAAAACCATAAAGCTTTGAATAATTATAAAGGTGAAGATATGAAAGTGGTCGTGGGGTCAAAAAATCCAGTAAAGGTTAAAGCAACGAAGAATGTATTAGAAAAACTTTATGGGGAAGTAGAAATTGATTCAGCAGACGTGGATTCTCAAGTCCCGTCACAACCGTTTGGAATTGATCAAACCATTGAAGGTGCTATAAACCGGGCTAAAAATGCTTACAATTCAGATTATGATTTAGGTGTAGGTATAGAATCGGGTCTAATGGAAACACCACACACTATAACAGGATATATTGATCTGCAGTGGTGCGCTATATATGATGGTGAAAAGGTAACAATTGGAGTTAGTGCTGGATTTGAATATCCACCTACTGTGATCAAAGAGGTTCTTAGTGGTAAGGAAGTGGGAGATGTAATGGATGAAGTAACTGGTGTGGATAATTTGGGAGAAAAAACTGGGGCCATAAGTTATTTTACTAAGGGGGTACTGGATCGTACTGGAAATACTGAACAATGTGTTTTGATGGCGATTATACCAAAAATAAATACTAACATCTATTTTTAATTATCTTATTAGAACCAGTTGCTAATATTAATGCAGTTAAAATTATTATTTCTAAAGGTAATGTCAACAATCCAAATAAAAACCCGTTTAAGGGGATTAATGATACATATATTATTGTCATTACTGATGAAAATAATATTAAAATCGAATTTATCCATATATTGTTTCTTTTAAAGATATATAAGCCGACAGGAATTATTATTGGAAAACCAATGAATAAAACTCTATAAATATCCGTAGAAATCAAAATTTGCAGGAATATTAAAGGCAGAATATAAAGAGATTTTTTCAGAAATCTATTATCAATATATTTTATACCATAAAAAAACATGATCCACAAAGTTCCAAATGCTAAATAAGGATTTTTAAACATATTATTTGCAGTTAAATGATAGATCAATATATTATTAATAGTATTTAATGAGAAATAATCTGTAAATCCATAATGGAACCTAATAACAAAGAAAACAATTAGGATTGGTATTAATATTAAAAATGTTTTTTTTAATGCAATTTTTAAATTAGCTTGTTCTAACTTATACAAAAAAAAGAGCGGTATAGTAAAAAGTATTGTTTCTTTATTCAAAATTCCTATAAGCATAACAATGAAAAATAACCCATCTCTTTCGCTTAAAATAAAATAAAATGCTAAAGCAATGAATAAAAAAGATAAATTATCTACCAGTGCGATGTCATAAAGAGAGTAAATAACTGTTGGAGCAGAAAGAAATATTAAAACTCCTAAAAAACTAATTAATGAATTAAACTTTAACCTTTTCATATAATAATAAAACACGATCGCAGTCAAGAAAAGAGAGGAAGTATTTATGAGAAAAAATCCAGCCAATTTCTTTAGTGGGAGTAAGAAGACAATGAGTGGAGTTAATATGCGGTAGGTGTATGGTGCTAATGTTGATTTAAATGGCGATAACGACATTTGATAATAAATAAAAGAATCGTATATTAGAATTTTTGAAAATTTGGGGATGAGATTAAATCCAATAAATAATATCAAGGATAAAAATAATATAGTGCCAATAGATACGCTAATTAATTGAAATTTTGGTTTAAATAAAATACATTTTATAGTCATATCTTTTATTCTTGATCTTAATATATTGATTAAATTAATTTTTTAATTTATTAAAACTTTTTTATAATTGAAACTTGTAGGAATAATTTAAATCCTTTTTACTTAAAAATTCAATCATTATTTAAAATTATTTTAATCTTTTAAACTACAAAATTAAATAATATTGTTTATAAATGAACATTATGTGACGTTTAATCGGTTTAACTATTTATCAAAAAAAATCTACTACTATTCAATTAATAAATGTGAGTATATGGAAAAAAGGGACATTATAACAATATTATCAATTATAATTGTTATTTATTTTATTGGATTTATTCCTAGAATCATATCTACAGATTTACTTGGAATTTCTAACTCTGATAACTCTTATTTCCAAGATGAACATGGCCTTCCTTACATGTATGAAATAGATTCTTACTACAATTATCGTTTAGCTGATAATTATTTGAATAATGGAATCATGGGGGATATTATTCTAAATGGCAAAGAATGGGATTTGAAATCATATTACCCTCCTGGTAGAGTTGTGGATTATCCTCCCCTAATTGTATTTTTAGTTATTTTTATCTACCAGATTGTAAACTTGGTTAGTGCAACACCATTAATTATTATATGCTTTTGGATCCCAGCATTTATTGCACCTATTTCTGGAATAATAGCTTATTTAATTGTAAGAAAATTTACTAATGATTGGGGGGCACTGAGCGCAGGAATCTTAACAGTTCTATCCCCTTTTTACTTTGTTAGAACAGTTCCGGGTTGGTTTGATACTGATTTTTTCACTGTTTTTTTTCCATTGTTAATTACATATCTCCTTTTTGAGGCAGTTCTAACTGATAATAAGAGAAAAAGTATACTATTTTCTAGTTTAGCAGCAATTTCCATCTTGACATTCGCTTTTTCATGGAAAGGCTGGTTTTTTATGTTATGCATAATATTTTTTGCATTTTTAACCTATATTATTGCACAGAAGTTCATGAATGAGAAAATAAATAACATTTATTATATTTTTATTATATTATTAATAAGTGTACCCCTATTTTTAATCTTCAAGGGAATTTCAATTTTAGATTTTATTCCATTTAATTTTTTAAATATATTTGACAATTCGTCTGCATGGCCTAGTATTTATTCATCAGTATCGGAACTTAAAAAATTTTCAATATTAAAAATAATATCTTTAATTGGGATTACTTTATTTGTTTCAGGGCTAATTGGAATGATTTTACTATTTATAAATTTTATACATAAAAATCTTTTAACTAAATTTTTGAGGAATATGAATCTATTTATTTATCTTTTACTTTTAATATGGATAGCTATGGCTGCTTATTTTATCACAATGGGTAATAGATTTATTTTAATGATAATCCCCCCATTAATTATCAGTGCTGGAATATTTATAGGATTGTTTGTAGATTGTTTGTACAATTTAAAAAATAATGAAAAATTGGGTAAGATACTTTCTATATTTTTCATATTCATAATTATTTTACCTCCAATTATTGATCCTTATGGGAATTTAGTTTTAGATCCTTTTTTAAATGATGATTTAGTTGATGCTGCAAACTGGATAAGATCTAATACCACTTTGGATACAGTGGTTATTTCTGAATGGAGTTATGGATACTTTTTCCCAGTTTATGCCAATAGGGCAGTTACCATCGACGGAGGATCCCAGAATAGTCCAAGAGAATATTGGGTTTGTAGGGCTTTTTGTGTGGGTGATGATTTGTCTGGGGGTATTTTTAGGATGCTTAGTTCCAGTGGTGATGAGGCGTGGTTGGTTTTGGATGGGTATACGGGTAATACTTCTAAGAGTGTGGAGGTTTTGAATAGTGTTTTGGGTTTGGATCGGGATGAGGCGTTGGTTGTTTTGCAGGGGGATTATGGTTTTAGTTTGGTGGAATCGGAGCGGATTTTGAGTTTTACTCATCCTTCTAGTCCTAATCCTTTTGTTGTTGTTACTACGGATAGGATGTTGGATAGTGGGTATTGGAATTTTTATTATGGTGAATGGGATTTTAATAAAGGTGTTGGTGGTAATTTCACTTATTCTGTTGGTGATCTTTTTGTGGATAAAAAATTTGTAAATAGTAGTAATGGTTTTGTCTGGGATAAAGGGAATGATGAGGTTTTTTGGAATGGATTGGAACCTTATTGTTTGGTTGTTGTGGATGATGGTGTGGTGAATAAGCGTTATCTAAATAATAGTAGTGATTTTTGTGTTTTTATGGTTATGGATTGGGATAAGTGTGTTGTTGTGGATAAAAGGTTTGAGAATTCGGTTTTTACAAAATTGGTAATTGAAAGAGTTAATACATCCAATTTTAAGATAAAATACAAAAATAAAAAAGTAACAATATGGGAATTTAAAAAATGATAAATTAAAATACATTTTAAAAGTAGTGGAATGGTAAACTGAAAATGTTCTCTAAAAAAATAATTAAATTTTTTGAAAATGAGTCTTTGAGGACTTTTATATTTATTTTAGTTATTTTTATGATTGGTTTTACACTTAGAGTTAATTCTACTAATCTTGAAGGCTTATCTGATGATCAAAAATCTTTTTACCAGGATGATAATGGTTTACCTTATATGTATGAATTAGATTCATATTATAACTACAGACTTACGAAAAATTATCTCGAGAATGGGTATACAGGTGATACGTTTATAGCGAGTGTAGAATGGGATTCACATTCTTATTATCCTCCGGGTGTTCCTATGGATTATCCCCCTTTAATTGTTTATATAACTGCTTTCTTTTATAAATTAATAAACATATTGGGGGAAATACCTTTACTTGTGGTTTGTTTTTGGTTACCGGTATTTATTGCTCCTATAGCAGGAATACCTGCATTTTTTCTTGTAAAAAAATTTTCAAATGAGTTGGGCGGACTTTTTGCAGGTATTTTAATTGTAACAACACCATTTTATTTTTCTAGAACCGTACCTGGTTTTTTTGATACAGATATGTTCAATATTCTTTTCCCAATTTTAATTGTATTACTCCTTTTTGAGGCATTTGATGATAATTATAAAAAAAGGATTTTTTGCACGGTTTTAGCTGCGGGGTCAATGTTCTTGTTTTCAATGGCTTGGAATGGTTGGCAGTATATATTTTATTTATTATTTGTTTTTGTTATTTCTACTATTTTATACAATGCCATCCAACGTAAATCTATTAAAAATACTTTGCAGATATTTATAATATTTTTTACCACATCTTTACTTCTAATTTACCTTTTTAGCGGTGCTATAAATGTATATGGACTTTTTTTTGGGCCAATTGAGTTACTAAAATTAAAATTTTTTAACACTTCATGGCACCCATGGCCTAATACATATATTTCTATTGCAGAGTTGAGAAAACCATCTTTAAATGATATAGTTTTAGGTTTAGGTCCAGTTTTAGTTGGTTTAACTATTTTAGGAGCTTTATTAATCCCAATTTTTTTAAGAAAAAGAAAAATAGTGACTAATAATAAATTTCTTCTTAATAAAAAAGAAAAATTATTTTATTCCTTTGTTTTTTTATGGATTATTTTTGGAATACTGGCTCTCCAAGAAGGTGCAAGGTTTTTAATGTTTTTAATCACTCCCTTAGTGATTATTTCAAGCATAACTGTAGCTTTTGGATTTGAATTTTTTAATATCCAATCCATAAGAGAAAAATGGATCAAAAACATATATTTAATCTTAATTTTAGTTTTAATTACGGCAATGGTTTTCAATGTTCATAGTAATGTATCTACTTTTATTCCACGAGCTCATGATGATTTGTGGAATAGTGCTACATGGATCAATGACAATACCTCGAATAACACGGTAATAGTTTCTGCATGGGACTTAGGGCACTTGTTCACTGCTGTGGCAGATCGTCCGGTTCTGCTTGATGGTCGATCTGCATACATTGAAACTTTACCTATAAGAGGATTTTACAAAAGTACTCATTCATTTAGATTTAGTAATCTTTCACCGAGTACTGCTCGGAACTATTGGGTTTGTAGGGCTTTTTGGGAGGGTGATGGTTTGTCTGGGGGTATTTTTAGGATGCTTAGTTCCAGTGGTGATGAGGCGTGGTTGGTTTTGGATGGGTATACGGGTAATACTTCTAAGAGTGTGGAGGTTTTGAATAGTGTTTTGGGTTTGGATCGGGATGAGGCGTTGGTTGTTTTGCAGGGGGATTATGGTTTTAGTTTGGTGGAATCGGAGCGGATTTTGAGTTTTACTCATCCTTCTAGTCCTAATCCTTTTGTTGTTGTTACTACGGATAGGATGTTGGATAGTGGGTATTGGAATTTTTATTATGGTGAATGGGATTTTAATAAAGGTGTTGGTGGTAATTTCACTTATTCTGTTGGTGATCTTTTTGTGGATAAAAAATTTGTAAATAGTAGTAATGGTTTTGTCTGGGATAAAGGGAATGATGAGGTTTTTTGGAATGGATTGGAACCTTATTGTTTGGTTGTTGTGGATGATGGTGTGGTGAATAAGCGTTATCTAAATAATAGTAGTGATTTTTGTGTTTTTATGGTTATGGATTGGGATAAGTGTGTTGTTGTGGATAAAAGGTTTGAGAATTCGGTTTTTACAAAATTGGTAATTGAAAGAGTTAATACATCCAATTTTAAGATAAAATACAAAAATAAAAAAGTAACAATATGGGAAATAAAGAATAAATAATTTACATTTTGTTGATTGTTGAATTTCTTGCAGAGTCTATAACATCAGTTATATTTCCTGCAATTGAGCTGGATATATCAAATATATATGTTCCTGCAACTATTACTAATACTAGTATAGCTCCAACTAATAAAATCATTTCAGCACTTATTTGAGCTTTTTCATCAATCAACATCATATTCCCATATAATTTAAAGGTTTTATGTTCTGTTACTACTAACAGTCTCTCTGACATTAGTTATATCTTCGTTAACATCTAAATCTTGTCCGGTGAAGTAGGTTTGATATATTAACAATGCAGCGATTGCAATAACAATTACACCACCAAACAATAAGATATATTCTGCTGCTCCTTGTCCACTTTCGTCTTTTAAAAACTTCATACTTTTCACCTCCATTTATTGTATTTAATTATTGTTTTAATATTATATAAATATACCTTGTGTAGAATCAAGTTTGATTTATTAGCTTTTTTATCCATAAGTTATAGGTTTTACTTCGTTATCTTAAAACTTTTTATTAACATATTATTTTCATCACAAGTACATTAATTATTAATAGTGTATTTGTGCATATTATCACATATAATAAATAAAAGTGTTTTACATGCCCAAAAAATCTAACTTAAAAAATATAGTGCAAGAGCTACTGGAAGATAAGAATTTATCAAAGAAAGAGATAACTTCAGAACTTAAAGAAGTTTATAACAAAAATTTTTCCGATAAAACGCTTAATGAAGTGTTAGTGAAACTTTTAAGAGATGAAAAAATAGATGTAGTTGGATATGATTTGAGCATATATGGTGGTATGAAAAGGGTTCAATCCTTAAAACCAGATGGAATGATTTTTGGCTCCCTTAAAATTGAACAGATTCAAATAGAGATATTATTTAAGAAATTGGAGTCTGAAAATATTGGAACTGTTAAAAAAGCTCATTCTAAACTTAAAAAAATTTTCTGTAGACGCTTAAAAAGTTTAAAACAAAAAAATTATCTGGAAAAATACGATATTAAGATTAATAATACTATTTTTGATGACGTCATTCATTATATTAATTCTCAAGAGTTAGAACAGAAAAGAACTTTAAAAGAAAAATTTATCTGGGCTTTAGCTAATAAAGAAGATTCTAGTAAATTATTAACTCAAATAATCCAGCTATCACAATTATATTCTCAAAACAAATAATTATAATTTATTTATCCACCATTATTGGTTGCACTTTCTGATACATTAGCTCTAACAATATTCAAATCTTCCTGTGTGTTGTAAGGACTTCTACCAACAAAATAACTATTATATATCAATAAAACTGCAATTGCAATTACGATCACACCACCAAATAATAATATATATTCGGCTGCGCCTTGTCCCTTCTCATCTTCTAAAATTTTCATTTTGAAACCCCAAAAAATATTATTAACTTATATTATAACAATTTATTAGTATGAACTATCTTTTATATTCTTCGATACTTTTTCCGGCAATTTTTCCAGTGAAAGCTATAATAAAAAATCAAAATCCTCTTTTTTAATGTGATAAAGATGGAATATAGTAAAATTCACAAAATGTATAAATATTATATTATTTAAAATTGAATTATATAAAAAAGGGATTTTTTGAAGAATTTTTAACTGGATAAGCATTTTAGCTTTTATTTCTAAAATTTTTATCTAAAAAAATTTAAATAATAAAAGTTAATATAACATTGGAGGCATCAGATGATCAATTTAATCATTACAATATTCGGGGCGTTGTTGATTGTTGCGGGAATTTATGCTATGACTTTTGGTTTTGGTACTCCACCTAATTTTTTGTTTTTCTTTTTAGGACTGTGTGCTGCTGTTCTAGGATTTATGTTATTGATTATCTTCGGGTCTAATGTTAATTTATCCCAGTTAAAAGTACCAAAAAGTGCAAAAACGGATAAGAAATCAGTTAAAAAAGTTGCAAGAAAATCCTCTAAAAGTGCAGAGCGTGTAAAAGAAGAAATTCAGGCAAAAAACAAGGTTAAAGCCCGGATTAAAGAGAAAGAAGAAGTTAAGACTAAAATAAAAGAACAGATTAAAACTGAAACTGCTGTTAAAGAGAAGGTTCCAAAAATGGATAAAAAATCTGTTAAACCTGAATCTGTTAAACTTCCAGAACAGGTTAAAGAAAAACCTAAAAAGAAACCATTAATAGATTTGTCACGATTAAGAGGTTCAAAAAAACCAGAAGACGTTAAAAAAGAATCTGACAAAAAACCTGTAAGAAAGGAGATGGAACCTGTCCAAGTAGGGGATAAACCGGTTAAGAAAGAGGTTAAACCGGCCAAAGCTGAGGATAAATCTGATGCAAAAAAAGTTGAACCTGTTAAAGTTGGGGAAAAATCTTTTGTAAAAGAGGTTAAAGCTACGAAAGCTGAAGATAAATCTACTACTGCTACAGACAAACCTAAAACATCTAAAAAGCCTAAAATAGTTCCTGGACAAAAATTAAAACCTATAACACCTGTTCCTAAGGATACGGATAAAGATGATGAACATTATGTGAAAGAAAGGCTGGATAAATTAAAACAAAATTACATTGAAAATGTTAATGATGTAGAAGATCTCATCGAAGAAAGATTAGAATCATTCCGGGGAACTTTAAATAAGATAAAATCTGAGTCCAAGGAACCTAATATAATATGGTCTTTTGATGCTGCAGATGTTCAGGATGCTATGAAGGAAACTATTTTAAAGGCAGAAAATAAGATAATAATGATGTATCCGTGGGTTAGAAATATCGATGTGGGAATTTTAAAGAAATTTATGGATACCGACAGTAAAATGATTATCCAGGAGGCCAGCCTTGACGACGACGCCTCTGTAGAACTAATTAAAGTATTACAGGAAAATAATGTTAAAATAAGAACCATGCCCCATGTACACACTGTTGCAGTGGTCTCAGACGATACCAATGGACTCATAATTTCTACTGATCCTATATACGAGAGTTTTGAGGTTGGAGTAATTTATAAAGACAAAAATTCCATCTCTGAGATTGAAAAATTATTCGGTGAAGCATGGGAGTTATCTACTGATGTAACCTTGGAGGAAACTACTTGAAATTAAGATGGTTGGGACACTCAGCATTTGAACTAGAAACCGAAGAAAAACTGCGAATATTAATCGATCCATTTATAAGCAACAATCCCTCATGTCCAGTACCTGTAGAGGAACTTAAAGCAGATGTCATAATGGTGACTCATGGACATGCAGATCATTTTGGAGATACCATGGAAATTGCCAATCGCACCGGCGCAGTGGTGATTGGAAATCATGAAATTTCAGTTTATCTTTCTAAACAGGGCTTTGATACCATTGGAATGAATATTGGTGGAAGCATAAGTATCTACAATCTCAAAATAACCATGGTTAACGCCCAACATTCTTCGGGCATGGATTTCATCGAAGAAATGGGTCCTGGTGGAAGTGCAACTGGCTACATAATCCAACTGGAAAATGGTCAAAAAATTTATCATGCTGGAGACACGGGACTCTTTGGTGACATGAAAACCATTATTGGAGGTATATATAAACCAGATATGGCTCTTTTACCTATTGGAGATACTTATACCATGGGACCAGAAACTGCAGCTCTTGCAGTAGAATGGATTAATCCCAAAACAGTAGTGCCCATTCATTATAATACCTTTCCAGTAATCAAACAAGATCCTGAAGAATTTGTGGAAAGGGTACATGTAAAAAATCCAGAAGTTAAAGTAGTGATACTGGAACCTAATCAATCCTACCATGAATGATTTTACATTATTCTAAATAATTACAATTATATACAAGGAATCAAGATATCTTTAATAAATATAATAATAAATTTTAATCAGTTAAAGAAGATAAAAGTGGTGAATATGAGTAATTTTTTCATAAGATTTTTAAAACGATTGATGGGTAAAGATAAAAAATTAAAGATAGGTCTTTATGGTCATCCAAATTCTGGAAAAACAACACTGGCTAATCAAATGGCTGAGGACTGGGTTGGTAAACCTATTGGATTGGTATCGGAAATACCTCACGAAACAAGGAATGTTTATCGTCAGGAGAAGGTTACTATTCAGCAAGATGGAGTAGAGTTGGATTTCGATATCATAGACACTCCTGGAATTGCAACTAAAGTCGACTATAAAAATTTCTTAGAATTTGGCTTATCCGAATCAGAAGCAAAAGACAGGGCAAAAGAAGCAACAAAAGGCATAATCGAAGCAATAAAATGGTTAGATGATGTGACCGGTGTTCTTTTAGTTATGGATGCAACTCAAGATCCTTTAACTCAAGCTAATATCACTATAATTGGGAATCTGGAAGCCCGAAATATTCCATTCGTTATTGTGGCCAATAAGATTGATATACCTGAATCTTTACCAGAACGCATAATGTCTGTATTTCCTCAACACACGGTGGTTCCAATTTCTGCTTTACATGGTGAAAATACAGGCGCACTTTACATGGCTATGGTTAAAAAATTCAAATAATGTGGGGTTTTAATATGGAAGGATTAAAAATGGATTTTCTATCATCGGACGCGCTTCAATCACGTACGAGTATGGAAAAAATATCAATGATTATTGATCGAGTGAAAAATGGTGACTTGCTAGTAATTGAGGGCGGCTTGACTCCTGAAGAAGAAGCAGAACTTATTGAATCTACAATGAGAGAAATTGATGTAGAAAACTTTGTAGGAATCGATATATACACCCTGGAAAAAGATAAAAAGTCATTCTTTGGAATTTCTAAAAAGAAGACTGTTGGTTTAACTATAATTGGCCCAGCCAATGTAATGAGAACTGTTAAGAAGAAGTCCAACTTTTTATCAATGATCGCAAGTATTGGTGATTCTGGTGCATCAGTGCATTAAATGTGGTGCTAAATTTAAAGGAAGTGCTGAAGAAATATTAAATGGCTGTCCTAAGTGTGGCAGTAAATATTTTAAATTCAAGAGTGATGGAAAGGTTGAAAAGATAGAAGAAGTAAAGAAGGATTCTATTGAAACCATAATGGTTAAAAAACCTGGAATCTATGAAGTTAATTTAGCCCCACTACTTGAAAAAGATTCCATTATTGTGTCTGATGAAGAAGGAAAATATGTGATAGATATCAATTTTTTACTTAAAAAGAAAATGAAGGAAAAAGAGATATCCAAACATTAACTAAATGTCATTAATCAATATTTAACCTGTAAAATGGAATATTATAATTTTTTAATTTTTTGCAATGTCTGCCTTTCCAGAGGGCAGCACCCTTATCACATCTTCAGTGGTTAAAATTCTTTCATCATCAATTTTTCGCAGTATTTCCCGTGCCAGTGCTTCCTTTTTCATGTACCCTGGTTTAATTGTAACATAATTATCAGTATATTTTTTAACCGCATCAGTAGGACCAGCCATTATACGTTTACCTTCATAGTCCACTAAACCTACAGATATTAAAAGGGAAACATTTCTCAGGTAATTTCTTTTGCCCCGTATAATAAATGCACCCTTAGCCACAAATTCACCAGATTGGGGTGTTTTAGACACCTGTTCAGGGTCAACTGAGTACACATCCAAGGAACCTAAACCTTTGGGCCAGGCACTGGAAAAAGATGCAGCAAATACCGCAGCTTCCTTAATAGTACTTTCAGATATTTTTCCTTCTCCTTTTTTTATTACCACTGAAGGCGCGCCGTGAATATCTGAATGAAGATACAAATCATTATTGTCCATATACTTTTTTACCACCATTTCGTTGGTATTGGCATCCCTTCCCCCAATTACCAATAAACCATCAGATGATAAAAACCATCTTAACTTCTCGAACCATTTCAACTCTTTTTTAACCCTTTTTTGGGGTAAAGTGATTTTTTCCATGGCAATTTCTTTTTTATCCTTAACCTTTTTAATTTCCTTTTTGGTCTTTTCAATTGCAATATTTACTCCTTTAATCTTTCTTTTGGCTTTTTTAGCCTTTTCATAATAAATTTCAGCATTTTCAGGGATGGTGGATAATGCATCTATTCTTATGGAGACCCCATCTATTTTTAATATGAGGTTACCCAGTTTGTCAATGGACTCTATCATCTCCAGACCAGTTATTCCCTCTTTTTTTCCGGATTTGATTTTTGAAATAATTTCCTGCCATGAATGAGTTTCTCGTGCCTTTAATATAATATCCAGAATCTTCTGAATATCTTGATAATTAGAATAGAGTAACTCTCCTTTCTTTTTAGATTCTTTAATTGTTTTTTTGAAATTTTCAAGTGTCTCCTCTTGCAGTCTCAATCTTTTTTCAAATTTGCCGATTTCCACACCCCAAACATCTTCCTGAACCTTTTTAATATCGGCACGGACTTTGCTGCTGTAAAATTCATCAGCTGCTTCATTGAAACTTTCAAATTTCCTTTTATGATAATTTTCGTAAATTTTCAGGTTAAGGGGCAGAACATCTTCTGCACCATCAGAAACTATCTGCGGATAAAATTCTCTACTTTTAAGGGGTCCAAAAAGATCCTTAATGTTCTGGTAGATTAGATCAATTTCTTCTTCTTTAATTTCACTGGCCTGCAGGTCCTTCTGAAGACCGGTCCGAGCTATTATTTCTTCAGCATATACTCCACCCAATCCTGTCCTGGCTAAAGTTCTTATAACATCCGTATTTGAGTTTTCAAATTTTTCCAATATATTTTTACGGTCGACCTTTAAAGGATTGATACCTTTTTGGGGAGGATATTTATATTCTTCTTTAGAGGAAATTTTACGATCAGTCCACAGTTTTCTTTTAAGTGGCAGAATGATTTTCTGTTCTTCATTTAAAAGTATTATGTTTCCTTGGGCAAAGAGCTCGATGACCATGGTGTATTTCTGCTCCTTGCTGACCTCTAATTCAATTATTCGGTCAAAGTTGTATTGGCGAATTTCTTTAACATTGCCTCCCTTCAAATATTTACGGAGCATCATGGGAAATGAAGGCGGTACTTGGGGATTGGGGAGCGGATATTGGGTTACATGCAGTCTTTTACCTGCCTGAAATACCACATCTACACGTCCTTTACCAGGTACGTGAAATCGTATTATAATAGTGTCTTTTGTGGGTTGAAATGCTTTGTCTACCCGGGCATTTTTTAGAACTTCATTTAACTCTGTACAAATTGCATAAACATCAACATTGGACATACCTTTCATGGGAACACCTTGAATATTTGAATAAGTTGAAACATATTTAAGTAAGAATAATTTCAAATGATTAGTAACATGATAAATTTAACTGGATATAATATTAAATTCTAAAATCTATAATTTAGTGTATATTATATTAGTTATAATGGTGATAATAATATAATCGGAGGTAAAAATATGGATGTAGATGGAAAAATGGCCATTATTCATGCTGTGGCAGCAATATTGGCGGCTTATGTGTCATTCATGCTTTCAAATGGATCAATACCTGCAATAGGTCAAAATCAGGCATTAGCGGCATTAGCAGGGGTTGTTATTTTAATTATTGTAGGTAATCTTTCAGAAAGAATCTTTGGAAAGGAAGAAGTTGGTGGAACCAAGGGTTGGTTGTGGAGTGGAATTGTTCCATTCGTATTCGTATGGTTTATTTCATGGACCATATTTATTAACTTATAACTCTTTCATTCCTTTTTTTTATTAATTTAATTCTAAACCTTTTTTTTATATTACTTTTTCAGTTAATATCTTAATTATGGAATCTAATCTTTGAATTTGAATATTTTAAATCATTAAAATGCCCAGTAAAATATCCAAATAAATACAAAGAAAAGAGCCAGTATGAAAATAAAAGGGGCAAATATCCTGCTAACTGCCACAATAGAACTTATTGTTGTAACCAATTCTGTGGCGTTGGTGGGACCCAGTGTTTTTATATCCTCAATTTTGGCTACTTTAACAGCTACTTCAACTTTTTCCAGATCTTTCAGTGATTCTAGGACGCATTCGCTAATAACATCAAGTATTTTGTCCTGGTTTTTCATTCCGATTGGATTGTGGCCGCCAGCTAAAGTGTTTACAAAATGGGTGTCAGTGGTCATAACTTCTGCATAGTCTAATCCTAATTTTTTAACATGGTTAATTATTCTTTCTCTGAAACCTTCCACCATATTATTAGCATCTAGAAGAATGTAAGCAGTTTTCTGATGGTTAACCTCTATAATCATTACTTTCACTCCGCTTTCTCCAACCCCTTCTTCTTTAGACATATTTTCAATATTATCTCCAGCACAACCCATAATTATCTCATTATATTGTTTAGGAGCATCAATTTTTCCAACAGCCTCCATAAGATCAAATACCTCTTTATTACCTGGTAGTATTCGTCCTTTTTCTCCTTTGAAACAGTTATGGCAGTCAATTAAGATGGCTTCTTCAGCGCCGCAGCTTGATTTGGCCAGATTCATAAGGGCCAGGCCCACTCCAAAATCAATATCGTCAAATCCTTTAGGAGATAAAGTGGCTAACATCATAAGATTATTGTTAAAGTATTGTGCCCCTATTTTAGCACCATTATTCTCTATTCTCAAAAATTCACTGGCGGTGGAAGAATAATCCATATCTTCGAGAGATTTTGAAATAACTTTTTCAATTTTATCAATTTCTCTGGTGGAAACTGGATTAAAATCATGAGTTGAGGGGCCGTGGCTGACCATGGTAAAGAAGTTGAACTTCTGGGCAAGAATGGTGGGCATGTTACCGCCACCAATATTTCCGATAGGTCCTGGGTGGACGCATGGTGATAAAAATAGGGATTTAATCCCGTCATTGGTTTTGAAACTGGTTATCCCTACAAGTGTGTCTATTGGTTCTCCAATATCTTCAAAAACCTTTTCCATTGACGAAGATCCCTCACTTAAATGTGAAATAAAAAGGCTTAAAAATTCTAATACACCGATACCCAAATTTTTACGCATTGGTGATTCTATTATCATGACAAAGGAGTATATAGCCATCATCAAGATCAAGGCGGCTATAATAATTTTGATAACCACGCCAAGAACACTGAAATATCCAAGTCCAATATGAGTGGCTATGCTGGTTAAAAATGCAATTACAATCAACATACTAAATATAAGCGCGGGTTGAAATGATGCCAGAAATATGGATTTCAAAAGGGAAATATTAGAAGTGGCCCATATAACAATTATCCGAAATGCAAAAGCAAGAGCAAAACCAAAAATCAAGGCATCTATGATATAATTATATAATGTAAATTCTGAAATCACAACTCCAACTAAATATATAATGGCGATGATCATCATGGAGATAAAGGCCAGAAACATGGATTGTTTCATTTTCATTTTCCGACCCTTAAAACTGTTAACAAGATACTGGGTTAAACCACCTGTCATTATAGAAGAAAAACCAAAAATAAAAAATCCCGCTGTTCCTCCATATATTACATTATAAAGAATAGATAATTCACTTGATTCTATCAATGAAGCAGTTATCCCCACTAGGAAACTAACGAATATGATGCTGAATAACGAAGTTTTAGTACGGGGAAGGCTCACCATATACTTTGAAAGACCGGTCACATTTTTAACACTGGACATAACTTGACACCAATTAAACTAATTGAATCTGAAATATATTATCTAACTAAGAATATATGTATTACAATAAAAATATTTCTAGAAATTAAATTATCATATGGGTTCCAATATATTATTTAATCATATATGCTATTCTAGTTGAATATTGTCATTTTATGATATGGTAGTGCACTAGAACATAATCATTTTAGGGATTCATCTAAATAAAACTTGGCCTTGAAAATCTGCAAAGAATATTTAATATAATACTAAGGGATGATTTTTATGGAATTAAAACTTCAAACACCAATTAAAGATAGTACCATTCAAAATTTAAAAATTGGAGATGTAGTATACCTTTCTGGCATAATTTACACAGCCAGGGACAGTGCTCATTTAAGAATTATCAAGGAAGGCCCGCCTGTTGATCTAGAAGGAGCAGTAATATTTCATGCAGGTCCTATTGTAAAAAAAACCGGGAAATCAGAAGGCAGTGATGAAATTGAAGATTTTAAAATGGTAGCGGTTGGACCTACTACCAGTACACGGATGAATCCATATAAACCAGAAGTTATTGCATTAGGTTTAAGTGCTGTTATTGGAAAAGGAGGAATGGACGAAAATACTTCTGAAGCACTGGTGAAACATAATGCAGTATATTTATCTGCTGTTGGGGGGTGTGCTGCTCTATATTCAAAATCAATCGTAAAAGTTAAAAATGTCCACTGGATTGATTTAGGAGTCCCTGAAGCAATTTGGGAACTGGAAGTTAAGGATTTCGGACCTTTAATAGTGTCTATGGATGCTCATGGAGAAAATTTATATGAAAAAGTCAAAAAAGATAAATCCACTTCAAGGATTTGTTGACACCCATATCCACACTGCTCCAGATACACGGCCAAGATTATTAAACGATATTGAAGCGGCTTTAGATTCTAAAAATGAAAAAATGAAGGCTATCATAATAAAATCACATGCAGAATCAACTGTGGGCCGGGCTAAACTGGCAAGCATCAGTTCAGGTTTCAATGTTTTTGGTGGAATATGTTTAAATAAAAATGTAGGCGGATTAAATTCGTATGCAGTTAAAAAAACTGCTGAAATGGGGGGGAAAATTGTTTGGCTTCCCACCACATCCTATCCTGAAATAAGTATTGATAATGATGAGATGGAAGATATTCTGCACATCATTGCCCAGAATAAAATGATCCTGGCAACTGGGCATTTAAATGTAGATGACACATTTAAAGTAATTGACACGGCCCGGAGCTTTGGAATATGGAAGATATTAATAAATCACCCTTTAACTAGAGTTGTTGGTGCTTCAATTGACGAACAAATAGAAATGGCTAAATATGCCTTTTTAGAACACTGTTTTGTAGCTTGTATGGAGAAACACGATAATATCAATCCCCAAATAATAGCTGATTCAATTAGAGAAGTAGGATATAAAAAATGTATAATGGCCACGGATTTTGGTCAAGAACATAATCCTAAACCTACCACCGGTATGATGCTGTTTGTAAATTCAATGATAGAAAATACCATATCGGAGGATGAAATTTTCACTATGTGCAGTTTAAATCCATCTAAATTATTATTTGATTGATATAATTGTAGGTATTATTTCCAGGTTATTATTTGGTAAATCAGATAGCTATTTAAATATATTAAATTAGAATTTTTTAGTAAGATATTTTAGTTGTGATTCATAAGAATTTTTTTAGTAAAATATTTAAGTTATAATTATTTTTATTAAAAATAAATGAAAATAAAAGAATAAAACAGTTACAGTGGTATTATGGCGCAAAATAAAGATAAATATTCGGAAAACTTCAAGAAAAATTTGGATTCAAGGATAAAACAGTTCAAAAAAGCCTTAAAGAGTGAAAAACAAAAAAATGAATTATATGATAGTATTTGTGGTTCTGAGATCCTGGTGAGGCTTGAAATTTTTTTACCATCAGATAATCCAGAAAATTCTGTGGACGGGCTTTTTTTGTATATGAATGATTCTGGCAAAATAGTGGATGCAGAATATTACCTTAGGGAAGGTCAAGAAGTGGCCCTAACTGCGCTTACGGATTCAGATCTTCAAATAGTTAAAGACCTGTTCCAAGATGAATTTTCCCTTGAAATAGAATGAAATAATTTCAACATGAAAAAATTAAATTAATTAAATAATTTTAATACAAATTTTTTTTATTTTAATCTTTTTGTTATTCTATTTAGTATTAGGTTTGGTTTCTATTCAGTTGTCCCTTATTACTACGAAATCAAAAAAGGTAGCTGTTATTAAAGAATAATTAATTTTAAGGGAATTATTTAAATAAAATTATTCCTTTTTTTCATGACTTAATTTAATGCTTCAAATTATATATATCGGAAGCGAGATACCTTTTAATGGTAAAATAATTACAAGGAAGTGTTGTGAAAATTTTGTTTAGGAATATCCTGTATTATGAAAAGTCATAAATCTACAATCAAACATATCATATATTGGATAATTATTAAATACACAAATCTTAGAAAATATTAATATAGATATAAATTTTATTATTAAGAATTATACTTATTACATTGGAGGAAAAAAATGCGCAGTTTTGAAAAATTGACCTCTTTAAAAGATTATATTCCATTAAAACGAAAAGAATCTGGAGGCAAGAATATAGGTCTTTTGGTAGATGGGCCTAATATGTTAAGAAAAGAGTTCAGCCTTAATCTTGATCTTGTAAGAAAAATAATGGCAGAATATGGTGATATGAGGGTGGGTAAGGTTTTACTCAACCAATATGCATCTGATAAGCTTATAGAGGCCATAGTAAATCAGGGATTTACACCCATAGTTGTGGCGGGAGATACAGATGTTTACATGGCAGTTGAGGCCATGGAACTAATTTACAACCCGAATATTGATGTAATAGCTCTCATGACTCGTGATGCTGATTTTTTACCAATTATCAATAAAGCAAAGGAAAATGGAAAAGATACGATTGTAATTGGTGCTGAACCCGGATTTAGTGCGGCTCTTCAGAATTCTGCAGATGATGCTATTATCCTTAAGCCAGAAAACAATAAAGACGAACAATCCACTACTAAAAAGGAAGACGAAAATGCTAATTGATTCAAGTTCTGATGAAGTAAAAAGGAGGGACAATGCACTAAGAATCATTGGTTCCATTTTAAATAAAGAAGGAAAAGCAGGTCTTTATGATTTAACTGGATTATCTGGAGGTTTCCCCCTTGAAGATGAAGATTTGGGGTTGATTGAAACCTATGCAGGGCCGGCTTTATTTGAAGAACAATTGACCAAATTAGGAATTGAACACTTAGGTGGAGAAAAAGTTTTAGCCTTTAATCGGACAACATCAGGCATTTTTGCCACTATCTTAACTCTTGTTAAGCCTGGTGAAGAGATCGTTCATTTTCTTCCCAAATCTCCATCCCATCCTTCTATCCCCCGAAGTGCTGCTGTTGTAGGGGCGGTTTACACAGAATTTGATAACATTGATAATTTCAGAGTCACTGACGACACCAGTCTGGTTATTATAACTGGATCAACTATGGATCATGATATCATTAAAAGTGAAGAATTTGATAAGGTAGTTGAGATTTCCAAATCAAAAAATGTACCCATATTTGTGGACGATGCTTCTGGAGCTAGTTTAAGGACCATTATTCATAAGCAACCAAAGGCTATGGATTTAGGTGCAGATCTGGTTATTAAAAGTACGGATAAATTAATAGAAGGTCCTAGGGGAGGATTAATGGCTGGAAAAGCTAAATTTATTGATAAAATAAAATCTAAATCATATGAATTCGGTTTAGAGGCACAACCACCAGTTATTGCAGGTATGGTAAGGACATTAGAGAAATTCACTCCGGATAGAATTTTTGATGCAAATAAAAAGAAAAATGAGACATATAACGCACTAAATCAACATTTTAAAAATGTTAAAAAAACGCCAACCGGTATAATGTTATCTGCTGAGGGTTTAATCAACGAATTGAAAATCAACGGTCATAAAACAGTTCTCTCATCCCAGGAGGTTTCATTTATATTTGCCATGATACTTTTAAAAAATCATCATATAATAACTATACCCGCAGTAGGGATGCCGGGGGCTTCTGCTACCATACGAATTGATCTGGCATCCAAAGACGCGGTAAAAATAACCACGGATTTTATTGTAAAAGCATTTACAGACACATTTAAGGTCCTCACAGATACAATAAATGATTTAGATGCATGTAAATCATATCTATTTAATTGAGGATTTTCTGAATCCATCAAAACATTAAAAACTATTCTACATTCTTTTTATAGTTTTCAAACATATTTTTATCAAAATATTTTACTGGTTTAAATGATGATAATCATTGATGGTTCATATGGTGAGGGTGGCGGTGCTATTATACGAACTGCGACTGCTTTATCTGCTCTAAAGGGCCAATCAATACATATAAAAAATATCCGTGCTAACCGTCCAAAAAAAGGGTTAGCACCCCAGCATCTTACAGCCATCAAAGCTCTGTCAAATTTGACTGGCGCATATTGTTCTGGTCTAAATATAGGCTCTGAAGAAATTTATTTTAATCCCAGTACCATATCTGGAGGAACTTACCAGATTGATATAAAAACGGCAGGTAGCATTACCCTGGTCCTCCAATCATTAATGATACCTTCCATGTTTGCAGATTCTACTGTAAAATTAGAGATTAGGGGAGGAACAGATGTGAGATGGTCACCATCTATTGATTATTTCAAAAATGTAACACTGCCTCTGCTAAGATTATTAGGATACGATGTCAAAGTCGATTTAATTAAAAGAGGATATTATCCACGGGGCGGCGGGATAATTAAAGCAGTAATAAATCCTTTAAAACAATTAAAACATTTGAATCTAACCTATATAGAGATAGATAGTATAAAAGGAATTTCACATTGCAGCAAACTCCCAGATCATGTTGCAACAAGGCAAGCCCATGCCGCTGAAAAAATCCTTGAAAAATGTGGTTATGATGTAGACATTGAAATCCAGTGTAAATCCGATAGTTTAGGGCCGGGATCAGGTATAGTTTTATGGACCAGCGGAAATAATCCCATTGGTGGAAGTGCTATTGGAAAACCTGGAAAACGTGCTGAAATTGTAGGAAAAAATGCTGCAAATGAACTCATATACCATATATCCAAAAAAGCACCGCTAGATAAGTATATGGGTGACCAGATAATTCCATATATGGCCGCTTCTGGTCATTCTAAAATTAAAACATGTGAGCTAACCCAGCATACTACAACTAATATTTATGTTGCAGAAAAAATAATGGATAAGAAATTTCAAATTCAGGGTAAATTAGGAGAGCCGGCCATAATAAGTGTGAAATGATCTTCAATTCAAATTTTTTTTATCAAGAAAGAAAAAAAACTGTAATTTAATTTAGGTGTATGCACTCCCCTGAGAATACCTTTCTTAAATTACCATCATCTAATTCTAAAATAAGTGCACCTTTTTTGTTAATACCAACAGCTTCGCCTCTTACAACTTTTCCTAGTTTTTTATGCACTTCTACATAGCTTCCAATGGTTTTAGAATACTTTCGCCATTTTCTAAGTATTTCTGGGAATTTATCCTCATTAAATTCAAAGTAAAAGTCTTCGAATTTTTCTAAAAATCTTTGAACAAGTTCCACATAAGATATTTCCCTTTTTAATTCTTGTTTTATTGATGTTGCATCGTTTCTTAACTCTTGAGGGAAAAGTTCAATATCTACGTTGGCATCGATGCCAATTCCAATAATTACGTAGTCTAAAGTATTATATCTGGCATGTGCTTCTGTGAGAATTCCGCAGACCTTTTTTTCATCAATTAATATGTCATTGGGCCATTTAATTTTAACATCCAATCCAGTTTGTTCTTTTATAGTTTCAGCAACTGCAACTCCAGTAACCAGGGTTAATAGGGGAGCTTTTTCAGGGGATATGGTAGGCCTTAATATTATAGTCATCCAAATCCCTCCACTGGGAGATATCCATTTTTTGCCATGTCTTCCCTTACCTCTTCTCTGGGTTTGTGCAATGATTAATGTTCCATCCTCAGCACCATTTTCTGCCAATTCTTTAGCTAAGTCGTTGGTTGAGTCAACTTCTTGGTAATAATAGATCTTTTTTCCAATGAAATCAGTGTTTAAATTTCTTTTTATTTCATAAGGAAGCAATAGATTAGGAGTTTCTTCAATTTTGTATCCCTGTCCCTCAGAGAAGGCTATTTTATATTCCTGATCTTCCAGTGATTGGATAATTTCTATTAATTCTGGTTCTGAAATATCTAAATCAGAAGCAATCTTGGATGCAGGGATATATTTCCCCTTTTTTTCATAGAAAAAATCTAAAACCAATTCGTTTAATCTCATTTTAATCCCCCTTATTCAGCCCTTTTTTGAGATATTGAATGGGCCATATAATTGTTTACGGCAGCAGATATTGCTGCAATTTTTTTATTAGGTAAAAAAGTGGATTTTAACCTTGCTTCTATTTCTTTATCCTCATAAAGAACTTTTTGCATATCATCCATTATACCGTTCTTGTGTTCATCTACAAAATGAGTATGTAACCTGGCTTCTCTAAAGTTTTCATTCTTCATTATAGCCTTATGGAAAGGTATAGTGGTTTTAACTCCAAGTATAATATATTCTCTTAAAGCTCTCTGCATCCGGGCAATGGCGTCGTCCCGGGTTCTGGCCCATACAATAAGTTTGGAGATCATTGAATCATAAAAAGAAGGTATTACATAATTCATATAAACCCCACTGTCAACTCGTATTCCATTGCCTCCCGGCGACCGGTAACCAGTGATTTTTCCTGGATTTGGAGCAAAATCTGAAAGTGGATCTTCTGCATTTATACGACATTCAATGGCATGACCTCTTACCTGTATTTCTTCCTGTTTACAGCATAATTCGTTATTAGAAGCTATTCTCAATTGTTCTTTAACCAGATCAACGCCGGTTATTACCTCAGTAATAGGATGTTCCACTTGAATACGGGTGTTCATCTCTAAAAAGTAGAAATCTCCATTTGAATACAAGAATTCTACAGTCCCTGCATTAGTATATCCAATATGTGTGGCTGCTTTAATTGCAGCTGATCCCATCTGTTTTCTTAATTCATCAGTCATAATGGGTGAAGGAGCTTCTTCTATGAGTTTTTGATGTCTTCTTTGAATAGAGCATTCACGATCAGCTACATGGATGGTATTGCCATGTTCATCAGCTAAGATCTGGAACTCTATATGTCTTGGTTCTTCTAAATATTTCTCTATGTAAACTGTAGAATCTCCAAAAGCAGATTTGGCCACGGATTGTGTAGATTCAATAGCTCTTATCAGTTCATCTTCCTCATAAACTGTCCGCATACCTATTCCACCACCACCGGCAGAAGCCTTAACTATAACTGGATATCCAATAGATTCTGCAATTTTAATTGCTTCATCAATTTTAGTAATTCCCTTATCTGTACCTGGAATTACCGGGACGTTTGCTTTTCTCATAAGCTTTTTAGAGGTTATTTTATCTCCCATGGCTTCTATTACTTTGGGTTCGGGTCCTATCAATTTCATACCATGTTTCTCACATTCCTTTCCTAAATTAGAATTTTCAGCTAAAAATCCGTATCCTGGATGTATTGCTTCTGCCCCATTAGCTTCAGCTACCTGGACTATTTTTTCAATATTCAGGTAACTCTGAGATGGAGCAGATCCTCCAATATTATATGCTTCATCAGCATACTTGGCAAAAAGTGAGTTTTTATCAGCATCTGAATAAACTGCAATACTTTTAATATCTAGTTCCCTGCAAGCTCTCATAACTCTTATTGCAATTTCTCCACGGTTGGCAACCAATACTTTCTTAAACATGGTATCTCCTTATATCTACTTAATTCTTTGATTCATATTCCCTAGATTAAAAAAATTAAATCTATTCATCTTTTTTAATTAGTTACTAATTTATTCAAACTTTCTCAGTGGATAACTATGTCAATTATTATATTTAATAAATTTTATATACTTCCTTTACTTTTTTTATTTTCATATCTTAACCATTTTATTATAAAAATATCAATTCTAATAATATTATTATATAATAAAATTTTTTAAAAAGAAGGTTATTGGGTCTTTTACTAAAGTGTACATAATCAGATTATACTGTTGAATTAGTAATAGGGGAGTAACATGAAACAAATAATAACTAGAAAAAAACAGTTAGAAATGGCCCTTCAAAGAATACCTTCTAATCCATCCCCTAATATTCAATTTGAACAATATCTTACTCCAACTAAAATTGCGGCAGATGTTTTATGGAATGCATATGCCCTGGGAGATGTTGAAGAAAAAAAAGTGATTGATCTTGGCTGTGGCACAGGAATTTTTACAATCGGAGCTGCACTTTTAGGTGCAAAGGAATCTTTAGGTGTAGATATTGATTCAGAGGCATTGAGAGTTGCCAAATTAGAAGCAGAACATTTTGGAGTTGAAAATAGAGTAAAATTTATACATTCAGACATTGAAGACTTCTCATCCAGAGCCGATACTGTAATTCAAAATCCTCCATTTGGTGCTCAAAAGGCCCACCGAAAAAAAGCAGATAGGCTATTTATGCAGAAAGCCTTGGAAATAGCCCCTACAGTTTATTCATTTCACATAAAAGAGACAGAAAAATTTGTTAATAACTATTTTAACTCATTAGGCGGGCTTTTAACTCATAAATTCTATTATGAATTTGTTATACCTCGTATTTACCATTTTCATGAAAAAGAGAAGATTAATATTAATGTAATGGTAGTTAGGGTTATAAAATCATGAATAAGTTTCACTTGATAATTTTTTAAGGTTATAATTTATTATAAAGTTCTTTTTTAGTTTTAGTATTTAAATAAAAATTATATTCCACGAATAGGGGATGATATGTTGATATTGATTATATAATGGGGATGATACTGATCTTCACATATATGAATAATTGATATGAAAAATTATAATCTCATAAATTAATTTAAAAAAATCGGTTCGACCACATATTATATATATTAGAAATCAGAAAATTAATCAAACCTATTTAGACAGATTAATCTATAGACTTAAACTACCATATTACAAGTTTGAATCTAGGATACCACTGAAACTCTGAATGTCTATTCTTGCAAATTATATTGTAAGTGATATTCATATCATATTCAATGAATAATGATATTTCTAGAAAAAGGTAGTTAGGGTTATGGACAACAAGCTTTATAACCTATTAAAACAAATATTTGAAGATGGGAATAAAGCACTTAACCATTTTCATACCGGCCTCTTTAACTGCAGAATCAAAAGATTTAAAAATAAAAACCTATAAGGTAGGACTTATTGGTAGATCTGCAGCAATTTTTAATGTTGATAAGATTGTGGTCTACAATGACGATGCAGACCCCCAAGAGGCAAAGTTTATTAGTGATATTCTCAATTATATGAATACACCCCAATATCTTCGAAAGAAGGTATTTCCTATAAAAAAAGAATTAAAACACGTGGGAATTCTCCCGCCACTGAGATCTCCTCATCATCCCAAAGAAATGCCGGTTCAAGGGGATTATCGACAAGGTTTAACCCTTAAAAGGACAAAAAAAGGTACGGTTGTTGATATTGGAGCCGAAAAATTAGCTTTATGCAAGGAAAAACTCAGTGTGAATAAAATATTAAGCTTTAAAATAACAAAGCTGGCAAAAGAGATAATTATCGAACCAGATGAACCTGACGTTTACTGGGGTTACGATACATTATCCTCTAATAAAAATTTATATGATAGTATTCGGGCAGCAAAACCTGATGTTGTGGTTTCAACATCCCGTTTTGGGGAGCCCATCACTTCTATTCTAAATGAAGTAAAACATAAGTTAAAAGAAGCCAAACATCTAGCTATTTTGTTTGGTGGTCCTTATTCAGGCTTACATGATATAATTCAGGGCCAAAACATTGTGGATATTGATGTAAACACAGTCCCCAAACAGGGGACTAAGACTGTAAGGACGGAAGAAGCGGTTTTAGCTACTTTATCTGTGTTTAATCTAATCTTAAATGCAGAATAATCAGGAAAATTGGAAATTTGCTATATGTAAGGAGGTAAAATTAAATGGTTAGACATCACCAACCAAAAAAAGGATCAGTTGCATTTAGTCCTAGAAAAAGAGCGGCCAAGGAGACGCCTAGAATAAAATCCTGGCCAGAAAATGCAGAACCGAGTCTGCTTGGTTTTGCAGGATATAAAGTGGGAATGACCCACGTAATGATGGAAGATAACGTTAAAAACTCACCAACCGAGGGAATGGAAGTAGCAACACCTGTTACTATTCTTGAAATCCCACCCATGGTGGTTATGGGCATAAGAGCCTATGAAAAAACTACCAATGGCTTAAAAACTATGTTGGATGTTCTAGCAGATAATTTAACAGACGAGTTATCAAGAAAAATAAGTCTACCTAAAGACTATAATACTGATTCTAATTTAGAAAAACTTAAAGAAAACATGGATTTTGTGGAAGATATAAAACTAATAATACACACAAATCCTAAGAATACCAGTGTCCCCAAAAAGAAACCTGAAGTATTAGAGTTTGGAATTGGCGGGAAAAACGTTGATGACAAACTTAACTATGCTCAAGAGATTTTAGGAAAAGAAATAACTGTTAATGATATTTTTTCTGAAGGGGAATATGTTGATTCTATTGCTATTACTAAGGGTAAAGGATTCCAGGGACCAGTAAAAAGATGGGGAATTAGAATACAATATGGAAAAGCTGCAAGAAGCAGTAAAGGACGACATGTAGGTTCTATCGGGCCATGGACTCCTTCTAGAACCATGTGGACTGTAGCACAAGCTGGTCAAATGGGATATCACAAAAGAACAGAATATAATAAGAGAATTTTAAAGATAGGAGAATCATCTGAAGTTGATGCAGTAAATCCCGAAGGCGGATTTGTGAAGTATGGATTGGTAAAAAGTGATTTTATTATGATAAAAGGATCAGTGCCGGGTCCATCAAAGAGGTTAATAGTCTTAAGAAAAGCTATAAGGCCTAATGGAAAACAAGGCGAAGCACCTGAAATATCATTTATCAGCACAGCTTCAAAACAAGGCGTTTAAGTTAAAGAGTGATGCAAATGAAGAAGTTCAAGGTTTATTCATTAGAAGGTGAAGTCGTAGATGAAATTGATTTGCCCGAAATTTTCAGTGAGCAATTCAGACCAGACCTAATAAAAAGAGCAGTTATATCCTCACAAACAGCGAGAATCCAACCATGGGGTTCAAATCCTATGGCTGGTAAGCGTAACACTGCCGAATCTTTCGGTGCAGGGCGTGGAGTGGCTATGGTGCGTAGAATTAAGGGAAGCAGACATCCAGCAGCATCAAAAGCAGCATTCGCACCTCAAACCGTAGGCGGTAGGAGAGCTCACCCACCACGGCCTGAAAAAGTTTTACATGAAAAAATTAATCGAAAAGAGAGAAGATTCGCTATAAGATCTGCCATAGCAGCTACTACCGATCAATCTTTAGTTGAAAATAGAGGACATGAAATTGAAAATGTGCCTCAACTCCCTATAATTGTAGATGATGAATTGATTAAAGTCAAAAAAACCAAAGAAACTAGGGAAATTTTCAAGAAACTAGGATTAATAGATGATATTGTCCGAGCTAAAAACGGTAAAAAAATACGCTCTGGTAAAGGTAAAATGAGAGGTAGAAAATACAAATCACCTAAGGGTCCCCTAATAGTTGTAGGTGAAGACAAGGGAATAAGTTTAGGAGCAAGAAACCATCCTGGCGTAGATGTTGTAGTAGTAGATAACTTGAATGCTGAACTTTTAGCACCCGGTACTCACCCCGGTAGATTAACGGTTTTTACTAAATCAGCTATAGAAAAACTAGGTGACTTATTTCAATAATAATGATTAAAAGGTTGTGTAGATATGGATCCTTATGCAGTAATTGTTAAACCGCATGTCACAGAAAAAAGTATGAATTTAATTGACCAGAATAATGAGCTAACATTTGTTGTTCTAAGACAAACCAACAAAACTGAGATAAAAACAGCTTTTGAGGATTTATTTGCAGTAAAAGTTGAAAAAGTAAATACTCAAATCACCTCCAAAGGAAACAAATTAGCTTACATAAAACTGGCTAAAGAACATAATGCTGAAGACATAGCAGTAAAAATGGGAGTATTCTAATAGGGCCTGATTTTGTAGGTCTATTAATGTTTATGGAGGAAATAAAATGGGAAAACGTTTAAAAACCCAGAGGAGAGGAAGGGGAACTCCAACTTATAAAAGTGCGTCTCACCGTTTCAAAGGAAAAATTGAGTACAGATCATATGATAATTTGGAAAAAGAAGGTAGTTTGAAGGGTAAAGTTGTAAATATTATGCACGATCCTGGAAGGACCGCCCCTGTAGCTCTTGTCAAATTTGAAAATGGTGAAAAAAGATTGATATTAGCACCAGAAAGTATAAAAATTAATGATGATATAATATGTGGAATTTCAGCCCCAATAAATTCTGGTAACTCATTACCACTAGCTGAAATCCCTGAAGGTACACCAGTATATAATCTTGAAAGAAATCCTGGAGACGGTGGAAAATTTGTCCGTTCTTCTGGAACTTACGCTTCTTTGATCACTCATGATGTGGATAAAGCAGTAGTTGAACTGCCATCCGGCGAATTAAAAGCATTTAATCCTCGTTGCAGAGCAACAATCGGTGTTGTAGCAGGTGGAGGTAGAAAAGAAAAACCATACCTCAAAGCAGGTAACAGATATTATGCTATGAAAGCTAAGGGTAAAAAGAATGTTACTGTTAGAGGGGTTGCTATGAATGCTGTAGACCACCCACATGGTGGAGGAAACAGACAGCATCCAGGAAGACCAACCACAATATCAAGACACGCACCACCAGGACGAAAAGTTGGTTCAATAGCTGCTAAAAGAACAGGGAAGAGAAGATAGGAGGTGAATTATTGGCTAGAAAAGAATTTATGTATCGCGGTTATACATTAGAAGAATTACAACAGATGCCTTTGGACAATGTAATAGAATTGTTCCCAGCAAGACAGAGAAGATCCTTAAAAAAGGGCTTTTTACCAAGGCAGAAAAAGATACTGGAAAAAATAAGAAAATTGAAAAAGCAAGAAAACAAAGGTGGAAGACCACAGATTATCAAAACTCATTGTAGGGATATGATAATTCTTCCAGAGATGGTAGGACTAACCTTTGGAATTTACAATGGTAAGGAATTCGTGAATGTGGAAATACAGCCCGAAATGATTGGATGTTACTTCGGGGAATTTGCACTCACCAGGAAAAGGGTGGAACACGGAGATCCCGGAATGGGAGCAACCAGGTCATCAATGTTTGTGCCGCTTAAATAAGGAGAATATACAATGGCAAAAATTAAATACGCTTATACAGGTGACGAAGAAAAAACAGCAAAAGCCGTTGGGAGATCCCTTAAGATTTCACCAAAACATGCTGTTGAGATATGTAACCAAATCAGGGGCATGAAAATAGAGAATGCCAAAGAGTATCTGGAAGAAGTTATTCAAATGAAGAAAGCAGTACCATTCAGAAGACATAACAAAAAAGTAGGTCATAAAAGAGGTATAGAAGGATGGCCTAGCGGTCGCTACCCTGTTAAAGCTGCAAAACAGATTTTAAATGTTTTAATCAACGCAGAGGCTAACGCAGAGTACAAAGGATTGGATACGGAAAGTCTCCGAATAAAACACATATCCAGCCATCGCGGTTTTGTTATAAGGGGATGGACGCCCCGAGCATTCGGGAGAGCAAGTCCTTTTAATACACCAACCACCCACATTCAGATAATTCTAGGGGAGGCATAGATTACATGATTGAAAAAGATTTTGTCACTGAAGGTCTTAGAAGAACAAGGATAGATGAATACCTTGAAAACGAACTTGAAAGAGCAGGTTACGGTGGAATGGAAATCCAAGTAACTCCCTTAGGTACAATGGTAGTGGTTTACGCTGAACGTCCAGGTATGGTTATTGGGAGAGGTGGAAAAACTGTCCGCAGTATAACCCAAAACTTGAAAACCGACTTTGGAATTGAAAATCCTCAAGTTGAGGTTAAAGAAGTTGACGTACCTGAACTGAACCCAAAAATAATGGCATATAAAATTGCAAACATGTTGCAAAGAGGTATGCACTTTAGAAGAGTTGCTTATACTGCCCTTAGAAGAATTATGGGTGCCGGAGCTCAAGGTGTTGAAGTTACTATTTCAGGTAAAATAAGAGGTGCCCGATCAGCTTGTGCAAAATTCACTGACGGTTACATAAAAAGATGTGGTGAACCATCCACTCGATTTGTAAGAGAAGGATTTGCTACTGTTCAACTTAAACCGGGTGTTTTAGGTATATATGTTAGAATTATGCCCCCAGATGTTGTTCTTCCAGATAAAGTGGACATATTAAAACCTGATATAAAAGAAGAATCAGTTGATCAGGTAATGGGAACTTTAGAGACTGAAGATTCTGCTCTTGAAGACATTGACGCTGTAGAAGAAACTGCAAAAAAGGCAGTAGAAGATGTCAAAAAAGCTGCAAAAGAAGTAGCTGAAGATGTCAAAGAAGTTGTTGATGTGAAAAAAGCTAAAAAAGACATTGAAACTATAAAAAAATCTGCTAAAAAGGCTGCTAAAAAGGATGTTGAAGTTATAGAAAAAGCAGCTGAAGATGTCAAGAAAGTTGCTAAAGTAGTAGCTGAAGATGTAGAAGAATCTCCAGAAAAAGCAGCTGAAGATGTCAAGAAAGTTGCTAAAGTAGTAGCTAAAGACGTAGAAAAATCTGCAGAAAAGGTAGTTAAAGATGTCAAAAAAGCTGTAAAAGATGCAGTTGAAACAGCCGAAGAAATTGCTGAAGTTGAAGATACTGAAGAAAAACCTGCTAAATCAGAAACTAAGGATAAAGGTTCATCAAAAGATGATGTTGAACCAGATAAAACTGAAAGTAAGGAAGATTCAACTGAAAAAGCAGTTGAAGACCAACAAACCGAAGAAACTACTGAAGAAAAGTCAGATAAATCTGAATAAATATAACTGAAAAGATAAAATATACATAACAAGGGATGAAGTAAATGGTTATATTAAGGAGCAAAGAAATAAGAGAGATGGAACTGGACGAAATCCAGAAAAAACTGGATGAACTTAAGGCTGAACATGCAAAAAACGTCTCTAAAAGTTCTGCAGCTGGAGTTTACGAAGATCCAGGGAAAATCAAGGAACTCAAAAGAACAATTGCTCGTGTTCTTACTATCATTAATGAAAAAAAGGGAGAAATAAACTAGATGAAAATCTGTGATGTGTGCGGTCTTCCAGAGGAATTATGCGTCTGTGAAGAAATTGCCAGAGAAGTTCAAACAGTTAAAGTCTATACCGTAAGAAGGCGGTTCGGAAAATTAATGACTATCGTCGAAGGGATAGATGAACACGACATTGATGTGAAAGAACTAACAAAAGAGCTTAAAGCAAAATGTGCTTGTGGAGGAACAGCCAAGAAAGGCCAGATAGAACTTCAAGGGGATCAAAAAAGAAAAGTAAAAGAAGTTCTTGCAAATATGGGTTTTTCTTCAGATACGATTGAAATAAGAGATAGATATCATAAATAAAATTATTAAATTAGTTTATTGAATTTAATAGATTCTCTTATTCCATTTCATCTAACAATTGGCAAATCATGGAATATGATAAGTCCACAAAACATCTTTCGGCACGAACTTATTGGACTTTCAGTCCTGATCACAGAAAGTTCAAATTCGGATTTAATCGGAATAAAAGGAAAAGTTGTTGACGAGACCAAGAATACAATTAAAATTGAGAAAATCAATGGAGACGAAGTTTTAATTCCTAAAAATGTAGCAACTTTTCATTTCATATTAAAAGATGGAAATGTAGTTGAATTAAAAGGCAAAATCCTAATGACTCGTCCTGAAGATAGAATTAAAAAAAAATTCAGAAAATATTGGTGATAATATGGTTGGCATTGATGTACCAGAACCTAAATCAAAATGTAATGATCCAAACTGCCCTTTCCATGGCACTCTTCCTGTAAGAGGTCAAATACTGGAAGGGACCGTCACAAGTGATAAAGCAGAAAGGACTATTACAGTAGAAAGAAGTTTTTATAAATTTATTAGAAAATACGAAAGATATGAAAAGAGAAAATCAAAAATTAAAGCACACAAACCCGACTGTATCGATGTAAAAATTGGTGACATAGTGAAGATTGCAGAATGCAGACCACTGAGTAAAACCAAAAATTTTGTTATAGTTGAGGTTAAAGGAGAGAAATAAGATGAAGGCTATTACATCAAACGTTACAAAAGCCCTGCCTATAGGTGCAAGACTCCAGTGTGTGGATAACACCGGCGCAAGAGAACTTGAAATAGTCTCTGTAAAGGGTTATAAAGGTGTTAGGAGAAGACTAGCTCCTGCAGGTGTGGGTGACATGGTGATAGTCTCTGTTAAAAAAGGAACCGCAGACATGAGAAAAGAAGTACTTACCGCCATAGTGGTAAGACAAAAAAAGGAATATCGAAGGGCTGACGGTTTAAGAGTTAAATTTGAAGATAATGCTGCTGTTATTATAACTCCTGAAGGAACCATAAAAGGTTCTGAGATCAGAGGACCTGTTGCTAAGGAAGCAGCAGATAGATGGCCAACTGTTGGCAGTGCAGCAAGCATAATTGTTTAAATATAATTTTTTAATTATCAAGGTGATTATATGTCAAAACAACCGAGAAAACAGAGAAAGTTCATCCATAACGCACCATTACACAAGCGTAATAAATTAATGGGTGTTACTCTGAGCAGTGAACTTCAAAGTAAATACGATAAAAGATCTCTACCTGTGAGATCTGGTGACACAGTTAAAGTCATGCGTGGGAACTTTAAAGATCACGAGGGAAAAGTGGAAAAAATTGATCTTAAACATTATAAAGTAATGGTAGAAGGATTAATAATAAAAAAACCTGATGGGAATCAAGTTTACTCCCCTATCCATCCCTCAAACCTAATGATCATAGAGTTAGATCTAAGTGATGATGAAAGAAATAATATATTAGAGAGGAAGGGATAAAATGGCAAAGATGGGTTCAAGAAAACATCTTAAACGTTTTAAATCGCCAAAAACATGGCCTATTCATACAAAAGAAGATAAATGGACAGTAAAACCTAGTGCAGGTCCTCATTCTATAGAAAATTCTTTACCTTTACTTATAATAATTCGTGACATCTTAAAACTCGCGGATAATTCAAGAGAAGCAAAAAGAATTATAAATACTGGAAAAATTTTAGTTGATGGACGAATAAGAAAAGATTATAAGTTTCCTGTAGGATTCATGGATGTTATTGAAATTCCGGATTCTGAAGATACTTACCGAGTTCTACCTGACGAAAAGGGTAGGTTGGTTCTTCATCCTATACCCAAAGAAAATTCAGAATTTAAATTGTGTAAAATTGAAGACAAAACCACTATTAAAGCTGGAAAAATTCAATTAAATCTTCATGATGGTAGAAACTGTCTAGTAGACGATCAATTTAGCGCTGGTGATGTTTTAGTATTGAAAGTTCCTGAACAGGAGATAACTAAAACTATAAACTTCGAAAATGGGACTATTGGTCTGGTAACTGGAGGAAAACACATTGGTGAAATAGGCAGAATTAAAGAAATTAATATTACCAAATCATCCATGCCTAACACTGTTGTAATTGAAACTGATGACAAAAAGTCTTTCCTTACCTTAAAAGATTACGTGTTTGTAATCGGTAAAGAAGAACCTGCAATTTCACTTCCCGGAGGTAAATAGATGAATCCGATGGAAGAAGTAAAGATTGCCAAAGCCACAGTAAATATTGGTGTAGGTGAGGGGGGAGAAGCATTAGTTCGAGCTGAAAAACTTTTAACCTCCATGACCAATCAGAAATCTGTTCGTACCTACTCTAAAGTTACTAATCCTGAATTTGGTATAAGAAAGGGACAACCTATAGCATGTAAAGTTACATTAAGAGGCGAAAAAGCTAAAAATGCTATTAAAATGGTATTAGATGGTATAGGCAACAAATTAAAAGCAAAACAGTTTGATAATCAAGGAAATGTTTCATTCGGTATAGAAGAACATATTGATATTCCAGGAATGCGTTACGACCCTGATATTGGTATATTTGGCATGAATGTTTCCATAACATTTGAAAAACCGGGTTACAGGATTAAAAAAAGAAAAATCCAAAGAAAATCCGTTCCAACTAAACATAAGGCCACACCAGAAGAAACTATGGACTTTATGAAGGATAAATTTGGGATTAAGATAAAATAGGTGATAATGTGCCAAGAAAATATGGAAAGGCATCAAGAAAATGTAGAAGATGCGGGGACCATTCTGCCATGGTTAGGAGATATGGTCTAATGTTATGCAGACAGTGTTTCAGAGAACTCGCACCAAAAATAGGATTTAAAAAATATAATTAGAGGTGTTTATTGTGACTCTTATGGATCCTCTAGCAAATGCTCTAACAAACATGAGAAACAATGAATTGCAGGGAAATAAAAGATGCACTGTATCTCCTGCATCCAAGTTAATTGGTCGTGTTTTAAGAACAATGCAAAAAGAGGGATATATAGGCGATTTCGAATTTGTAGACGATAACAAAGCAGGAAAATTTATAGTAGAACTGGAAGGAAACATTAACAAATGTGGTGTAATCAAGCCCAGACACGCTGTAAATAAGGACGAATTCGAAAAATTTGAGAAAAGATATTTACCTGCTAAGAATTTTGGTATTATGATAGTTACAACACCACAAGGTATAATAACCCACAAAGAAGCGAAAGATAAAGGTATTGGTGGGCGGCTCCTTGCGTTTATTTACTAAGGTGATATGATGGTTCAAGCAGCAGTTCTAAGGGAAGAAATCCCTGTTCCAGATGACGTGGAAATAATCCTAAACGATACAGTACAGGTTAAAGGACCTAAAGGAGAGCTTTCCAGAAAATTTTCCTCAAAAAATATTTTCATAAAAACAGAGGATAACAATGTCATTGTGGAAGCACACTTCCCAAAAAAGAAAGACAAAGCCATGTTAGGAACAACAAAATCTCACATAACTAATATGATTCATGGAGTAAAGGAAGGCTTTACCTATAAAATGAAAATTGTTTACGCTCATTTCCCTATGACGGTAAAAGCAACTGGAAATAAAGTAACCATTGATAATTTTCTTGGTGAAAGATATCCCAGAACTGCAAAAATCGTAGGGGATGCTAAAGTTCAGATAAAGGGCGATGAGGTGTTAGTCACTGGAATCAATAAGGAAGATGTCGGACAAACCATGGCAAACCTGGAACAGGCTACCAAAATAAAAGGAAGAGATCCAAGGGTATTCCAGGATGGTATATACCTTGTAGATCGAGCATAATCGGTAATAATGATTTAACGGTGATCCAATGAGAAAGAAATTTAAAAGACAGGAATATGCCAGGTACAAAAAACTTGGTCAAAAATGGAGAAAACCCAAGGGCAGAACAAGTAAAATGCGAAGATATGAAAAGGGTAAACCAGCTATGCCCAGTGTTGGTTATGGATCTCCAAGCGAGACAAAAGGTCTTCATCCATCCGGTTTTGAAGATGTGCTTGTTTGCAATATAAGGGAACTTGAGAGTTTGGATCCAGACACTCAAGCAGGTAGAATCAGTTCCACAGTCGGCAGAAGAAAAAAAGAAATAATGATTGAAAAGGCAAAGGAATTAGGAATAAAAGTTCTTAACAAAAACCTTTGAACTTGTGGACTGAAAAATTAAATAAATGAAATAGAATTTGGTTAAAAAAGGATTAAAAGGAAAAAATATAATCTAAAATTATAAAATTTCAGATTATTATCAATTAACCTGACCAAATGCATTGTATGTATAAAATGATGTTCGCATCATTTATCTGAAATCGAATTGATTGAATCCTAATCAAGGAAAATTGTACTAATATAAATTATAATATTTGGAAATTGTACTCATAATTTGATGTTCAGATTAAAACTTTTAACAACCTTTTTTAAGGTTGAACGGAGGTTTATTAATGAATCTTACTACTCAAAAAAGATTGGCTGCAGATATACTAAAAGTTGGGGTAAACAGGGTATGGATAGACCCTGAAAACATTGAAGAAGTATCAAGGGCCATTACCAGAGAAAGCGTTAAACAGCTCGTTGATAGTAAAATTATCAGAGCCAAACCCCAAAAAGGAATTAGTAGCTACAGATCAAAGAAAATAGCTCAACAAAAAAGTAAAGGAAGAAGAAAAGGACATGGTAGTACAAAAGGAGCTAAAGGGGCTAGAAATCCTAAGAAAAAAGCTTGGATGACTACTATACGGGCCTTACGAAAAGATCTAAAAGGCATGAGAGATAACCGGGAAATTAACAAGACCACCTACCGTAAACTCTACAAAATGGCGAAAGGTGGCGCATTCAGAAGCAAATCATACATGAAAACTTATGCCAGAGATCATGGTTTGCTTAGGTAGGCATGGAGGGATTTAATTGGCACACGGATCAAGATATAAAGTTGCTTTCAAAAGAAGAAGGGAAGGAAAAACAGATTACGGGGCAAGATTAAACCTTATCGAAGTTGATAAGTCAAGACTTGTAGTAAGAATAACCAATAATCATGTTATAACACAGATTATAAATGTTGCTCCTGAAGGTGATGAAACATTAATATCTGCACATTCCAGAGAACTTAAAAATATGGGATGGCTGGGGAATACTAAGAATATTACTGCAGCATATCTAACCGGATATTTATGTGGTAAAAAAGCATTAAAAGAAGGGATAACTGATGCAGTATTGGATATTGGTTTAAAATCACCAATAAAAGGTTCTAAAATATTTGCTGCTTTGAAAGGCGCAGTAGACGCAGGCCTTGAAATTCCTCATAATGATGTTATTCTCCCTGAAGACTCAAGAATCCAAGGAGAACATATAGTAGAATACGCTAAAACTCTAGATGAAGATGAACTTAAAAAGAAATTTTCACAATACTTAGATAATGGCCTATCACCTACAGATCTCCCTAACCATTTTGAAGAAATAAAGCAGAAAATAACGGATGAGGTATCATAATGAATTATAATAAGGAAGAATGGGAACCCAAAACTAAATTGGGATACATGGTGAAGGAAGGTACCATCACCGATATTGACGAAATATTCGAAAAAGGCCTTCCCATAATGGAACTGGAAATAGTTGACACTTTACTACCAGATCTAGAAGAAGAAGTAATGGATGTAAATCTTGTACAGAGAATGCATAAATCTGGTCGGAAAGTTAACTTTCGAGTAATTGTTGCAGTAGGTAACAAAGATGGTTATGTTGGGCTGGGTCAAGGAAAAGCCAAAGAAGTAGGACCAGCCATAAGAAAAGCAGTCGACGATGCTAAGTTTAACATTATAAAAGTTAGAAGAGGTTGCGGAGATTGGGGATGTGTATGTGGAAAACAACACACTGTTCCCTTCAAAGTAACTGGCAAAAGTGGTAGTGTACGAGTAACACTCATACCTGCACCGGGAGGAGTTGGTCTTTCCATAGGAGACGTTGGTAAAACTTTAATGAAGCTCGGTGGGATTGACGATGTTTGGTCACAGACCATGGGTCAGACTCAAACCACAGTGAACTTTGCATTCGCAGTTTTTGATGCTCTTAAGCAACTAACAAAAGTCAAAGCAAGCCAAAAAGAATTAAAAAACCTTGGCGTCCCTGTATAATAAAAAAATAATATATCGGTGATAAAATGATAACAGCAATAAGGGTAAGAGGTACTGCTGGTGTAAATAAAGATATTAATGACACTTTATTAATGTTAAAACTTAACAGAATAAATCACGCAGTATTAATCCCGGAAAATCCAAGTTATCAGGGAATGTTAGTTAAATCAAAGGACTACATAACCTGGGGAGAAATTGATGAAGAATCCTTATCTCAACTTATTAAAGAGAGAGGTGAGCTGATCGGAGGTAACAAAGTTACTGATGCTTACCTTAAAGAGAACACTGACTATTCATCAATAATGGATTTATCCAAAGCACTTTTAGAATCAAAAGTTAAATTAGAAGATGTTAACATTAAACCTGTTTTCAGGTTACACCCTCCTCGTAAGGGATATGAAAATACCAAAAAATCCTTTAAAGAAGGTGGAAGCCTGGGATACAGGGAAGATCAGATTAAAGATCTCATAAAAAAAATGGTTTAAATAATTAATTAATCAAAATCTTGTAAATGTCATAGGTTAATATGGAATAATTAACCACAATTTATATGATAATATTGAATAATTATCAACCTTCTTGGTTTAAATGGAGGTATTAATGATGATAAGAAGAAAAAGAAAAATAACCAAAATGAGAGGCTCCCGGACAGTCGGAGGCGGCTGTTCTAAGAAAAGAAGAGGAGCAGGCCATAAAGGTGGAAAAGGAATGGCCGGTGGCCACAAACATATGTGGACATGGATGGTTAAGTACGATCCAAATCATTACGGTAAATATGGATTTAAAAGGCCACCATCAAGCATAGCTAAAATTGATACAGTTAATTTAAGTTATTTGGATGAAAAATCAGAGGAATTATTAGAAAAAGGATTAGCTACCAAAGAAAAAGATAAAATTGTAATAGACATCACAGATCTTGGCTATGATAAATTGTTAGGAAGCGGTAAAATAACCAAACCCCTTATTATTAAAGCTCCTTCTTTCTCAAATCTAGCTGAAAAAAAGGTCCAGGATGTTGGGGGAGAAATAGTTACCCTTTAATTTAATAATTTTAAGGTATTCCAAAGCAAGGCAGAGTGAGGAGTGAAATTCATTGATTGAAAAACTACAGCCATTTTTTTCCATACTACCTGAGGTCAAATCACCAGTGCACAGAATTTCTTTTAGAGATAAACTCAAATGGACAGGTATAATCCTCATATTATATTTCTTTTTGACCCAGATACCATTGTATGGACTAAGCCCATTAGCAGTAGACCAGTTTGCACAGCTTAGAGCAGTACTGGCAGGTAACTTTGGTTCAATCCTTACCTTAGGGATAGGCCCCATTGTTTCTGCATCTATCGTGCTGCAGCTTCTTGTCGGTGGAAAAATTATAAATCTTGATCTCTCTCGACACGAGGATAAGGCAATATTCCAGGGAACACAAAAACTCCTTGCAATTGTTTTCGTTTTATTTGAAGCATTAGTGATGGTACTAACCGGCGCAATTTCTGCCACTTCACCAGATTTTCTATGGATCCTTATACTGCAAATGTTTGTAGGAGGAGTATTGGTAATATTCCTGGATGAAGTAATTTCTAAGTGGGGATTCGGAAGTGGTGTAGGATTATTTATTGCTGCCGGAGTAGCACAACAGATGATTGTAGGAACATTCAACTTCTTATCATCACCAACTCAGCCGGGAGTACCTGCAGGTAAGATACCTGCATTTATTTACTCACTAACTATAGGACAACCTTCGTTTGACTATTTAATACCTGTGTTTGCAACTATAGCTGTTTTCCTGGTTGTAGTATATGCAGAAAGTATGAGGGTAGAAATACCATTATCTTACGGCGGTGTTAAAGGTGCCAGAGGTAAATATCCTCTTAGGTTTATCTATGCCAGTAATATGCCGGTTATTCTGACCAGCGCATTACTATTGAATGTACAACTGTTTGCCAACATATTCCAGAGAATAGGATTTCCAATTTTGGGTACCTTTTCCAATGGTCAGGCCATTACTGGATTGGCATATTTCTTAACCCCACCATATTCAATAGATCAACTTTTAACTGAACCTTTAAGAGTTCTATTCTATGGAGTGGTATTCATATTGGCTTGTGTCCTGTTCTCATGGCTTTGGGTAGGATTAAGTGGAATTGGGCCTAAACAAGTGGCAAAACAGCTTCAAGGAATGGGGATGCAGATTCCAGGTTTTAGAAGTAATAGAAAACAGTTTGAAAAGATATTAAAAAGGTATATTCCAATTATAACTATTTTAGGCGGAGCATTTGTAGGATTATTAGCGTTCGGGGCAGATCTTACCGGTGCATTAGGAGGAGGTACAGGTGTACTTCTGACTGTAGGTATCGTCTACAGATTGTATGAAGAAATTGCTCAAGAACAATTAATGGATATGCACCCAATGCTTAGAAAGTTCTTAGGTGATTAAACCAATTGGGAAAATTTGCCCATAAAAAATAAGAGGTATGGTGAGGTTAAAAAAATGAAAGTTGTCGTATTAGCCGGAATTCCAGGATCAGGAAGTACTACAGTATTAAATCATGCTTTGGAAAATCTCAATTACATAAATGTGAACTATGGAGATGAGATGTTAAAGATAGCTCAAGAAGAGGGGTTAGTTGAACATCGAGACGCTTTAAGAAAATTATCTCCAGATATACAAAAAAAAGTTCAGAAAAATGCGGCTAAAAGTATTAGAGAAAAAGCCGAGAAAACCAACATTATTGTTGATACTCATTGTACCATAAAAACACCATCTGGATTTTTGCCGGGACTTCCCAAATGGGTTTTAGATGAACTCCAGCCAGATGTTTTCGTATTGATTGAAGCTGATGGCGATGAAATCCTGCTGAGGAGAATAACTGATGAAACAAGAAAAAGGGATATGGAAAAATTAAAGGATATTGAGCTTCATCAAGAAATGAACCGGGCGGTATCAATGGCATACGCAGCCCTAACCGGTGCAACAGTTAAAATTATTGAAAATCATGATAATTTACTAGAGAAATCTGTTGAAGAAATGGTAAATACATTAAAATGACTTAAAAGTTAATTAAATATTTAAAGTGAATTAATTTAAATAGTTCATATTTCTAAATTAATCAATTAATAGTAAAAAATAAAATTTGAGGAAACAAGATGGTACTTGAAGTATTCTTTAATGCATTGGACATGGTATTTGATCCCATATTATACTTATTTAAGGATCAACCTTTCATGGTGATATTGTTAATTGCTGCAGTAATTTCTTTTGTAAGTACACTTGCAAACAAATTATTGATAAATCAAGATAGATTAGAGTATTTAAAAGAGGAAATGCAGGGTTTCCAGCAGGAAATGATGGAAGCCAGAAAAACTAATGATCCTCAAGCTCTGGCTAAAGTTCAAAAGAATCAGGCCGAATTCATGGATCTTCAAAAAGAAATGATGACCATGTCTTTCAAACCTATGCTGGTCACATTCGTTCCTATAATCATTGTATTCTGGTGGATGGCCCAATCAGCATTGAACACGGTAGTTGTAAAGTTGCCAACTGTAGCATATTATGTGTTACTGGTTCCGCTCTGGCACATGTTCTATCACCCGGCTGCCACAACACCGGTAGGGGCTGTTGAATGGCTGGGCTGGTACATACTTTGTTCGTTTGGACTGTCTATGTTATTTAGAAAAATCCTTGGTATTAAGGGTCAAGGAATGTAGTTTGAACTCATTAAAAGCGAAAAAGATGATTTTAAGTTATTTCATGTTTGAGTTTATAAAAATATTTAAATAATATTATAAAAAAATTAGATAATCTCAATTCATAACTTAAATTTTTATTAACATTTTTTTGCTTGTTTTTCAAGAAGTAGTTCTAAAATTAAATTAGGAGATGTGAAAATGCCCGAATTAAGATACAGATCTAGATCATACAAGAGAACATTTAAAAAAACCCCTGGAGGAAAAACAGTATTACATTATAAGAAGAAAAAACCCAGCAAACATGTGTGTGCTGAATGTAACAAGCCTCTTCATGCTGTTCCACGGGGAAGACCATACCAAATAGGAAAACTTTCCAAATCAAAAAAGAGACCTAACCGGCCATACGGTGGATATCTCTGTCCTGAATGTTCTCGTAGATTGTTCAAGAAAGAGGCAAGAAAATAATGATTATTACTATCGGTGGATTAGCAGGAAGTGGAACAACCACTGTTGCTAAAATATTATCTGAAAAAATGAACATGCCTCTTATTTCTGCAGGCGATATATTTCGTCAAATGGCAGCTGAAAAAGGTATGGACATTTTAGAATTCAGTGAATTCGCCGAGAATAATATAAATATTGACATAGAAATTGATAAAAGACAAGCTGCAATAGCTAAAAAAAAAGACAATTTAATTGTTGAAGGACGTTTATCAGCTTTTTTTGTGGATGCTCAGCTTAAATTATGGTTTATGGCTCCTTTAGATATACGAGCTCAACGTATAGGTCAAAGAGAAGATAAAACATTTGACATTGTTAAAAAAGAAGTTATCATAAGAGAAGAGAGCGAGACAAAACGGTACTGGGATATACACAACATTAACATTAAGGATATGGATGTGTATGACTTTATTATAAATACCAATCGTTTTGAAGCTGAAAACGTTGCAGATATTATATTAAAAGTAACAGAGGTGATTTAATGCCAGCAATAGAAGTAGGAAGAATCTGTGTTAAAACTGCAGGAAGAGAAGCAGGAGAAAAATGTGTAATTGTTGAAGTTATCGATGATAAATTCGTAGAAGTAATTGGTACATCTGTAAAAAACAGAAAATGCAATATAAAGCATTTAGAACCTTTAGAACAGACCATAGAAATTAAATCCGAGGATCCTGAAGCAATAAAAAAGGATCTGGAGAAAGCTGTTGCTTAACTAATCTCAGAAGCTAAAACTTTGTTAGATGGAATTAAAAGGTTTTCCAATGGTAAATTTTCTTATAAAGGCAGAAACAGAATCTGATCCTTCTTATGGATGTCTGCCCAATGAGAGGTCCATTGAAGAACATATAAATAAAGGTGTTATAAACTTAGATAAACCTCCTGGTCCTACATCCCATGAAGTTGATTCATGGGTTAAAAAAATTCTAAATGTGGAAAAAACCGGCCACGGAGGTACTCTAGATCCTCGAGTTACAGGAGTACTGCCAATTGGAATAAACCAGGCCACAAGAGTTATTCAATTATTACTTGAGGCAGGAAAAGAATACGTCTGTCTCATGAGACTTCACAAAAAGGTCACAGAATCCAAGATACGTAAAATTTTAAATGAATTCCAGGGAAAAATATTTCAAACCCCGCCAATTAAAGCCGCAGTAAAGCGGGAATTGAGAGTTCGTAACATTTATTACGTTAACATTCTAGAGATTGATGGCCAAGATGTCCTTTTTAAAATAGGATGTGAAGCCGGAACATATATTCGGAAATATTGTCATGATATTGGTGAAGCATTAGGATGCGGAGCTCATATGGCTGAACTTAGAAGAACTAAGGCTGGTCCTTTCAAGGAGGATGAAACATTAATCACTCTCCAGGATCTAACTGACGCATACTATTGGTGGAAAAATGAGGATAATCCCAAATACCTTCGAAAGTACATATTACCTATGGAATCTGCTGTAGAACATCTTCCTAAATTATTTATAAGGGATTCGGCTGTAGATGCAATCTCTCATGGAGCAGATCTTGCATCGGGTGGAATAGTATCATTACAGGATAATATAAAAAAGGATGATACTGTGGCAGTCTTAACACAGAAAGGTGAACTGGTGGCTTCCGGCAAAAGCCTGGGAACATCTAATGAAATTTACAAAAAAAATAAGGGCATTGTGGTGGACATAAAAAAGGTTTTTATGGAACCGGGAACATACCCTAAGATGTGGAAATAAGTACAAAAATAATTTACTTACAAAACAAAAACTATTTAGATAGTAAAATATATAAAACAATAATCTAATATTTCAAATAGTAGTTTAACAAACCACATCTTTTAGCTGATAATTATCTGAATATTTGAATTAAATAATCACTGGTTCTGATGTATAAAAACAGCTCCAGCAAGTAATATCATTAAAAACTAATACTAAATAATTTGATCTAAATTCAATACTATCGACATGTTAGATTAGGTTATAAACAAGGTAAAAATTGCCAATGTTATCATATGCCGGGATAGTCTAGCCTGGTAAGGCGCAAGACTGGAAATCTTGTGGAGCTTTGCTCCGCCTGGGTTCAAATCCCAGTCCCGGCGCTTATTAGCAATTTAATTGCTTTCCTATGACTGCTCAATGCAGGAATGCATTGAAATTATAAATTTGCACGAATAAAATAATAGAGATAAAATAATGGAAATAAGATGCTTACTCTTATTGGAGGTTAAATAATGGAAGAAGAATTCAAGCACATGGTTCGTATTTCCCGTAAGGATATAGACGGAAATAAAACCATCGAAAATGCCCTAACTGATATAAAAGGTGTAGGTAATGGGCTATCAAGGGCAATAGGCATTGTAATGGGCTTTGATCTTAATGAAAAAATAGGTTATCTTTCTGATGAAGATGTATCCAAAATTGAAGTACTGCTAAAAGATCCTAAAAAATATGATATTCCTGAATGGATGTTGAACCGGCGTAATGATTATGAAACTGGAGAAACTCTTCACTTAATAGAATCTGATCTGGCCATGACTTTAAGGGATGATTTAAACAGAATGAAAAAGACCAGAAGCTATAAAGGAAGAAGACACGAAGTAGGACTACCAGTTAGAGGACAAAGAACTAAATCCACTTTCAGAAAGGGTAGCTCAGTTGGAGTTAGAAGAAGAAGGGGAAGACCACAATAAGGAGATATTGATATGGGACATCCAAGAAAAGCTAGAAAAAAATACGATACACCACCTCATCCATGGAATGCAGATAGGATCAAAGAAGAGAACAAGCTTACTAATAAATATGGATTAAAAAGTAAGAAGGAAATATGGAAAGCAGAAACTATGGTAAGGCGTTACCGAAGAGATGCCAGACACCTTCTAGGTTTATCAACTGAACAAACATCAGATGAAAGATCACAACTTTTAGGGCACCTTATGAAATTAGGTTTCTTAGGTGAAAATGCCAAACTTGAAGATGTATTGAATCTAACGGTTGATGATGTGTTACAAAGAAGATTACAGACTATGGTTCACAAAAAAGGACTTTCCAAAACGGCTAAAGAAGCAAGACAATTTGTTATACATGGACACATAGCATTGGACGGCAAAAAAATCGACTCTCCAAGTTACTTAGTAAAGAAGGGTCAGGAAGATCTTATAAATTACTACTCTTCATCCCCAGTACCAAAAAACCTAAAACAAGTATCTGAAGAAGGAAATAAAGATAAAAGAGAATAATAGGTGATAACATGGCAGAAAAAGAAAAATGGGGAATTGCGAATATTTACTCATCATTTAACAACACCATAATAACTGTTACAGACATAACTGGTGCAGAAACCATTACTCAATGGTCTGGTGGAAAGGTGGTTAGAGCAGACCGACAGGAAGCTTCACCATTTGCAGCAATGGAAGCTGCTACTAGAGCAGCAGATGACGTCAAAGAAAAAGGTATAGTTGGATTACATATTAAAGTTAGAGCACCTGGTGGAAACGGGCCAAGAACTCCAGGACCTGGAGCACAAGCAACCATAAGAGCCCTTGCAAGAGCAGGTATTAAAATAGGTAAAATTGAAGATGTTACTCCAATACCTCACGACGGTACAGGCAGACCCGGAGGTAAGCGGGGAAGAAGGGTCTAAAATGGAGATAGACGTAAAGAAAAAAACTGATAATGAACTTCTCTTTATTGTAGAAGGAGTAGATGTTCCATTTGTTAATGCCTTAAGAAGGATAAGTATGATGGAAATTCCTAAAATGGCTATTGAAAATGTGGACATTATTAGAAATGACTCTACATTATTTGATGAAGTATTAGCTCATAGACTGGGACTAATTCCAATCACATCAGATACAGCATCAAAATCGATAATATTTGCCAGTGAATGTGACTGTGGAGACCACTGTCCAAAATGCAGTGCTTCATTTATCTTAAAGGAAAAAGGTCCAAAAGTTGTTTATTCCAAGGATTTAAAACCGGAAGATCCGGATATTAAGCCAGTATATGATAGTGTTCCAATATTAAGACTTAAAAAAGATGAAGAAGTGGAACTAGCTGCCATTGCACAGCTTGGAATAGGCCTTGAACATGCAAAATGGGAACCTACAACTGCCTGCGCATACAAGTACTACCCTAAGATTACAATTGACGATGATTGTGATTCGTGTGGTAAATGTGCTGAGGAATGTCCAAGAGGCGTACTCGAATTAAAAAAGAATAAAATAACAGTGGTGGATGCTGAAAATTGTTCAATGTGCGGAACTTGCATGAGAATATGCCCCACTGGCGCAATTGATATAGGTGCAGAAGAAGGGAAATTCATATTCAGAATAGAGACGGACGGTTCTCTATCCCCAGAAGAAATTTTAACTAAAGCATGTGATGTTTTATCTGAGAAATCAGAAAGAATTATAGAATTTTGTTAATAAGGAGGAAGTTAAATGGTAAAAAAGATTACCAAGACTAATCCCAATCTCATCGAACTCATAAGAAATCTTAAAGAAAAATCTTATCAAGAAAACGTTGCAATATGGAAGGATGTTGCCAGAAGACTGGAAAGATCAAACAGAAGAAAAGCGGAAGTAAATATATCCAAAATAAACCGATACAGTGATGATGATGAAATAATTCTCATACCTGGTAAAGTTTTGGGAAGCGGCAGCATGGATCATAAGGTAAATGTTGCAGCCTTGGGTTTTTCACAAACAGCCTTGGAAAAAATTAAGACTGCTGGTGGAGAATGCTTGGAAATAACAGAAATATTGGAAAAAAATCCTAAAGGAAGTAAAATAAGGATAATTGAATAAAATAGCATGATATTTGCTATAATATTAAAATTGCGGATTGGTGTACTTTATGATTATTGATGGAGAAGGACACGTCTTAGGAAGACTTGCAAGTGTTGTAAGCAAGAAACTACTTGAAGGCGAAAATATAGTAATTTTAAACGCTGAAAAAGTTTTAATTTCAGGTTCAAAGGAATGGGCATACGCAAAATATAAACAAAGAATTGACAGGGCCAGCATATCAAATCCTAGAAGAATGGGACCTAAATATCCGAGAAGGCCTGATGATATTTTAAGAAGAACAGTAAGAGGAATGCTCCCTTATAAAAAAACTAAAGGTAGAGAAGCTTTCAAAGGTCTAAAAGCCTTTGTAGGAGTTCCTGTAGAATTTAAAGATGCAGAAATCATAAGAATTCCTGAAGCAGAACCTAAAAACATTACAAAAAGCATAGAATTAGGAGAAGTTTCAAAATTACTTGGAACTAAGTATGAAGTTTAAGGATGTTAAAGAATGAAAAAAGTAATTCATACCAGTGGAAAAAGGAAAACTGCCATAGCCAGAGGGACATTTAGAAAAGGAAAAGGCAGAATTAGGGTTAACAGATGTCCAGTAGAACTTTACGATCCAGAACTGGCCCGACTCAAAATCACCGAACCTGTAATGTTAGCAGGTGACATTGTCAATGACCTAGATATAGACGTTAAAGTTATAGGCGGCGGAATAATGGGTCAAGCTGAAGCAGCGCGTATGGTAATAGCCAAAGGTTTAATTCAGTGGACTAGTGACATGGATTTAAAAGAAAAGTTCGTTCAATATGATAGGACCATGCTGGTTGGAGATCCACGAAGATCTGAACCTAAAAAGTATGGTGGAAGAGGCGCAAGAGCCAGAAGACAGAAAAGTTACCGATAAATTAAAATCTTTAATTTATCCATATTTATTATATAAAATGTGCAAAGCACAAAACTCAATAGATGATTTGTCATGATCCCAGTAAGATGTATAAGTTGTGGTAAAGTCGTATCCGCCTTTTTCGATGAATTTCAAAAAAGGATTGACGACGGAGAAAATCCCAAAGAAATTCTTGATGATCTTGGAATAACAAGATACTGTTGTAGAAGAATGATAATTGCCCATGTAGAGGCATGGTAGGGGCCGTAGGGTAGCTTGGTCCATCCTCCCAGCCATTGAATTAAATTTACAGATGTATTATATAAATAAAGGTTTTAATAAGTCCTTTATTGTATTATCCTAAAGATTCTAAATAATCTTTATAATTCTATATTTATTCAACTGGAACGGGGATGGTCACACCGGAACGCTGGAGACCCGAGTTCAAATCTCGGCGGCCCCATCTTTAATTATAAGGAGAAGATGCAGATGACATCTAAACTTACAAGATTTGAAAAAGCAAGAATTATTGGTGCAAGAGCTCTTCAACTTTCAATGGGCGCAAAACCATTGGTAGATATACCAGAATCTCTTGATCCGATAGATATTGCAACATTAGAACTTAAAAAGAAAGTAATCCCTCTTGATATCAGGAAATAACCATTATTTTTTTAAGAAGAGGTGTTTTTGTGGATAGCGTTATTGAAGACGTTCGTGTCAGAAAAATTTTAGATAGTAGAGGAAATCCCACAGTAGAAGTAGATGTAATAACGTGGAATGGTTTTGGAAGGGCAGCAGCTCCAAGTGGTGCCAGCACTGGAATGCGTGAGGTTGTTTCTTTTCCCGAAGGTGGCGTTGATAGAATAATAGGTGAAGTTGAAGAAATTATTTCATCAGAACTTATTGGTATGGATGCAGAAGATCTCAAAGATATAGACATGATTCTAAAGGAGATCGACGGTACAGATGATCTATCTGCCTTAGGTGGAAACACCATAGTGGCAGTTTCAATGGCTACGGCCAAAGCTGCAGCATCATCATATAACATGCCCCTTTACAGATTTTTAGGCGGAAATATGCCTGATGAAATTCCTTATCCTTTAGGTAACATGATTAACGGAGGAGCACACGCAGGAAAACATGCTCCCGATATACAGGAATTTTTAGTAGTTCCATTAGGAGCTCAAAATATTACAGAAGCTGTATTTGCTAATTCTAATGTTCACAAAAGAATTAAAGAACTTATCCAAATGAAAGATAAATTATTCACCGGTGGTAAAGGAGACGAAGGTGGTTGGGCACCTAATCTTTCTAACAATGATGCACTGGATATTCAAGCTAAAGCCTGTGAAGAAGTAGGCGATGAGATGGGGATAGAGATAAGGCCATCTTTAGATTTTGCAGCAAGTGAAATGTGGAACAGTGATGAGCAAAAATACTATTATGAACAGGATAATATAAAAAGAGACACTGGTGAACAGATAGACTTTGTAGAAGAAATTATCCAAACCTATGGCATGTTCTTTGTTGAAGATCCCCTACATGAAAGCGATTTTGATGGTTTTGCCCAGCTTACCAAAAGGGTAGGTCAAAGATGTCTTATATGTGGAGACGATCTTTTTGTTACCAATGCTTCCATATTAGAAGAGGGAATTAAACAAAAAGCTGGAAATGCTATTATTATAAAACCCAATCAGATCGGAACTTTAAGCGACACCTATGATACAATCAGGCTGGCTAAAGATAACAAATATGTCCCTGTGGTTTCTCATAGATCAGGGGAAACAACAGATGAAACTATAGCCCATCTAGCTGTGGCATTTTCATGTCCCATGATAAAAACCGGAGCTTTAGGTGGAGAGAGAATAGCAAAACTTAATGAGTTAATAAGAATCGAGGAAGAAATACCTAACTCCAGGATGGGAATATTTGGGTAGTTAAATATCTATTATTATGATTTTAGACAATAAAAATTTAATTTACTAATATTAATGAAATTTTAAAAAATATAATAAAAGGAAATAAAGTAAAAAGGAGATTAATATGGTTAAAATAGTTATTGATCATGAAAATTGTGATGGTGCAGACTGTGGAGAATGTGTAGATGTATGTCCTATGGAAGTTCTTGTAATTGAAGGGGACAAAATTGTAATTCAAAACATAGAAGAATGTAGTCTATGCGAAGTATGTATGGATGTATGCCCTAACGAGGCAGTAGAAGTAAAAGACGATTAAAACTTTTATTATTATAATAATAATTAATGATTTTAAAATTCTATTTCAAAATTAAGAATAATACTAATTAAATTATAAAAAACACAGATTAACTTTGATATAAAATGAGGTGATAAGTTGTCAGAACTATTAATTCCACTGGACAAGTACTTAGCAGCAGGTTTACACATAGGAACTCAACAAAAAACTGGAGACATGGAACGATACATATACCGAGTAAGATCCGACGGATTATACGTATTGGATGTTAGGAAAACAAACGACCGAATATTGGCCGCTGCAAAATTCCTTGCAAAATTTGATCCAGACGATATCCTGGTTGTGTCCACAAGACAATATGGACAAGCTCCTGTAAAAAAATTCGGAGAACTAACCAAAACTAAAACCATACCTGGAAGATTCATCCCAGGTACATTAACCAACCCTAACTATGCTAAATTTATTGAACCCAAAGTTTTAGTGGTAACCGATCCAAGATCAGATTTCCAAGCTATTATTGAGGCAAAACAAATAGGCATACCTGTAGTAGCGCTTTGTGACACTGAAAACTTACTTGGAAATGTAGATATTGTCATACCCGTAAATAACAAGGGTAGAAAAGCTATTGCACTGGTTTACTGGTTAATTGCCAGACAATATTTAAGAGAAAAAGGAATTCTTGCTGAAGACCAAGATCTAGAAATCTCACCAGCAGAATTTGAAATAAAGATTTAATAATATATCTTCCAAAAAAGTTTAAATTAAGTTTAAATTAAATTTAACGGTTTAAATTAAATTTAATTAAATTTATAAGGATTTTATAAGGATTAATATTTTTAAATTAAATATCTTCAAATATTTAATTAAGAAAAAAATGGCAGTGGTTTTATGATAAGAAAACCTGCGGTGGCAGGTACTTTTTATGAAGGAACCCGTGAATCCTTAAAAAAGAGAATAGAATGGTGTTTTAAACATAAAATGGGCCCAGGAGTTATTCCTGATAAAATTGGAAATAAAAGAAGTATAAAAGGAGTTCTGGCTCCCCATGCCGGGTATGCAGCTTCCGGACCTGTTGCGGCACACACCTATTATAAGCTTGTTGAAGACGGTTTTCCAGAAACATTCGTAATTTTATGTCCCAACCATTATGGGATTGGTTCTGGAGTATCTGCCATGACCAGTGGAGAATGGGAAACACCACTTGGAAATGTGGAGATAGACCAGGAGTTTGCCCAGCAATTAATCCAAAATTCAGATATCATTGATTCTGAGTCCTCAGCACATCTGCGAGAACACAGCTGCGAGATCCAAATTCCATTTTTACAGTACTTTAAAGAGGATTTCAAGATCGTGCCTGTAAGTATGTGGATGCAGGACGTTGAAACTTCCCATGATATTGGGATTGCTATCAAAGAAACAGTAGAAACCCTTGGAAGGGACACAGTAGTAATCGCTAGTTCGGATTTTACTCACTATGAACCTCAAAAGGCAGCATACGCTAAGGACAGACAAGTACTGGACGCAATTGCTCAACTCGATGAAAAATTAATGGTTAAACGGGTTTTTGAGCTTAATGTAACTATGTGTGGGCCTGGACCTGTAGCTGCAACTATTGTGGCTTCAAAAGGTCTCGGAGCTCAGAATTCAGAAATAATAAAATATGGTACTAGTGGAGATGTAATAGGAGATAAAAGAGAAGTAGTTGGTTATGCTTCAGCCATATTCTGGTAATTTCTTTACAAGTTCAAATTTACATATAAACCTAAAAATTTAATAAATTGTTCAAATTGGGGATAATTAAGTAATTTTAATTAACAAATCCCTTTTTAGCTAAATAAAATAGTTAATATTTTCACAATTATAGGGCTCAAGGTGAATTTATGGAAGTTGAAGCATCTGCACCAGGTAAAGTAATTTTATTTGGAGAACATGCTGTAGTCTATGGAAAACCAGCCATTGCAGTAGCTGTGGATAAAAGAGCCATTATTAAAATATCAGAAAATGAAAAAGATCATATTCGAGTACATATAGATAATCTTGGGGCATCAGCTACTCTTGATCAATTAAATCATGAGATATCAGTTGAAAATGGTAAATCAGGGATTTTAAAATATGTTTTAGAAGCGCTGAAAATGGTGCACAATGCATCGCCAATAGATATTGAAATAGACTTGAAACTTCCTATTGGTGCAGGTTTAGGGTCATCTGCTGCTGTAACAGTAGCAACCATAGCTGCGGCATCCAAATATAATAATAACAAACTAACTAAGAAGGAGATAGCTCAAAAAGCTCATCAAGTAGAACTTAATGTTCAAAATTCTGCCAGTCCCATTGACACCACTATAAGTACTTATGGGGGTGCAGTTTATTTATCAGAGAATGCAGAATACATAAAACCTCTGAATATTAACTGGGATTACCCATTGATAATTGGGTTTACTCCTAGACCGGGAAACACTGGAAAGCTGGTGGAACAGGTTAGACTTAGAAAAGAAGCATATCCTGATATTATCAACCCCATAATTGATTCTATGGGTCTTCTTACCAAAACAGCTCTAAAAGCACTGCTTGAAAAAGATCATACTAAAATCGGAGATTTAATGAATATTAATCATGGCTTCTTAGATTGTTTGGGGGTTAATACTAAAGAACTTTCCAACATGGTTTATACCGCTAGAAAAGCAGGAGCTTTAGGTGCAAAGATTACGGGAGCCGGCGGCGGCGGAAGTATAGTGGCTCTATGTCCTGAAAATAATTTAAATGTCTTATCGGCCCTTAAGGATATTGAAGATGCTGTAGAAGTTAGTATTTCACAAACTGGTGTTGAATACGTAAAGTAGATCCTACTATTGTAAGACAATTTAGAAGCAATACTATCTCAAAATCCCTTAAAAATAGAATATTTCAGGATGCAAATGTTATTAAATTACATCACTCATTAAAATAGGTTTAGAAGAAAGTTTAGGTGTGTATCATTTGATTATTTTAAAACTCGGCGGAAGTGTGATAACTAAAAAGGATTCTTTAGAACCTGAGGCAGATTATAAAAATTTGGATAGAATCGCTCGGGAAATTGCTGATTATGCTGCAGATGGGTTAATAATTGTTCATGGGGCTGGCTCTTTTGGCCATCCCTTTGCAAAAAAATACGCTATAGGTAGCCCTATCGAAAATGAAGATGATTTTAAAGAGAAAAAGATGGGTTTTTGCTTAACACAAAGCTGGGTTAAAAAGTTAAACACAATAGTATGTGATAATCTAAGAGAAAAAGGAATTTTTGCTGTTTCTATACAACCTTCTTCCTTTCTCACCACTAAAAATAAGAGGATATATTCTGGAGAACTCCAGTTAATAAAGAAATATCTGGAAATGGGATTTGTGCCAGTTATATACGGCGACGTGGTAATTGATGTTGACAATTATATTAAAACTGCAGTTTTGTCTGGAGATCAAATAATCAAATATTTAGCTGAAAATTTAAAGCCAGAAAGAGTTATTTTAGGTTCTGATGTGGATGGTATTTACACAAAAAATCCTAAAAAATATAGGGATGCTGAGTTAATTAAAGTTGTTTCCTCCATGGAAGATTTGGAACTTATTGAAGGGGCAACTAATGTTGATGTAACTGGAGGCATGGGTGGAAAACTAAAAGAACTTCTAATACTGGCTCAGATGGGAATTGAATCTGAAATTATCAATGCAAATGAATCTAATTATATAAAAAAAGCTTTAAAAGGCGAAAAAGGAATAGGAACCATAATAAAATGAAAAAATTATATTTAAAAAAAATTAAGAGGCGTATAAAATGATTTCAGATAGAAAATTAGAACATTTATTATTATGCGCACATTGTGACGTAGAATTTAAAAATAAAAAGACTGGATTTAGTGATATTGAATTAATCCATAAAGCTCTTCCAGAAATTAGTAAGGAAGAAATAGATATATCTACAACCATTTTAGGTAACGAAATTGACGTCCCACTGATAATATCTGCCATTACAGGTGGACATCCATCATCACTAATTATAAACCGGGAACTTGCCAAAGCAGCTGAAAAACTGAATATTGGTATGGGAGTTGGCAGCCAAAGAGCCGGAGTAGAAAATCCTGAACTGGTTTCAACCTATACTGTTGTAAGAGAAAATGCACCAAATTCCTTTATTATTGGAAATATTGGAGCACCCCAGATTGAATATGCAAAAAAAGCTTCAGATATGATGGAAGCTGATGCACTGGCAATTCATTTAAATCCATTACAAGAATCAATACAACCCGGAGGAGATGTTGATGCTACAGGGTATCTTGATTCGATAACCAAAATCAAAGAAACAGTAGATATTCCTATTATTATTAAAGAAACAGGAGCCGGAATATCTATGGAGGGTGCAATCTCTCTTGAAAAGGCAGGAGCTGACGCTATAGATGTTGCTGGAGCAGGCGGTACAAGTTGGGCTGCTGTTGAAACGTACCGGGCCAATGATAAACACCTGGGAGAACTATTCTGGGATTGGGGGATACCAACGGCAGTAAGCACAATTGAAGTATGTGAATCTGTTAATATACCTGTAATATCATCTGGAGGTATAAGAACAGGTCTAGATGCAGCTAAAGCATTAGCACTAGGTGCTGATGCTGTAGGAATAGCTTTACCATTACTTAAAGCATCTTATAAAGGACATAAGGCAGTTATCGCTAAGGTAATGAAATTTGTTGAAGAATTAAAAGCTACAATGTTCCTGGTTGGAGCAGAAAATCTAAAAGATTTGAAAAAATCTAATCTTATAATTAAAGGTCAAACTAGAGAATGGCTTAATGAAAGGGGCTTTGATACTAAAAAATACGCAAGGAGGATACATAGTGAGCGTTGAAGTTATAGCAATCGGTGGATACGAAGAAGTCGGAAAAAATATGTCAGCAGTTAAAGTCGGAGATGACGTAGTAATATTTGACATGGGTATTCACTTGGACAGATTACATATTCATGAAGATACAGACATTGCCAGAATGCACAGTCTGGATCTAATAGAAAGAGGTGTCATCCCTGATGACACACTAATGAAGGAGGTTGATGGTAAGGTTAGAGCCATAGTATTTACTCACGGCCATTTGGACCATATTGGGGCGGTAGCTAAACTAGCTCATAGATATGAAGCACCAATCATTGCAACGCCTTACACTTTAGCCTTAATTGAGCGAACCATAAAATCAGAAAAGAAATTCAAGGTTACTAACCCTCTACAAATTTTAAATGGGGGGGAAAAATGTCAAATATCTCCCGATATAACACTTGAATTTATTAAAACTACCCATAGTATCCCTCAGACAGTAACTGCTGCTCTACATACATCTGAAGGAATCATAATATATGCAAATGACTTTAAATTTGATAATCACCAAAAGATATCACCCCCACCAGATTATGGTAGGCTAAGAGAGCTAGGAAGAAAAGGAGTTCTGGCCTTGATCGTGGAAACCACACGGGCAGGGGAAAAAGATGAAGTTAAAACCAATTCCGAAAAGATCGCTAGAATTATGCTTAATGACATAATGAATGCTCCACTTGAAGAGAAAGCCGGAATGATTATAACCACCTTTTCTTCACATATTGAGAGAATACAGGCAATATGTGATATTGCCAAGCACAGTGACCGGAAAATTTTATTATTAGGACGATCTATGGAAAGATACTGCAGTTTAGCTGAGTCAATGGGTTTATTAAAGCTTCCAAAGTCAACCAGTATATATGGAAGCCCAAAATCAGTTAACCGGGCTCTAGCCAAAGCTGAAGAACACAGGGAAAAATATTTGATGGTGACAACCGGCCACCAGGGAGAACCAGATGCATTGCTTCCCCGTATAGCCAATGCCCGAACTCAGTTTAATATCCAAAGAGGAGATAATGTCATTTTTTCCGCACCAGTTATACCTAATCCTATGAATATTGCTAACCGGAATCTTCTGGAGAAAAGAATTAAATCTAGCGGGGCTAGAATATTTACTAATGCACATGTTTCAGGACATGCTGGCAGGGAAGATCACCGTGATTTTATAAAAATGTTAAACCCCCTGCACATCATTCCTGCTCATGGAGATCTAACAATGCTTTCAGATTATACAGAACTTGCAGAAGAAGAAGGTTACAAATTGGGTAATGACATTCATATACTTAGAAATGGTCAGGCACAAGTTTTTAACGGGGGAATTTAATGGTAGATGTAATTGAAATCCTAAAAAAGTATTCTAAAAGTATTGATGAAGAAATTAATAAATCATTAGTTACAATTGATCCTAAAGGTCTTCGCCAATCATCAGAACATCTTATAAAAGCAGGTGGAAAGAAATTACGTCCATCTCTTGTTGTTTTATCATGTGAAGCTGTAAGTGGAAATCCCAAAAATGCATTGAAAACTGCAGCTGCCATGGAATTAATCCATACTTTTTCACTGATTCATGATGATATAATGGATAAAGATGAACTAAGAAGAGGGGAACCATCAGTACACATTTTATGGGGAGAGCCAATGGCTATACTTGCTGGAGACACCATATTCTCCAAGGCCTTTGAAGCAATACTGGATACAAAAATTGATGATGTTTCATCAAGTAGAGTCATTGAGGCCCTTAAGACAGTAGTAGATTCATGTATCAAAATATGCGAGGGACAGGCCTGCGATATGGGCTTTGAAGAAAAATTTGATGTTAAAGAAAAAGAATATCTTAGCATGATCTACAAAAAAACCGCGGCACTTATTGCTGCGGCCACAAAATCTGGTGCAATTCTTGGAGGGGGAGATCAAGAACAAATAGAAGCACTATCAGAATACGGGCGTTTGATTGGTATGGCCTTCCAGATCCAGGATGATTATCTTGATGTGATCAGTGATGCAGAAAAAATAGGCAAACCTGCAGGGAGCGATATAGTGGAAGGAAAAATGACTCTGATGGTGGTTCACACTATAGAAAACGCTTCACCAGAAGATAAAGAAACATTAATATCCATATTGAAAAGTGGTAGTGAAGATGAGGTCGAAAAGGCCATTTCCCTATTTGAAAAATATGATTCAATAGAATACACCCGCAATATTGCTTTAAATAATGTAAAGCAGGCTAAAGAATTGTTAAATATTTTAGATGATTCTGAAGCAAAAGAATCTCTACTTCATATTGCTGATTTTGTTCTGCAGAGAAATTTCTAATATTTCTACACTTTCTAATATTTTCTTTTAATTAGTTTTTATTATTTAAGGGGAATCCTAATGAATGATCTTAAAAGTTTAGTATACAAACATGCACTGATAAATGCAGTTAAACATAAAGGAAAAGCCAATGAGGGGGCAGTAATTGGTTCTATCATGGCCTCCAATCCAGAAATGAGAAAAAATGCTGGTGAAATTGTCAAAATTGCTAAAACTGTGGTGGCCCAAGTGAATGATATGGAACCACAGCACCAAAAAAGTGAACTGGAAAAAACAGGGGGTAAGATCGCAGATAAGAAAGTGGAAGAAAAAGGATTGGTTGATCTTCCAAACGTTAAAGGAGAGGTTGTATTAAGATTTGCACCAAATCCCAGCGGACCATTGCATATTGGCCATGCCCGAGCGGCTATATTAAATAACGAATATGTAAAACGCTATGGCGGTAAATTAATACTTAGGATTGAGGATACAGATCCTCGCCGGGTAGATATGGATGCATATGAAATGATTCCTGAAGATCTTCACTGGTTAAATGTAGAATGGCAGGATATAGTGGTTCAAAGTGACCGGATCCCCATATACTATGAATACGCTGAACTTCTAATCAAGAAAGGTGCAGCATATATGTGTGACTGTTCTGGTGCTGATTTTAAGAGATTAAAAGATTCATCACAACCTTGTCCCTGCAGGGAAATGACTGTGGAAGATAACCTGCAGCGATGGTTTGAAATGGAGAATATGAATGAAGGCGATGCTGTTTTAAGAGTTAAAACTGACTTAAATCATAAAAATCCTGCTATAAGGGACTGGGTTGCTATGAGGATTGTAGAAGAAGAACACCCTCGTATAGGATCCAAATACAAGATATATCCTATGATGAACTTTTCTGTGGCTGTAGACGATCATCTCATGGGCATTACCCATGTATTGCGGGGAAAAGATCACCTGGCAAATTCTGAAAAACAAAAATATTTGTATGGGCATTTTGAATGGGATGTTCCTGAATTCATACATTATGGACGACTTAAAATGGAAGACATTGCATTAAGCACATCTAAAGCTCGTACTGGTATAGAGGAAGGGATCTACACTGGCTGGGATGATCCTCGTTTAGGGACCATAAGGGCCATAGCCCGTAGAGGAATCAGGCCAGAAGCAATCCACCGGTTGATGATCGAGATCGGTGTAAAAATAGCAGATTCAATATTAAGCTGGAAGAAAATATATGGATTAAACCGTAACCTATTAGAAAAAGAGGCTAATCGCTACTTTTTTGTTGAAAAACCAGTTAAATTGTCCATTAAAAATCTGCCAGAATCAACCAAGGGAATAATCAAACGAGCCTTGCATCCAGACTTTTTAGATCGAGGGTACCGTAAGATACCATTTGACGGAGAGGTTTACATCCAAATGGATGACTTTAAAGAGGGTAAAATCTTAAGATTGATGGATGCAGTAAATATCATAATTAAGGATAATGAGGCAGTTTTTCATAGTGTAAGTTTTGAAGATGCCCGCAAAGTTAATGCACAGATCATCCAGTGGATACCTTCAAACGAAAATTTGGATGCAACTATTGTCATGCCTGATGCAAGTTTAATAGAGGGTCTTGCAGAACCACAGTGCATCAACTTAAATGAGGGAGATGAAGCGCAATTTGAACGATTTGGCTTTGTCCGTTTAGATCAAAAAAATTCATATAAACTAAACTTTTACTTCACCCATAAATAATATGATATTAAAATCCATTTACTTTATTTCTTAAAATAATTAAAATTAGGAGAGTTTTTTCAAATGCCTGTAAAAATTAATGAAAACTACCAACTACTCAAAAGCAGTTACATATTTGCTGAAATTAATCAAAGAGTTGAAAAATTCCAGAATGAAAATCCTGATGCAGATGTAATACGTATGGGGATAGGTGATGTTACCAGACCTCTGCCCCAAGCAGTTATTAAAGAATTCCATAAAGCTGTAGATGAAATGGCTAGTTCTGAAACATTTAAAGGGTATGGTCCAGAACAAGGATACTCTTTTTTAATAAAGGATATAATTGAAAATGATTTTTTACCAAGGGGAATTGAAATTTCAGAAGACGAAATATTTGTAAGTGATGGGGCCAAGTGTGATACAGGTAATATACAGGAAATATTTGGCTTAGACAACATTGTAGCTGTAACCGACCCAGTATACCCTGTTTATGTGGAAACTAATGTCATGGCTGGAAGAACTGGTCCTATGACTGCTGATGGAAAATATGAAAAACTGGTATATCTTCCCTGCACTGCAGAAAATGATTTCGTACCAGAACTTCCTCAAGAAAGGGTAGATCTTATCTATCTATGCTTCCCTAACAATCCTACTGGAACCAGTCTCAACAAGGAACAGTTAACTAAATGGGTGGATTATGCACGAGAAAATAAATCTATCATCCTATTTGATGCAGCTTACGAAGCATACATAACGGAGGACGATATTCCTCATAGTATTTATGAAATTGAAGGTGCTAAAGAGGTGGCTGTGGAGTTTCGTAGTTTCTCCAAAAATGCCGGATTTACAGGTACTCGGTGTGCCTATACTGTGGTTCCTAAAGAGGTCATGGCCTATGATGAAGAAGGTAACCCTCAACCAGTAAAACCCCTCTGGAACAGGAGGCAAACCACTAAATTCAATGGAGTATCTTATCCAGTTCAAAAAGCAGCAAGTGCAGTGTATACTCCTGAAGGACAAAAAGAAATAGCAGAATCAATAAATTACTACATGAAAAATGCCACTATAATCCGTGAAAGTCTTTTGAATATAGGACTTCAAATTTATGGGGGTGTAAACTCTCCTTATATCTGGGTTAAAACCCCGGAAGGAATGGATTCCTGGAAATTCTTTGATCTCTTATTGGAGAAAGCTAATGTGGCAGGAACTCCTGGTGTGGGCTTTGGTCCAAGTGGAGAAGGTTACTTCCGTCTTACGGCGTTTAATACATTGGAAAATACTAAAAAAGCCATGCAAAGGATATCTAAACTTTCCATCTAATTTTCTTAATTAATTTTTAATTTAGTTGAATAGATAGTTATCCTCATTAAAACTTAATTATTAAAACCTAATTTATATTAATTTTTTTAAAAATAGATATTGAACTGGTAATTTTAAATTATATTTTTTTAAAAATTGAGATTATTACTTACTTAACCTGTATAGTCAATTTAACTCGCATTATTTTTGCCAAATAATATTATTTGAGGTAATTCATTTAGTTTAGAGGATTTCCTTTTTCAATTAGTTTTAATGAAATTTCCTCAAATTCATCCCACATCCTGGGGGCTTCTTCATGAAAACGATTAGAACGAGGAATAGAAGCCAATTCAAAACCCCGTGAAGCATAAGTACTGTTATATTCTCGATCCTTAGCATCTAAATCTATAAGTTTGGCATAAATTGATCTGAGGACTTCTAAACAATTATTAAAAGCAGATATAGCAATAATTTCCTTATCATTAAAAGTAATTGCTAATAAAGAAGCTTGTTTATTCCACATTACATCATTCCATGAAGGTATGGGCATTTTAATCAATTTGTGGGCAATATCGATTTTCGATTCCTCATGGTTAACTTCAGATTCCTCTGTTCTGTTAAGTTTATACCAAAATTCTTTAAGCAGTTCTAGATTTCTTTCATTTTCAAGGGAAATCAGGGTTCTAGTAGAATTTATTTTCCTCCTTTTACTTTTTCTATCTCTTCGCCAGTTACTTAATTCACTGGAAGCCAACCCCATGGTAACACCCAAAATTGTGGATATTATAGGGGTATAATTTGTAATATTTAACACAAAATCAACTCCAAATAATATTTATTTCGAAAAAATGTGAAGCTTTAAAAAAATAATTTATAACCTTTTAATCAAATTAAAAAAAGAAATATTTTGAATAATTTTCACTCTAATTTCGTTATATTCTATTTGAATTCCAGTGCATATATACTTATTATCTACTTATCAAAAAATTTAACAAATAAAATATAATTTGAATTCAATTTTAAAATCAATCCATTAATGAAGATTATATTAAATTAATTATAATTTTAGAAATTTAATCTTTTATTTTCTAACTTTCATCTATCTATAATTAATTAGCTTTTTTTTTAAATTTATTTTCATATTGTAGATCATTTTTGTATAAAATTTATCAATGAAAAATTAATTATAAATCAACTACATATCTATGGATATGAGGGGGTAAAAACATGGAAGAGAAAGAGTTTTATTCTACAATTTTTAAAAGAAAGTCTGTTAGAAATTATGAATCCATTCCCATTGATGAAAATCTGCTGACTGAAATTAGTAGATTTATGGAATCTCTAAATCCTCTCGATCCAGAGATAAAAACTGAAATAAAAATTATCTCTGGAGAGCATGTTAAAAGTTTAATTCCTCAAAAAAAGTCACCTCATTATTTTGCTGTCTTTTCTGAAACTAAAGAAGGATATTTAACTAACATAGGTTTTATGATGCAGCAGATGGATCTGTTTTTATCAGCAAACGGCATAGGAAGCTGCTGGCAAGGAATTCCAAAGCCCACCAAAGAAGTATTAAAAAGTTCGAATCTGCATTTTGTGATTTTAATGGCTTTCGGTAATTCTAAAGAGGATCTGCACCGTACTAATATTTCTCAATTTAAAAGGAAATCTTTAGATGAGATAACAGATATTAAAGGGGAAGAAAAACTTTTGGAACCGGTTCGTATTGCACCTTCGGCAACTAATAGTCAACCATGGTATTTTACTAGAGACAACGAAGTTATACACGCTTATTGTAAAAAATTAAACTTTTTAAAGGCAAAATTAATGGCCAAGTGGAATAAAATAGATATGGGCATAGCTTTATATCATTTAACCTTATCTGCTGAATACCAGGGAAAAAAAGCTGAAATAATTTATGATAAAGATGTCGAGAATAATCCTCCCCGGGGTTACTATTATATTGCCTCAGTAAAAATAAAATAAATATCATTGAATAATACTTACTAGAAGGTGATTGATTTGGAAGATAGTCAAAAAAATAAATGGTCATTTAAAAACACTTTTTTGAAAGAAAAGGAATTTAAAACCTCTGAATTTGTCGTAGCAATCATAGCTAATATAATAGTATTGTATATTGTTAACAACCTGCTTAATTGGAATTTATCATTTATAGCTCCTTCATTTACTGAAGTTTTGTTTATATTGAATGTTTCTATTGTGGCTAATATTGTGGCTAATATTGGTTTTATTGTCTATCAAAAAGGGTGGTTTAAGACATTAGTCCAGATAGTTTTGAATATAATTGGATTTATAGTAGCTAATACTTTGTATACAGTGTTTCCATTCACATTCCAAACAATTGCATTTGCATATATCCTTAAATTTATATTGATAATAGGAATGGTAGCTTTGGTTATAGCAACCTTGGTAGAAGTAGTAAGATTTATTTTAATATATATTCTGAAAATAAATTCATAGAAAGAAATTTATTACTATTATAATTTTTAAAGTGAAAAATTAGATAAAATACTATTGATTTGAGAATACAGAGATAAAAATTAGATGTGGTTGTTGAAAATTTATGAATTTCAATGGATTTGTTTTACCATTATTAATTATAATAACTGGATTTGTAGTAGGATTATTATTTGAAATAATAATTTTTAAAAAAATAAGGGAAAAAAGCTTAGAAACTGATTGGGATGGCTTTAAAGTTGTCACGAAATCTTTGAGAGGATTATCGATTTTTTCTTTTACTATTGCAGGGATCTATATTGCTTTGGGATATATGGATTTAGGTGCTGCCAACTTAGCTAATATTCATAAAATTTTAACCATTATCCTTATTTTATTGATTACATGGGCCGTTGCCATTTTAACATCGGGTTTTGTTAATATTTACACCCGAAGGGCTGAGGGAGTTTTGCCTTCTACCTCTTTTTTTGGAAATATAAGTAAATTAATTGTCGTTTTTATTGGATTGATGGTGGTAATTCAATTTCTGGGACTTTCCATAACTCCTATGCTCACGGCTTTTGGTATTGGTGGTATTGCACTAGCTTTAGCTTTGAATGATACATTTTCTAATATGTTCGCTGGTTTAAATGTAATCACCTCCAAGGAAATGAAAATAGGTGATTATATAATGTTAGAAACAGGTGAAGAAGGGTATGTTCAGGATATAACTTGGCGAAATACCACCATAAAAGCCATTACTAATAACACAATTATTGTGCCTAACTCTAAAATAGCTTCCCATATAATTACCAATTATCACCAGGACCAGAAAGAGATGCTGGTAAAATTAAATGTTGGAGTATCCTATGAGAGTGACCTTAAAAAAGTAGAAATGGTGACTGTGGATGTGGCCAAAGAAGTAACAGAAAAACTTACAGGGGCTGATGATTCAGTAGAACCTTATATAAGATACAATGAATTTAATGATTTCAGCATTAATTTCACTGTATTTTTAAGTGTAACAGAATTTATTGAGCAATATAAATTAAAACATGAATTTATAAAAAAATTACACGAAAGATACAATCAGGAAGGTATTGTTATTCCTTTCCCCATTCGTACCGTGTATATGAAAAACGAACTAGAATAATTAATTGCAAAATAGATGCAAAATATTGATTTTGCTACATTAAAAATAAAAAAGATTATAAAAAAATAGAGATTTAAAAAAATTATAATATTATAATAATCACTTAAACTTAGTTTCTTGAAGTTATATCTAAAAAAAGGATTTAACTGGTTTTAGGGTTTTTAACCGCTCTTCCTCTTTTACTTCCAGCTTTTTTATAATGAGATTTTTGTCTTGTTCTTTTATTAGTTCCTTTAATTTTTGCCATTTTATTCAACTCTTAATTTCGTAATTTTAAATATTCAGATTGTACTTATATTCTTAGTTTAGTACTATTCTCTCCTGATTAATTTATATAAATATTATCAGGTTTATATCCGCGACAGATTTATAAAATATTTCATGATTTTATTGTCGATATATATCTTTGATATCTTTTTTAATTAAGATTAATATACTTTGTCCATCAATCTTTTAAAAGTTATCCTAAATTAGATAAGGTTTAGCTTTATTTATTTTAAAATGCCTGAGAGTTGTAATATTATGAAAATAAAAATCATAAAAAAGACACCATTCGGACCGGTGGTCTTATTATGGACTTTATTCGATGATAATCCAGTAATAGTTAGGATTATATTATCTAGTCCACAATTTTCTGCTGAAAATCTTGTTCACAAGCTTTATCCTAACTCGATCCAATCTTCATGTGCAGAAATTGATAACCTGGCTTTAGATATCAAATCTTTCCTGGAAGGTGAGAAGATTGTATTTGCACTGGATAATATAGCTCTAGAGAATTGTTCTGAATTCCAATACAATGTTTTAATGACAGAATACAGGATTTCCTGGGGAAGTGTTGGCACTTATCAGTTAATAGCAAGGTATTTAGGCAACGAAAAAGCTTCACGTGCTGTAGGAAATGCTCTGGCTAGAAATCCGTTTCCAATAATCATACCCTGTCACCGAGCTATCCGCTCAGATGGAAGTATAGGAGGATTTCAGGGGGGAGCGGATATGAAGCGTGCTTTACTTGAAAATGAAGGAATCATTTTTGATGGTAAGGGAAAGGTTCCGAAACATTGTTTGTTGAATAAAATTTAATTAGTAATTTTATTTTTACTCAGAATAATTAATTTAAAAAAAGTTAAAATTTATACTTATTAAAAAGATGGGCGGTATAGGGACGCAAATAATACCCTGTAACTCCACATGAAATTGTTTATAATGCCTCTAATTACAGGTATACATGACAAGGGTTTTTTTATTTTTAATTTAGAGGATCTAGAACAATAGTCATGTGTAAATTGAATGGAGATTTTTTGTAACTCAATGGACAGGTTAAAGTGATAAGGGATTAAAAATATATTTAGGGTATTATTAATACCGCCCAATTAACCCTTACACTTTTCAAGGACTCAAATAAATGTTGTTTTGAATCTTTTCGTACATCATTTTGTTCAATTATAATTTAAAAGTTTAAATATATAAAGTTTTCTATAAACTGTTGAATCGGAACATAATCTAAAGTTTTAAATTTTCTTTAGGCGAATTTTTAAACTAAGAATGACTTTTTTGGAGCATAATATCCAGTATTAGTTGGTCGACTTTTACCATTCCACTGTTTGCCACATTACAAAAATTTTGCATAGTTTTTTCAGCTTCATCTTCAATTATGCCTTCTTTAGCATCAATTGAAATTCCATCCAATGCCATTAATGCTGTTTGTACTGCAGCGAATGTACAGGTTGATATTTTTAAGGCGCACCCAGATTTTGCACCGTCACATATTATTCCCGTAACATTAGCCATCATTAGTTGGAGTGCAGATTCAATTTCCCTTCTTTCACCGCCTAATAAAAATGTAATGCCACAACAAGCCCCCATAGCAGATATACTTGCACCACAAACAGCAGATAATCTCCCTATATTCGATTTAATAAATAGAGTTATTAAATTGCTTAAAGTAACTGCCCGAATCTCTTTTTCCATTGGAAAGTTCATTTCTTCTGCCACTACGACAACAGGGATGGTGGCTGAGATTCCCTGATTCCCGCTACCTGAGTTGCTCATAGCTGGCAGGGAACATCCCGACATTCTGGCATCAGATCCTGCTGCAGTGTATGCCACCACGTTGGAAACAATATCATTAGAGAAAAAGCCTGTTGATTTATTTATTTCGATTGATCTTCCTACTTTAAGGCCATAAGATTTCTCAAGACCTTCTTGGCAAATGTTTTTATTTATTTTGATTGTTTTTTTAATAATTTCAAGTTTAGAAACTTCAACTTTTTGAACAAATTCCAATATTGATTTTATATTTAAAAAATTATCATATTCACATTTTTTAGTGGTATTGGAATGGACGTGGTCATTTTTTTTAATTATTTCCCCATTTACCTCTATTAATTTCACATTGGAATGTGAATCTTCAATTACCACTCTGGCCAAGGAGGCTCTACTTTCGACGATTACTTCCAAATATAATTTTGATTTTGAATCATAGAGATTTATATCAATTAATCCTTCACTTACCAATTCTTTGGCATTTTCTACGTCATTTTTGTTTAAATTAATAAGTATTTCAAAATTTTTTTCTTTCAATGGTTTTATTACTCCCAGAGCTCCAGCAAGAAGAGCAGATGAGAGGTTTATTTTGCAACTTCTGGTTCCAGGGATTGTGACACTCATAGCATTCTTTATTAAATTACGGCTGGCTTTAATTTCTACTTTGGTAATTAATTCATTTTTTATCTGTTTACGCGCAAGGGCCACAGCGTAGGTAATTGTAATAGGTTCTGTACACCCCAGAGATCTTACAAGTTCCTTATTTAAAATTTCAATGATATTGGATTCTTTCAAGTTATCACTCCTACTATCATATAGTTACATTTAAATAATTAAACTTTTACATTATACATATAATTTATGTAAAATTTTTAGGAGAAATTTAAATGAGAACTAAATTTAAAATAACTTTTTATTTTACGATTTTTCTGTCTTTATTTCTTATTATATCTCCCATTAATGCATGGGATGGGGCCACTCACAGAAAAATTGCGGATGAGATTTATTATAACCTCCCTTCTGATGTTCAGGAACATTTAAAACCTTACCTTTCAGTGATGGGGGAAGGATCCACCTATCCAGATATAATGCCTAGTGATCAAATTAATCACAAAATTAATCACAGATATCCAGGTAGTTACATACAAACTAAGATATGGTTGAATAGAGGTAGGTCAGCTTATGAAAACGGAAATTACAAGGAAGCAGCATGGTGTTTTGGTATCGCTTCCCATTATATTTCTGATAATTTCGTCGCATACCATTGTGCATGGATCGAAGATAAGGAGAAGTTTTGTCAGGTTGGGAACCAACTAACTCCTAAAAAACAAAAATTTCTAGGCATGGATATCATGTATATTGATCTTCAGCACATGTTCAAATACGGTTTTGAAAGGGGAAAAGAAAGCGCAATCAACTGGGACAAAACAGAAAATCCTGATGTTGTACAGCAAAACCTTGACCAGAGTTTTACAGCATCATATATTGCCATATTTTACCAGATTATTCCTTGCAGGGTTTCATCGCATAATGTGTATACATCACAAATGAATCTTTAAAATGAACTAAAAAGATAAAAAAATGTGAAAAAATGGGATGATAATTCATTCCAGATATGCATTAGTTGGATAATCTTCTAAACATTCCACATATACCTTTAATAATATTTTAGAAGATTTTTACATTTTTTTAGATCATTAGCCTCTGCATAAAATCTTTTTTTATCTTTCAGTGATAAAATTTATAGATGGCTCTGGTGCAAAAAATTATTTTTAGGGTAATAATAAATTCACTCTGCTTATTTTTAATTTTTTTGAAGTTTGTTAAGGTTTTTTTTTTTATTGTGGAAGTTAATTTTATATTCTAATATAAATTATTAAATTATTATACATAACACGGAGGATTAATTTCCATGGAAGACATATATGAACGTTCTCTTAAAGGCGATATTACAAAAGATGATGCTTTGCAACTGATTAAATCAAATCCATTTCAACTCTTTGACGTGGCAGATAAGTTACGCCGTGAAATAGTCGGCGATGAGGTAACATTTGTAGTCAACAGAAACATCGACATCACAGATCAATGTATGATCAAATGTGCCTTTTGCTCCTTTAGAAATAGTATAGGATATGAAATGACAATTGATGAAATATTAGAAAGTGTTAAAGAAGCAAAAGAAGTTGAAGCCACTGAAATATGTCTATTTGGTGGTATAATGCCTCACATGGATGTTGATTATTACTGTGAAATTATGGATGCTATTAAAAAGAATTTTGATATTGAAATCCACGGCCTATCGCCAGTGGAAATATATCATACAGCTCAGGCATCTGGGGTAGCTACCTATGATGCTTTAAAATCTTTGAAAAAAGCGGGTCTGGATACATTAACTGGTGCATCAGCGGAAATTCTAGTTGACTCGGTAAGGGCCAAGATATGTCCTAATAAGGTTAATACTGCTCAGTGGGTTGAAATTATCAAAGAAGCCCATAATCTGGACATTCCAACCACCTCAACCATCATGTATGGAACTGTTGAAAGTTGGGAGGATCGTATTGATCACCTGTTGATACTGCGGAATATTCAGCGCGAAACAGGAGGATTTACAGAACTGGTCCCTATGACTTTTTTGAATGAGAATAATCTGGCGGGAAGTAGATCTGCAGGGGTAAGTGGAATGGAAGATTTACAACTACATGCTATCTCCCGGATAATCCTCGGCAGGGACATACCTAATATTCAGGCGTCATGGATAAAAATAGGAACCCGTATGGCCCAGGTAGCACTCTGCTGTGGGGCAAACGATTTAGGGGGTACTATGATGGAGGACAAGATATCCATAGCTGCCGGCGCATCCCATGGTGAACATTTACCTCATCAACAAATGAATGAAATTATAAGGGCCATTGGACGCATACCTGTAGAGCGGACCACAGTATATGAGCGGGTTTGATTTTGGATAGTATCATTATCACCCAATTTCAAAGGACATTAAAATAAAATTTAAAGAAGGTTTTAATCGGGGGGGCTGGTTTTATCATCTTTTAATCCTTCAAGTTTAGCTATTTCATCCACCCATTCCCCACATTGACCCTTTTTTTCTGCTCTTTTTATTAAAAATATGCCTATTATTGCTCCGGCAATTCCCCCTAAAACATCGGTAAAAAGATCAGCCATGGTATCTGCCAGGGGGTTCATGCTAGGTGAACCCTGGGTAAGGCCTGTGGGCAGTACATGGGAAATATGAATGTATAAAAAAGCGTCGTAGAAATATTCTATCAGTTCCAGTATTGATCCAATACCTATGGTGATTAAAATTATTAAAATTGCCATTATAGGAAGGCTGGTCTTTATCCGGCCGTAAACATAGGCGGTGTACATGAACATCATTCCTGTTAAAGCTAAAATCAGAGGAATGGTGAAGTGCATGAATTTGTCGTAGCTGTGAATTAAACCATACAACCCAAAGGTGTTGCCTAATACGTATTCCAGGATCACCACGGCTAGAAACAGAATCTCCACTTCTACCGGTATGATCTGCAGATGCTTCCGGTTGAATACAGTAGGAAGATAAATAACTGTCAATGCTATGAGAGCCATCAATCCAAATACTTTGGTTCCACCAGTTCCAAATATAATAATACTACTTCCTAATATTAGAAGAGATAAACGCATAACAATGAGTAATTTTTTCTTCCAGGAACTTACTCTGGCTTTGGGGTTGGTAAAGCTCATTTTTAATCACCGAATAGTAGTATTTAATTTATTATTAATTATTGTAGTAGTATTCTATATTGGATTATTAATGTTTTTAACCTTTAATTTTTATTTAAAATAGAAGAAATAAATAATAAATTTTTTTAATAAAAAAAGAAAAAATTTACCACAGACCGTGGTAATGTTATCCAATAACCTCCTAGTTGTAGTATAAAGGTAAGGAGGCAAGTGCAAGTAGGGTATATATTGGGTATAAACATTTCAAAATTTTTATTTTCTGAATATAATTAGATAATGGGATTTAAGACCATTTTCAAGGTCTTCTCCAATTTCATTATCAACTTTAATCTTTTTTAATCCATTTCTTTTAAACATTTCTTCCAGTTCTTCTGGACTTCTTCTAGCATGTAATGGGGGTCCGTGTTTAACATCCATCTTCTTATAATCCATAATTGCTATCTTTCCACCGGGTTTAACAATTCTTTTGAGTTCTGTAATTGTTTCATCTATGTTGCCCTGTACCATCAATCCATGAAAAACATTAATCATCAAAATAATATTTACTGTATTATCGGGCAGATCTATCTCTTCTGCAATGTTGGTTTGGATAGGAATTATATTTTTTATCCCTTTTTCTTCAATTTCATTCTCCATATCTTCAATAGAGGGTTCATATATATCTAAAGCATATATTGTTGCATCATCACCCATCATTTCATGGGCAATCATGGCGACGTGGCCGTCTCCACAACCGGCATCCATGAAGACTTCATTTCCTTTTAAATTTAATCTGGAAACTACATCTCTTGCATCAATAAAAGATTCACTTGTTCTTCCTTGGATTCTGTGTTTATTTGATGGGGCTATCCCTGTCTTATTAGCCATATCATTATCTCCTTTTTTTAATATTATTTCCTTTTCAATCTATACTTCGAAATGATAATATATACATTTCGGTATTAAATTCTTAATATTTTTTTATAACTTCTCACCATTATTTTTTTCTGTTTTTCTGTACATGCTGTGATTTTTCTGTTTAAAATTTACGTAGTAATTTTTCTTTTTTGAGGGAATGGTTATATAAGTTTTTGGTCATATTTTTTAATTGAATTTCTAAAATAGAGTTTTATAAGTATTTAAATGGAAAAAAACGATTAAAATTCAATTTATTTATTTTTATAACTATTATGGACAGTCAATAATAACAGATTAAGTCTAGATTTATCATTATGTTTGTTAGAAATTTCGATATGTATATATGATATAACAAAAATATACGAGTTATAATTAAATACATATCGTTGGTAAAAACTCAACCAGATGTACTTAATTAAAAAATAGACTAAATAGGGAGGAATTTTAATTAGAACTAAAATGAATGTATTGACCTTGCTCATGGTTTTTGTTATAGTTTCTACAGGAACAGCACTTGTAGGGCCTGTATCTGCAGCAACCTTAAATGTAGCTGCTGGTTCAACGAGTCAACAGATACAGGACATTATTGACGCGGCTGCGATTGGGGATACAATAGTATTTTCACCGGGGGAATATACTGATATAAAAATTAAAATCAACAAAACACTTGATTTGATGGGTAATGGTGCCATTATTAAGGGTATTAATGAAACTGACACCAATATTTTCACAATAACTGCTGAAGGTGATGCAGATGGTTCAAATTCGAAAATTGAAGGATTTGAATTTTTCCTGCTGAACAATAATATTACATCTGGAAGTAAAACTAAATCAACAGGATATGCTATTAATTTAGATCGCGTAAATAATGTTGTGGTTAACAACGTTACTTCTCACGATGGTAAAGCAGCTGTATATAATGGAAATTCATTTAACACCCTAATAGAAAACTGTACTTTCACTGACGATTACATGAAATCTTATTCTGTACATATAATGGGTGGAGAAAATATCACTGTGAGAAATAGTACAATCAGTGGTGCTATGGACGCAATATCCATTGCTTCAGGAGCCAAAAATGTATATGTAGATGGTAATACATTTTTGAACAATGATTTCGGCGCTTTCTTTGGTGGGGGCATATCATACATAACCTTCATTAACAACATTTTTGACGGTTTCAACGAAGGTTTAGCCATCGAAAAATCCGCTAATTTGACTTCTGTAATTAACAACACATTCATCAATGGAAATGGAGATGCTATATATATTAAAAACTCAGATGCCCATGGGCCGTGGACTGTAATAACTGATATTGAAATAATTGGAAATGTATTCCAGGATATCGTTAATGGTGCTGCAATAGGAATTGATAAAGAAGGAATATTCCATGCAGGGGGTACAGGAGATTCCATTATTGGTAGAAATAATACAGTTATCAATGTTGAAAATGGATATGTAACACTCTACTCAAGTGGTGAAAATTTAAATTTCACAATGGATTCATCATTAGAAACACCACCAGTCGAAGCAAATGTTTCAATCTCCAGCACAGTTTCTTCTGCAGCTATTAAAAATGGGGACAAAGCTACCTACACCGTAACTGTGAAAAATACTGGAAATGGAGATGCAACCAATGTTAAAGTCAGTGACATTCTAAAAAGTTACTACTTCTCAAGTTATACTACCTATGCATCTCAAGGAACTTATTCTAATGGAAACTGGAACATAGGAACTTTAGGGGCAGGTAATACTGCTTCACTGGTACTTTCAGCCACAGCTGTTAAATCTGGTCTAGCTTCTTCACAGGCCAAGGTAACTGCTGATGACAACATTACAGCCACATCCAACAAAATAGAAAAAACCATAAATAAAAATATTAAACTGTCTTATTCCAATTCTCTTAGCAAAACTAAAGTTAAAAGGAATAGTTACGTTTATACAACCACAAAAGTCAAAAACTCTGGAAAAGACAAGTCCAATACAGTTAAAGTAAAAATTACTTTACCTAAAGGTACTAAAATTGTTAATGTAGGCAATGCCCATGTTTACAATAAAAATACCAAAACTTGGACGTTCACGATCCCTGCTGGAAAAACATATACCTTTAAAACTAAAATTAAAGCTACATCTAAAGGAACCAAAAAGGTAGTATTCAACGTCAACGGTAAAACCCAGGCCAAATACTTCAAAGTGTATTAACCTGTTTTAGGATTAGTCTTCTTTTAAAGAAGACTAAAATTCTTTTATTTTTAAATTAAAAATTTTAAACATGTTATAAAATGCTAAATTAAATAGGGAGATGTTTTTATTAAGTTGAATAAATGGATTTTGCTGTCTATTTTTTTCATGAGTTTACTCGTCATCAATATTTCATCTACAGACCCTGCATTTGCAACTGTCTGGACCATAAATTTTGCTGATTCTGGAATGGCAACTAATGAACAAATACAGGATATTATTGATAATGCAGAAGCTGGAGATACATTATTATTCACAGGCACACAGTATACCCATATCCATCTTTCAATAAATAAACCACTAAATATAATTAGTAATGTTGGGACCCAGTTGTATGCATGTCCCATGGAATTTCCAGTAGGATCGGATAATCTAACTGTTTTTTCAATTCACAATGGTGCTTCCGGAACCAACGTCACCGGATTCAAAATTAACAATAACAATGAGGGATATGGGATAAACATAAATAATACTAGTCAGATTAACGTGAAAAATAACATCATAAGCTGTAAAAATGGAACTGGGATTAATATAATTAGTAGTGACAGCATAAATGTAAACAACAATACTCTAACTAATTCTAATTCAGGAATTAAAATATCAAATTCCAATTTAACCACTATAATAGACAACAGTATCCTCAATAATAATGAAAATGGAATACTTTTTGGAGAAGATGTCTCTAACACCTTAATACAACACAACAACATAAGTTCCAACAAACAAGTTGGTATAAACTTATTAGAGTCCTGTGATAATGTCAACATTACTGGAAACAGCATAACATTTAACCAAAATGAGGGTAAAGGCAGCGGTGTTCACATCAATACAACCATTTCTGGCCTTAATATCACCAGTAATTTCATTTACATGAATGGGGAGACAGGAATTCTTTATTATACAGGTGTACCTGACTTACAAGAAACTACTGCAACAGTTGACAGTAATTACATCACTGGACACACCTTCAGAGATGTCATAAGGCTGGTCTATGATGAAGAACAGCAGGATGTGGTAAGAAAAGAAGTCTGGTTAAACGAAACCTGTTTTGGGGGTATGAAACGGTTATGTCCCTCAGCCCATATAGCTGGTGAGGCAATAATGAGCAACATCACTCAGGTAACTAGTGGAATATACAACATATCCTTTATTGATAAAGATACTCATTTAACTGCTAATGATCTTGGTTCATTTTATGTAACATTTTTCTTGAATAAAAATGATACCAGTAAAGGCACAGCTGATGCAGGCGATATCTGGAAAGAAATTTTAGTTCAAAATGGAGTAGCAACAGTTGACTTTACCAATGCAACCTATAAAACATCTAATAACACTATATTTGTTGTGGCGCCTTATATTTCATTCAATTCAGCCTTAAAAGATGAATTTAAAGTTAGTGATTCAGATATTCCATTCTCCAAAATCAATCTTTCAGCTTCTTCCAGTGTAAGTAAATCCAGCTTAAAAAATGGAGATACTATAATTTACAGGGTAACAATAAAAAATAACAATATTAAAGATGCCACTGGTGTTAAAGTGAGTAATATCTTATCTTCTACTTATTTCTCCAGTTCTGCAAAACCTCCACGGGGATCTTATTCAAGCGGGGTTTGGAATGTGGGCACTTTAAAAGCAGGAGAAACACTTAACCTGTCTGTAACTGCCAGGGCCAAAAAATCAGGAGTCACAAAGTCTCAAGCGAAAATAACTGGAACCAATACTAACACTCTCTACTCTAACAGTATACAAAGAACCATTAATAAACATATAAAATTGTCTTACAAAAATTATGTTAACAGTAGCAAGGTTAAAAAGTATAAATATGCTTATTTAACTACTAAAATCAAAAATTCTGGAAAAGACAGATCTAACACTGTTAAAATAAAAATCTCTTTACCAAAAAGTATGAAATTGGTTAAAGTGGGTAATTCTCATGTTTACAACAAAAAAACAAACACATGGACATTCACTATTCCTGCTGGAAAAACTTACTCCTTTACAGTTAAGGCTAAAACCACCTCCCGAGGAACCAAAAAGATACAATTCAATGTCAATGGTAAGAAATCGTATAAGTACGTCAAAGTATATTGAGTAGCAACCAGAAAACTACCCTTTTTTTGATGGGAGGGTATTAATCCCTTTTTATTTTATTTTATTTTATTTTTTATTAAATCTTTTAATCAGTTTTGAAGCTTTAATTGTTTGTTTTACAATTTTTTTAATTTATTCACCAATTTTTACCATTTTTATTGACATGTATTTATATACAATTCGTCTATAATTAATAATGCAAATCCATATTTTTGATGGTTATTGTTTCAAGATGAACTAAAAATAATCTTCAAAATCTATTGAAACTATCAAGGAGGTGAAAAAAATAAGAAACCAATCATACATGATATTTATTTTTGGCGTAATTTGTTTAAGCATGATATTTTCAGGGCCAGTTTCTGCAGCGACGATTTATATTAATGATTCATCATCCTATGATACCAGCATGGTTTCACTCAATGAACAGATACAAGATATTATAGATGCAAGTAGTGCAGGAGATACCATTGAATTTATTGGAAATTACTATGAAAATTTATCTCTTGTAGTTAACCATTCATTGAATATAATAAGCCAGGTAAGAACAATGATTTCAGGTTCTTCTAATCCGATTTTTCTAATAAACAGTAGTGGAAGTTTTGGAACTAATATCACCGGTTTCAATCTGGAAATGAAAAATGGGGACTCTATAATCATAAATAACACCAGCAAAATACTCATTTCCCGCAACAATATTAGCGCGGTTAATGGGACAGGAATCAATATCACAGGATGCTCTGGTGCAAACATAAAAAACAATAAAATCAATAATTCAAAAACAGGTATATCTATTGATGACAGCAGAAATATTATGGTGACAGGTAATTCCATCAAAAATAATGTAAATAACGGGGTTAATGTTAAAAAAACTCAAAATAGCGTTATTAATAAAAATCAAATCTCATCAAATGGTAACAACGGCGTCTCCATAACTGATAGTAAAAATATCACAATCGAAGATAATTCTATAGACAAAAATGGTAATAATGGGGTCACATTAAAAAACAGCAACAAAACTAGCATTAATGGCAACAATATTAATGAAAACCAAGGCAGTGGCATTTATTTTGATGGAAATGTGAAGGATACTCAGATAAAAAGAAACAATATAAATTACAATAAGTATTCAGGCATTGCACTTGCGAAATCTGGTGCCAATACTTACATTAACGGCAATAATATAACTGGAAATGTTATCGGGATTAATATTAATTGTTCCAGTGATAATCTGGTTATAACCCAGAACATGATTACCAATAGTATTAAACAGGTCGATGATGATAGTGGAACATCAGGGGTCGGGATAAATTTTGGTTCTAATTACGGGTCTTCTTCCACATTTAAGGTTAATTATAATGCCATCTACGGAAACCAGAGAAGAGAAGTTGAGATACGTGATACCAGTGATACGGTTATTTTTGGAGCTAACTGGTATGGACATAGTTTATTGAGTGGTTGTAACTTCTGCCCTAAACTTCAAACACGATTAATAACTGTTAAACTCATTCAATCAAAAAGTGGAGTTTACAGGGCTGTTTTTTATGATGGTAATAATGTAGCAAGTCTACTTCCATCTTTTGATGTTACTTTTAAACTTAATAATGGAAACCTCCAAAAAGTAACGGTTGTAAATGGGATAGCCACATCAACTTTCAGTAAATCTTTATACGCATCTGGCGGTAATGTTGTTTCAGTTAGAACTACCTATCAAACACAATCTCTAAATCTATCTGAAGATGATCTTAAAAGAATTTTGAATTCTGATGATTCTTCTTCTGGTTCTGGAGGTGATGGTGCAGGTAGTGGAACCGGGTCTGGATCTGGACAGGGTTCAGGTTCAGGAACAGGAGGTACCTCTGCTTCTGGATCTTTTCAGGGCAGTGGCTCCCTTTCCATGGGAACAACAGATTTATCTGGAGATCCTGGGGGTAGTCCTGGTTCGTCCACTGATTCTGGTGGATCTTCTGGTGACGAAGAGAAACAAAAAAGTGCTCAGGAAGTTTTTCTCGATGAAACAACTAAAAATCCACAGATAAAAAGCATCATAGGCTTGATTGTAATAGTGGTCATAATATTGATTGCTTATTACAGAAAAGATCTAATAAAACTGGTCAGGAAATAATTTTTTATTTAACTTTTTTTATTTTTTAATTCCATTATCCATTTTTTATTTTTATAATTAGGCTCCTTTAGCTATAATTTTCCATGGTTTGATGGGATAAAAATATATATCCTACCATGGCGATATGTTTAAATAACCATATCGAAATAATATAAACAAATTTGGAGTTCATGATATGGAAACACTAGGAATAATTAACAATTTTCTCCATATAAAAAAACTCTTTAAAGAAAAAAAAGGCAATTTAAAATGGAATGTTGGATATGATTGAACTAACTTGGCAATTTTTAATAATTACAGTGATACTACTCTTCGGCATTAATATTGGTTTGGCAATAGGGTATACCAGGATATCCAGAAATGAAATTCTTTTAATAACATTATTGTACTCAATATTAACAGTTATAGTCTTAACTTTGGCTAAAATATACATTAACTTATTATATGGATTTATAAATCAATTTATACCTGAAATACTGGGCATAATAGGTGTTTTAACAATTGTAAGTGGAATTTATACTATTATTCAATGGAAAAAGAATAAAGAAGGAGATTATCCTCTACTCTCGCCTGCATTTTTATCATCAGTAATCTGTGGCATGCTGGGTATGGTATCTACATTTATATTACTATGTAAAGGCACACCATTTTCCATTGAGCTTGTACTGGTTCTGGCAGGGGCTTTATTCCTGGTAATTATGATGTTTTACTTGTTTTCAAAAGTTTTACAAAAAGCTGAAACACCATATTTAGTTGTAGTCTCAAATTACATGATTTTAAATGGTTTTTATTTTTTTATTGCCGCCACATTCATCCCTAATATTGGCACATTATCCGATCTTCAGATGAATCCCCTGACTCTAAATTCCAGTTCATCTCTATTTTTCCTATCTATTGCAGGTTTAGGGGTATTATTATTGGGAGTTTTTTTACAAAACAGAAAATTACAGCGTCAAAATAGTTTATAATATTTTAACAAAAATTTAACAGAAGTTCAGAGTATATTAAAGATTATTACGAGTTCAAAATTAATGCACATGGAATGAAATTAAATAGAATAACACAATTTTAAAGGAGATTACCTATGATACTTTTTGGAAGTGAAATATTAAGCAGTTTAATGCATTTAATTTCTGCGAGTTTACTTATACCCGTTATAATTGTCCTTTTAGCATTCATAATATTTGCGGTTTTGAGTTTAGGAGGATTTATAACTGAAAAATTTTCAAGAACTAAATTTGATGTGGATAAAACAGAAGAACTTATAAGGGCTATTTCCAAATCGTCCAGTCCTGAAGAAATGAGGGAAAAAGTTGAAAATAGCCAATTATTAGCCGGTGATAAAAAGGTGCTGCTAAAGATCATTTCCAATCATGATATTGGTTCCCATGCTAGAAAAGCACTGTCTACAAAATTAATTGAAGAAAAAGAACTTGAATTTGCCAATATAACTCAAAAAACCGATATAATAATTAGATTAGGTCCAACTATGGGGTTAATGGGAACATTGATTCCATTAGGCCCAGGTTTAGCTGCTTTAGGGTCGGGGGACATAAATGCGCTGGCACAATCATTAACCATAGCTTTTGATACGACTGTAACTGGATTAGCAGCAGGTTCAATTGGTTTTATCATATCTAAATATAGAAAAAAGTGGTATGCAGATGATCTATCTATTTTAGAGGCAATAGTAGAAGCAACACTGGAGGCTTTAAATAAATGTCAAACAAGAAAAGAAAATTTTTAGATGGAGATGATGAGGATCCTAGTGCAGGAATTGTTAATTTAACAGATTCCATGCTGGTTTTAGCAGTAGGGTTTTTAATATTTGCTATAATGGCATTGAATACCAATCCGGCTATAGTGGCACAATCTTCAGGATCAACTCAAAATACAGTTTCTGTAACCACAGGTGAAGTTATCAATGATACTCCTGCTACAGAATCTGGTTCAGGTGAAGGATACCAGGAAATGGGAACTGTTTACAAAGATCCAGACACAGGAAAACTTATTATGGTTAAATAAAATGTTCAACATGAAATAAATATTATTACACATGTTAAATTAATTTTTTTCCTAAATAACTGGTTTAAATGGGTTTATCTATAAATAAGAATTTAAAATCAAATTTCAAAATAAATGAGATGGTATCATGATTAAAAAAAGTGATGATCCTCTTGAAGATCCTCTAAAAGATGTGGATTGGTCTTATTACTGGAAAAAAGATTTAAAAAGCCTTCCATCCACTACAAAAGATAAAAAATGGGATAATATCGCTGAAAAATTCAGAGGATGGATGGAAAAAGATGACTATCCTGGAAAATTGTTAAGTAAAATAAAAACAAGTCCAGAATATTCAATTTTAGATATTGGCTGTGGAGAAGGCACAATAAGCATACCCCTTGCAAAAAAAGTTTCTAAAGTGACCTGTGTCGATTTATCAAGCGGAATGCTTAAACTTTTAAAGGAAAGGGCTGTTAGAGAAAAATTAGATAATTTAAAGTATATAAAAACAGATTTACAGGATATTTCTGTTGATGATTTTGAAAAACATGATATTGTAGTTGCCTCCCGGTCATTAAATGGCATAGCTGATATTAAAAATATTCTAAGAGAAATTAATAAAATTGGTAAATATGTTTACATCACTTTATGGGGTCCTGAGGGTAGAAAATATGAGGAACTGGCATGTAATCTTTTGAATCGGAAGCCTCCGAAGTATCCAAGTTATATATATGTATATAACTTGCTGTATCAAATGGGCATCACTGCCAATGTAGAAAAATTGGAATGTGAGACAATTAACACTTATTGCGACTTTGAAGAAGCTATTGACAGATACAAATGGAAAATTGGTGACTTGAATCAGGAGGAAGAGCAGATCCTGAGAAAACATCTGGAAAAAACATTGATTGTCCAGGAAGATGGAACCCTTGAAAATCCTTATGAAAAACCGGATTGGATTCTTATCTGGTGGAAAAATGAATAGAAATTTGATTAACAGTACATATGAGTGATAACTATGAATAAAAATTACTTTGTTTTAATTGCAGCAATTTCTTTGATAGTGATTTCTGGTTTAGGTTATTATATATCAGAAAATGGATCTCTTACCGGCAGTGGCAGTGCCAACATTACAGACATGGCCAACCGAACTTTAACGGTCCCTTCACCAGTTTTTAAGGTGTTATCCACTTCACCCCCAACCACAGTTATGATATATATGCTGGCCCCTGAGAAATTACTGGCTTTTAATTATGAAGTCACCGGTGAAGAACAGAGATTTATACCTGATGAATATAAAGGCCTTCCCTCGGTAGGTGGATGGTATGGATCACAATCAGGTAGCTATGAACAGTTTATAGCGATGGAACCAGACCTGATATTTGAGAGTATCACTCCTTCAAATTCCACATCCCAGCACGCATCAACAATAGCCACTTTAAATGAAAGACAGCAAAAATTCGGTTCAATACCAGTGGTAGGTGTAACTGATACCAGTAACTTCACCACTTTTAATCCATCCATTGAATTTCTGGGAAAAATACTGCAATCAGAAGATAAAGCCAGTAAGTTGGTTAATTTTAATGAAAAAGTGCAAAATGAAGTTAGCAGTGTGGTATCAACTATACCTGAAAGCGAGAGGGTAACGGTTTATTATGCAGAAGGTGTTGATGGTCTTAATACGGATCCTTCCGGCTCAGTGCATGCCCAGTTAATTGATTTCTGCGGAGGAAAAAATGTAGCTGATGTGCAGATTCAAGGGAGAGTAGGCCAGACAGAAGTATCCATGGAACAGGTTCTGAAGTGGAATCCTGAGGTAATTATAACTACTGATTCAACATTCTTCAAAAGCGTCTACAATAGTCCTAACTGGAAGGAAGTAAGTGCAGTTAAAAATAAAAGGGTTTATCTTTCTCCACAATCTCCATTTAAATGGTTTGATAGACCAACAGGAGCAAATATAATAATAGGAATTCCATGGGTCGCTAAAACCCTTTATCCAGATAAATTCCAGAATATGGACCTAAATGGTTATGTTAAGGAATTCTACTCTGAATTTTATCATTATGATTTGAGTGATGGTCAGATAACTGAAATTCTGAAAGAATCTGGAATGCAAGTATAAAACATATTAAAAGGCTAAAATAATCGTTTAACAACTAATCAAAGATTTAAAATGGGTATTAATCATTAAATAAGTCAATAGATGGTTTAGGATGCAATGATCATGTCAACAAGGATACAAACTTTAAAAGAGAAATTAGTTACTGATGAAAAGACTAGAAACTGGTCAGTGAGTATAATATTAATTGCACTACCAATAGTTCTGTTTTTTACTTCTTTTCTTGTAGGAAGATATCCTTTGACTCCGGTTGAAGTTATTATAACCATATTTGCTAAGATTTTCCCAAACATACATGTTTCTCCTACAGCAGCAACTATTGTCTGGGATATACGACTGCCACGTATTCTGGCGGCTGTTCTTGTAGGGGCAGCTTTGTCTATAGCTGGGGCTGCTTTCCAGGGTACATTTAAAAACCCACTGGTGTCTCCAGATATACTGGGTGTTTCTTCAGGGGCAGGATTTGGGGCAGCTATTGCCATACTGTTGTTGGGCATTCCATTTTTCACCCAGCTTTCGGCTTTTATATGGGGACTTATAGCAGTTACCGTAACTTACCTAATTGCCCGGTCCATCAGGGTTTCAGAAATTTTGGTGATGGTATTAAGTGGTATGGCCATTGGAGCACTTTTTACAGCTATGATATCCTTATGTAAATATATGGCAGACCCTTATGAGAAATTACCCCAAATTGTATACTGGTTAATGGGAAGCATATCAACTGTAGATAACCATGAAGTTTTAGTAGCATCTGTTCCTATTATCATTGGAATAGCTCTACTTTTCATACTAAGATGGAAATTAAATATTCTAGCTATGGGCGATGAGGAATCAAAATCACTGGGAATAGAAACTGGGAAATTAAGATTTATAATAATTGTCTGCTGTACTCTGATTACAGCTGCAGCTGTTTCCATCAGTGGAATAATTGGATGGGTGGGGTTGGTTATACCACACATCAGCCGGATACTTGTAGGTCCGGACCATAGAAATCTTCTACCAGCTACAATATGTTTAGGAGCATCATTCCTATTGTTTATAGACAATATCTCCAGGACAATGCTGGTTACAGAAGTTCCCCTGGGTATTTTAACTGCACTGATAGGAGCACCATTTTTCCTATACCTTCTAAGGAAAGGATACGGGGATTGGACATGACACCACTTTTATCACTAAGAAATCATTATTTAAAGTGTCACATGATTAAAGGAATTTTTAAAAAATACGTAGTTAAGGAGGTGCTTATTTGAGTATATTATCCATAGAAAATGCCACTTTTTCTTATAATGGTAGTGAAAATATATTTCAGGACATTAATTTAACTGTGGATGAGGGGGATGTTCTTTGCATACTTGGCCCTAATGGTTGTGGTAAAACCACATTAATAAAGTGTTTAAACAAATTACTGGAACTAAAAGAAGGCCAGGTTTTTATCAGTGGTAAAAATATTAAAGATATAGACCAGAGAGGAATAGCCCGAAATATTGGTTATATTCCTCAGGGCCATGTTTCAACATTTGCATTTTCAGTATTTGATGTGGTGCTCATGGGTCGGGCTCCTCATCTTGAGTTTCTGGAATCTCCCGGCCGTGAAGATTATGAAAAGGTTGAAAAGGCCTTAAAAAAGATGGGGATATATAATTTAAAAGATAAACCATACACCTCTTTAAGTGGGGGTGAACAACAATTAGTATTTTTTGCCAGAGTTCTAGCCCAGGAACCACGTATTTTGATACTTGATGAACCTACATCTCATCTTGATTTTGGCAATCAGCTTAAAACCATGGATATTATAAAAAAATTAGCTTTAGACGGTCTTTCAGTTATAATGACCTCCCATTTCCCAGACCATGCATTTATATCTTCCAATAAAGTAGCCCTTATGAAAGACTGCAGATTCATAGGTACAGGTACACCAGAAGAGATTATAACTGAGGAAGCCATGGAAATGGTCTACGGAATCCAGGTAAAGATAATGGAACTTGAACTAAGAAAAATTTGCGTTCCTTTGAAATCTTTATAAAAAAAGATTATAACATAATTATAGTATTTAACAGAGCACAGAATATGCAGTTTATAAACAATTTAATAGCTTAAACTTGGGTATTTTAAAGATTAATATGATTGATAATATGATGGGAGGAGCGGTGATAAAATGAGTAATTATATGGATTTATTAAAAAAAGCTGGTAATTTTCACGGAGAAATTTGTGGCGGGATTGTTATGGGAACCAAATTAGCAATATACGGCATGGAAACTATGGGCATGGAACCGGGCAAGAAAGATAAAAGATTGATAGTATTCACTGAAATTGATCGATGTATTTCTGATGCGGTTATGTCAGTAACTAAAACATCTGTTGGAAAAAAATCACTTAAAACCATGGGTTATGGTAAATTCGCTGCCTCCTTTGTTAATATAGAAACTGGAGATGCAATCCGTGTCATAGATATTGATGCAAATAAAAAGAATGAAAAGAAATCAAAAGTAGATGAAGAAACAATTGAAGAGCTAATTAAAAGGATTGATAAAACACCAGCTGAAGAACTTTTTAAGATTCAGAGGGTTTCAGTTAAAATTGACGAAAATGATTTACCTGGAAAACCACGGGAAATGGCCACCTGTGCTGAATGTGGTGAAGTGGTTATGGATGGTAAACATCATTTAAATGGTGGTAAGTCGTACTGTACATCCTGTTACAGTGGGTCATATTATACTCTTTTAAGTGAATAATTTACTTTTTATTACTTATTCCTAAATTATTTAATAGTTGAATCAAGATTTAAATATGGTAATTTAATTTTATTTTTGCCATGTTATTGTCACTAAATACAGTTATAAAGTGTACAGTTTCTACAGTCACTACGATATCTTCTAAATATAACTAAAAACAACTAATTTTATGAAATTTTTGATTTAATTTGGATTATTATTTATTAAATATAGTCTATAATGTAATATAGAAGGGGAATTGATTTTATGGTGGCTGGTGGTACCACATGAATAAGCTGAAAAATCGCATAAAAGGAGTATTTTTTGAGGGTTTACTACCATTAGATCCCTCCCGATTTAGAGCGGAAATCATTGCCGGTATAATCATGGCAGCCATATTTATTCCGGAGGTAATGGGATACTCTAAAATTGCGGGAATGCCTATAATTAGTGGTATATATACCATAATATTGCCAATGGCAGTATTTGCTGTTTTTTGTTCTTCCCGTCACCTTATTGTAGGGGCAGACTCGGCAACGGCAGCTATATTGTTTGGGGTGTTAGTGACAGTGGCTGTTCCGGGAAGTCCCCAATATGTGGCTATTGCTTCTTTAGTTGCTATTTTATGTGCTGTATTTTTAATAACGGCCCGTATTTTAAACCTGGGTTTTATAGGAGATTTCCTGTCCCGTACAGCATTGGTGGGATTCCTCTCTGGAGTGGGGATTCAGGTAGCCATAAGTCAATTAGGGGGAATGTTTGGTATTAAGTCGGTAGGGATAAATACTATTCCCCAAATTATAAATTTCGCCTTTAATTTAGGGGCAATCCATATTTACACTTTAATTATATCAGTTGTTGTATTGGCAGTTATTCTAATAACCCGTCGTATCTCTTCCAAAATACCTGGTGCATTGATTGCAGTGGTAGGCACTATTTTGGCCAGTTTATTATTTGATTTTTCAGGAACAGGAATTTCATTACTGGGCATGGTTCCCAGCAATATTCCTGCTTTTAATCTTCCTAATTTTAATGCATTAGATTTTTATACTTTATTTACTGCTACAGTAGCTTGTTTCACGGTTATAATAGCTCAGAGTGCAGCTACATCCAGGGCATACAGTTTGAAATACTCGGAGGAACTGGATGAAAATAAAGATATTCTGGGTTTGGGATTAGCTAATCTGGCAGCAGGATTAAATAGTACCTTTGTGGTTAATGGGAGTCCAACCAAGACCCAAATTGCCCTGGATTCAGGTGCTCAGAGCCAACTGGCCACACTGGTAACTGCAGCAGCCGTCCTGGTGGTGGTTATTCTATTTACCAAACCTCTTTCTTTACTGCCTAACGCCACTCTGGCCAGTATAGTTTTTTTAATTGGAATGGAAATGGTGGATATATCTGGATTAAAAAAAATTTACCGGCAGGTACCCTCAGAATTTTATCTTGCTTTCATCACTCTTTTAACTGTGGTGGTGGGGGGTGTTTTATGGGGTATTATAGTTGCAATCGTAATATCAATACTTTTACATCTCAGTCACTCCTATCGACCAAATAATAGCATATTAACCCTTAATGAACGAAATGAATGGAATTTTACCCCTGTCCGCCCAGGTGAATTTACCAAAAAAGGTTTGATAGTTTACCGTTTCAACCGAGATCTGTACTATGCCAATGCATACAAACTCATGAAAGAAGTAATGAAACTGGTCAAAACATCAGAATATCCAGTAGAATGGTTTGTTATCGATGCTGGGGGGTTCAGCGGTATCGATTATACTTCTGTGCAGATGTTAAAAGAATTAAAAACTAAACTAGATGAATTAAACATCGTTTTTGCAATGACCACAGTTCTTCCCAATTTAATGAAACAATTTGAGCAGTCTGGATTTATGGATGTTTTGGGGGAATATAACTTATATAAAAATGTAGATGAGGCACTTCAGGCTTTTGAAAATAAAAATAATTTTTAAGATAAAAATTAATCTTGCAAAGCGATACTAAGTTATCACCCTAGAAAAAGATTAATGTTTCTCCAATTATCATGTATGGCTGTTGTTTGTATTTTGAAATATGTATTGAAGATTGGATTATACATTAAGATATTGTAGATTGGATCACGTATTGTATTTTCGGATTAGGTATTGTATGTTCTCTTTTGGAGCCTCATGAAGAAAAGCCAGTTCATAAATGAGTATTAATAGTAGATTTAATTAAAAATTTTTTTAGTAGTTGCATATTATCTATCTCTAAAACAACCTGAGGGAATTGGCTTAATTTTAATGGCTTTGAAAATCCAGGGAGATAAAAATACAATCCATCAACTGCAGGGTACACTGGTGATATTTAAAATAGACATACCTATTGTAACTCCCTAATTAATAATATGCAAACAACAAGTAGAAAATAAATACATCAAAACATCCTACATATGATTTTAAGTTTTTTAAGACAGTTAAAAAATCTAATTTAAAAGAATAATAGTAATAAAATTAAAATCACTATTACACTACTTTATAGGCTTTTAAGATCAATAGTTAATTGCCTATTAGGCAAAAAAATGGAAGTGATAAATTTGTTCGAAGATAGTTACAGTAAAGATAAAAATGCTCCTATTAAAGAAGGAGGAGAATATGATGTTAAGATTGAAGATACCGGTAGAGACGGTGATGGAATAGCCCGTATAGAAGGTTTTGTTGTATTTGTTTCCGGTGCTAAAGTTGGCGATGAAGTTAAAATTAGAGTTAACTCTACAAGAAGAAATTTTGCCTTTGCTGAAGTAATAGAATAACCATTATTTTCTAAAAATGAAAAGTAATATTTACTAATTTCATCTTTTCATCTTTTTATTAAATTTAAGTTAATCATTAACTATTTCACATAAAGTAAAAAAATATTTTTTATACCTCTTTTTTTCTTTTTTAATTATAAATCAAACATTATTTTCTTAAAATCTATTTTTGGTTTGAATATCCAGAATAAAGAATAAGTTCAGGTTGATACTTTTAGTTCTAATAATATTGGTATTGTGACTATTGCCACTGAAATTGGCTGCTGTAAAATAATAAAGATTTTTTCTGGAAATCTGGAGTTATATTTAAATAAATTTAATTACAGGACTATTAATTTTCTTTTTATTATTCAAATAATTTTAGATACTTCTATAGGGAAAAACTCCCTTTTCTTCAAATTCACTTTTGAGCCAGGCCTTTAATATATGTTCGGAAATATTATAAACGCCCTTTTCTGATTCTATTAATCTTAACTTCTGTATTTTGTTTAGAGGTTTACTTAATGAACCTGGCGTTACTTCTAATTGTTTGGCTATTTCATTTCTTTTTAGGGGCTTATCTATAAGAATGGTTATTATATTTTGTTCTTTGAGGGTCAACCTGCTCCATTGATTTATTAAATGAACAGCAATATAAGGCAATGTCCTTTTAAATTCTTCATTTACTTTATCTTCAGTTAAAGACACATTCTTTTGGAGTAATTTAGCAAAGGTATTCACGTAAAATGGTATTCCTTTAGTACATTTATAGAATCTTTCAAATCCACTGTCATCTAAATTTAGGGAAGGCAATTTCTCTTTCAGATAATTATATACAGTTTCTTTGGTGAAAGGAGATATTTCTATATTCAGCATTCTACCTCCAAATGCACCGTCATGGCCTGCTATTTTTTCTATTATGGAATCTCTGGAAGTTATTGATCCTGCAAATACATAAGCTACATTTTTTTGATTTTGAATAACACTTCTAAGAAACCATAAAAATGCGTCTAATTTTTCACCCAGATCATTAAGGGCCTGAAATTCGTCAATTATCATAATGGATCCTTTTATGTCATTAGGGTGTTCTTCGTAGATTATTTGAGGTAAATCCAGAACAAATTTTGAAAGTTTTTTATAATCATCTTCTGACTTGGGAATAGGAACTGGTATCCCTCCTGCGTCAGTGATTTCTCTTAAGCTGAAATTTTTTGTTTTAAAAAATTTTGATATTTTCTGTGATGTGGTGGAGAATTTCTTATTTTCACAGGCTTCTATCCAGCCAGTATAAAAATGTTCAATTATTCCCATTTCAGTTAATTGACCTCTTTGATATCCCGTAGTTGCAGATAGGTCAATATAATTTGTTAAGTAATCATTTTCAAGTTCTCTTTTTATTTTTTTAATTAAAACGGTTTTTCCTACTCCTCTAATCCCAATAATCATCAGTGTAGGGGGAGATCCTTTAGATGTTGTTTCTAAAAGAGTTTTAAGCAGGTTAATATCATCTTCTCGATTATAAAATTGTTGATCTGTTAATTCTGCGTCTGTTCCCCATGCCAGATCTTCCATGGATTCACCTCAAGGATATTTTATTTAGAAATAATGTATTTCAAACTTGTATTGTATTTTGGATCATGTGTTATATATAATCTTTTTTGGATCATGTATTGTATTTTGGATCATGTGTTATATATAATCTTTTTTGGATCATGTATTGTATTTTGGATCATAATTTAGTTATAATTTGATTTTTTCTAAAACCCATTATTTTTAAGGAAAATTCTTCACATTGATAATTGTTCTTCATGTTTGGTTAATCTGTTCATAATTGGTTTTAAAACCGCTCACAATCCAAGTGGGTAAATGCAATTGGAAAAACATAAAAAGAAAAACATCAAAATAATTCAATATAGTTCTAATTTGAGGGGGTGCTTTAATCAATGGATAATATAGATTTAAAAAAAGATCTGTTAATAGTGGGAATTTTAGTATCCTTTCTTACGCCATTTGTTAGATCATCTATTAATCTGGCATTACCTGCTCTAGCAGTTGAATTTGGTTTATCAGCTGTATTTTTAACCTGGATATCAACAATATATTTACTGGTTAACGCCATACTTTACATTCCATTTGGTCGAATTGGAGATATCTATGGGCGAAAACGTATCTTTCAATATGGATTAATCATTTTCACACTAAGCTCATTTGTATCAGCATTCTCTATTTCAGGGGAAATGTTCCTTTTTTTCAGGATTATTCAAGCTATAGGAAATGCCATGATATTTGCTAATTTAAATGCCATGATTTCATCAGCATTTAAAGAAAGTGAAAGAGGTAAAGCTTTCGGATTAACATCCATGGGCGTTTTCGTAGGGTTAATTTTTGGGCCAATACTTGGAGGAGCTATCACTGAAATTGTAGGATGGAGAACATTATTCTATTTAGATACCATAATAGGGATAATAGCAGCTTATGCTATCACAAGGTTTAAATATGATTGGATAGATGCAAAGGGTGAAAAATTAGATATTTTAGGATCATTTATCCTGGGCATATCCCTTATATCCATAATTTATGCTTTGTCAAATCCCACAAGCAATTACATTCTATTTCTACTAATTGCAGGGATAATAGGGCTGGCACTGTTTTATTTGGTGGAAAAGAAGGTTGATTATCCTTTGATTAATTTAGATTTATTTAACAGTAAAAGTTTTACCTTTGGAAACATCACTGCATTCCTAAATTACGCCGCCTTTGTATCTGTAGCGTTTATTCTAACCCTCTACCTTCAATATTTAAAGGGTTATGGTCCTCTTACAGCTGGTCTGATTGTTTCTGTTCAATCCATTATGATGGTTATTGTATCTCCCTTTGCCGGAAGATTATCAGACAAAATCAATCCTGGAAGCGTATCAACCGCAGGGATGGTGTTAACAACTATTGGTGTGGCTCTTATGACTCTAATTAACTTCCAAAATGCCCTATATGTGGGGGCAATTTCTCTTATTATTTTTGGAGCAGGTATAGGTTTATTTTATGCTTCTAATACCAAAGTCGTTCTTGGTGCGGTGGACAAAAAATATTATGGAATTGCAAGCGCCACATTAAGTAATTCAAGATCCATAGGTCAGATATTTGGAATGGGCATAGTAACATTAGTAATCTCTGCCATTTTGGGAAATGTGCAAATAGCACCATCCAATTATCCCGGGTTAATTCTAAGCCTTAGAATAGCACTAGTTGCTATTGCGGTTATAAGCGCAACTGGAATTTTCACCTCAGTATTTAAAGATTAAAAAAATAATGTTATAATAAATGCCTTGATATGGTTTTTAAAAAGTAAATTATTTTAATTATTTTTTAACCTACTTCTTTAATTTACATGATTTATATATGAACAGTGCTCCAATTAAAAAGTTTATAATGGCAATTAAAATAAGTTCCGGTCCTTCAGCTGAGCTTACTTTAATTCCCAGCGGTCCGGTTATATTAAATAGTTCTACTATTCCTATTAGCCACAGTAATATTCCAACAGCATATGTGGCAATTAAATTTTTAGTTAACTGAATTACTACTGCAAAGATAATAAAAATTATTCCAATTTCAGGACTGGAAAATAATAGACTTAAAATTCCCCATATAGCTACAATAATACTGCTTCGCTTTATCCATGTTTTTCTTTTTTCGTCAGCAGATGGTAGAGTTCCTTTATCATTTTCAACATTTTCACTCAAAATAACACCCCCCTTTATGTTGAATATGTATATTGGTGGTTTATATATTTTATGAGTTAATTAAACAGTTAATAGTAGTTTAATGTGAGTTAATCTTAACATTATTAATATATTTTATAAAAATACTTAAATATACCAATTAAAGTAATATTAAAATTTTCTTGAGATATTTAAAGCTTAACAGCGCTTAAATAAAAAAAATTAGGAAATTAAGGATTCATTGGAAAGTATTATTTTCCCTTATTTATAAATTTTTTAGAAAAAGATAATAGAAAGCAGCGAACACTAAAACAATTGTTATATTTACGATTAATTGTAAACAAAAATCGTGGCTTAAATATGTTAATCTAGAAAGACTATAGTTGCTACTAAAAGCACTACATATAGTATAGTAATTATTCTATTCATTTAAACACCAATCTTTTCTATAATCCCTTTTATTACTTATTTTTTGGTAAAAGGTTGAGCACTAAATTCAATTTTTATTCGATTTAAAAAATTCATTAATTCTTCAAGTTTAAAATCTCACCCATACATTTAAACATGAAATAACATGTATATATGAATTATATGATTAATATGAATTTGTGATATTATGACGGAACTTAAAAAAGGAAAATATCTATTTGGCACAGTAAAGGTAGGTGAACGTGGACAGATTGTTATTCCCAAAGAAGCAAGGGATAAATTCGGAATAAAACCCGGAGACAGTTTAATGGTATTGGGAGATAAAAAAAAGGGAATCGCAATAGTAAAAACTGACATGATGAAAGAAATTGCACTAAAAATATTAGAAAATATGAATAACGTCAAGGATGTTTTCAGTTCAGAAAAAAAATAGAAAAAGAATTGATAGTGGGGTTATAATATGGTAAAATCAAGAATACCGGAAACCGATAATGGTATACAAGGCGAGTTTAATGTGGAAATCTATGACCAGATGATGTCCAGGTTGAGAGATAAGGGATTTATGGAAACTGACGAAATTATAAAGTCCGGAATTAATAAGGGATTTGTCCTGGAAATAGGGCCGGGACCAGGGTATCTTGGCCTGGAATGGTTAAGCAAAACCCAGGGTACTAAACTGCAGGGAATTGAAATTAGTCGGGATATGATAAACATGGCCCGTAGAAACAGCAAAGAATATGAACTTGAAAACCGGGTAGAATATGTTGATTGTGATGCTCAAGACATGCCCTTTGATGAAAACATGTTCGATGGTGTTTTTAGCAATGGATCGCTCCATGAATGGTCACAACCCATTAAAATATTCAACGAAATCCACCGCGTTTTAAAACCTGGTGGCAGATACTTTATTAGTGATATGAAAAGAGATATGAACTTTTTAGGCAAATGGTTCCTGAAACTTAATACTAAACCTAAGGAGATGAGGGCTGGATTGATATCATCAATTAACGCGGGATATACTGTTACTGAAATAGTAAATATTCTTGAAAAATCTAATCTGAAAGATTTTAGTATTAATGAAGTATTTATCGGTTTTGAAATTACCGGGAAAAAAGAATAAGGAAAATTAGTCCAAGTTGTGATCATTTTCCCTATTAAATTCCGATATATCTATTTTGTCAATGGATAGATAGGGTAATGCCTCCATATACCTTTTTTTTAAGGATTCAGGGTCCATGTACCAGTAGGCCCGGTCAACATCAGATATTTTATGGCCTGCTAGAAAATCGGCTAATGTTTTATCTCCTATATTATTCATTATGGTGGATATGAAGTATTTACGCATGGCGTGGGCTCTCCAATAACTGTAAGCACCTTCCTTTTTTTTTAAACCTGCCTTTAACCCAATTCTCCGGAAATTGGTTACAATCACATCACGATCAATTGGTTCGCCATTGTTTTTAACGAATAATGCAGAGTCATAATCATTGATTCTTATCTTCTGGTTGCATCCTTTGACCCTCTCTTTGAGATAATCCAGAATCTTCCTAGTAACTTCCGGAGGTATAAAAGTAATATATCTATAATTCACCTTCTTCCGGGTTATATGGACCGTGAGTATAACCTTTCTAAGAAGATGCTGATACTGGAAGAGATCATCAATGGTTTTAATTTCTTTTTTGATTGCTTCACCTGCTGCGTCCATGAATTTCCTAATAGTTAAATTCCGGGCTTCTGCCTGAGCCATACCAGATAATGCCATTAAATAGATTAGGGCCGTTTCTCTAGGGGCAGCAACACTAACCAGACGAGATAAATCTTTCCTTGTTATTAATTTACCATAATTTTCTTCCAGGGCAATATCACCTCGGGAGATCTTGATCGGTGGTACTTGAATATCCATAGAATCATAAAAAGATTTTACAGAGTAAATATACAGATTTATTGTTCCTTCAGCTTTATTTTCATTTTTAAGTTGTTTTTTCATCTTTAAAAAATAGAAGTTAAGTTTTCGATCTCTTAGTTTTATACTTTTTTCTTCTTCAAGGTCTGCTTCCTTGATGAGTTCATCTGGTGTTAAACCGACTAGATTGCAGTAATATTTGAGGAATTCTATATAATATTCAATGGTTGAATCTTCCAGATCTTTTCGTAAAACCCACAGATCAATGCGTTTTTGGTCATCTTCTGTAAAGTTCATACAGATGATTGGGTGATTATTACTAATAAGTATTACCATTCAATTATTATAGTAATATTTATTAAAATTGAAAATTTGATTTATTTAATTACTCCTAATCGTCCTTCCTGTTCCAGTTCCTCTGTGATTTCACATACCAATTCATAGTCGATTTCCAAGTCTTGTGCCGCTTCATAGTTATAAGCTTCATGGTAACTATGGTAATAACCTAAAACCTCTTTTTTAGCAGTATTATAATCAATATTTCGTATTTTAATTACTTTATTTACTCTCAATTTGTTTTTAACTCCTGCTATCATGAAATAATATTTGTTGAATTTTGTTATATATAATTTCATAAAGCTAACTTTGTAAACATTATTTATTTTTAGCTCTAATAATTACATTATTTTGATAAAAAAATTAAAATTGATTCATTTCATCTTCTAAAGGTTTTATAATCTCTTTAATCTTTTTTGCCTTATTGATGTTAAGATAAATATCTAATCCATGTTTTGTTTTATATGGAACAATTAAACTTTCTTTAATTAAGTTTCTAATAGTTCTTTTTACCAGTTTACAACTATATTTGGGTAATCTTTTGCAAACATAGTTTACAGGGGTATGCTTTTGGTTATAGTAACCTTTGCGGTGCATTGAAAAGAGTATCTCTTTTGAGAGGTCATCATATTCCATAAAATTATTAGTAATTACTATAATAAAAGTATTACTATCGTTATTTCAATACATTTATATTACATTAATGTAAAACTAATTTACAGGCGAGTGCATGTTAACCAAAATTTTCGGAAGTTCTCCCCGAGTTAAGTTAATTGACTATTTAGTGGCCCATCCCTGGGAGGAATTTTCAAAAACTCAACTGGCAGAGGGAGCTCAAATCACAAGACCCACAGTATACAAATTATTATCTTCATTAATCCAAGAAAAACTAGTAATCAAGACAAAAAAGGTTGGCAATATCCAATTATATCAAACCAATAGGAAATCACCTATAATAAAACATATTAGTTCCCTACAGAGCTTGCTTGCTGATATGGAAGTGGACAAACAGAAAAAAAATTCCATTAATGAGCAAACAAATATATCTGAAGCCGAATTAGATGAACTGTTAGGAACAGATGATGATGCCAGCCGTATTCTTAAAACCAAAGAAGTTTTACATGTTTTAAAAGTAAATAAATGAGTTAAATACAACTTAAATTTCATTTTTTATATATAAAAATATATAATCTTTTATAACTAGTTATATACAAAAATATATAATCATTTATAAATAGATGTATTTTCTTAATACAACTTTAAAATCTTCCTTTATTTTCCATAATTTAAGTTGATATTCTGAAATAACCTTTTTTAGTTGTTCTAAACTTTCTAGATCATATGATTCTTCCATAGGACGAAATCGCTTTCTTATATCTAAGACGACTCCATTTTTTGAGAAAGCTACTTTTAATATTGTAAAAAATCAAAAAATTTCTTCAACTTTGAAAATCGGATTAAAACAGTAATCAGTTATTGGATTAGATCATTTTCGTAAATAATTCAATTAAAATATACTTAACAACTTACAAACTTTTTTATTAGTTTATTTTAAAACTAAAAATATAATATCTTTTATGGGGGATTGAATGAAAATTGATAGCATTACTATTAAAAATGTGAAAAGTTTTCGAGATGAAGTTATCATTGATTTTAATAATGATTATAATATTTTAGTTGGCCCAAATGGCGGTGGAAAAAGTAATTTATTGGATATAATCACTGTAATTTTGAGACATTTTATTATTAAAGGGTATAAAATAACTTCTCGCACTGACAAGGGCAGAGAATATAAAGACATATCAGAATATAATTTATTTGGACAAATTAACAATATTTTAGATAAATTCATTGGTAATAACAGTGATTCATGCGTTAAAATTGATTTAGAAGTAAATGATGGGGATATAGAAAACATCAATATTATCAAAAATAACCTTAAAAAATTTGAAGAGATATGGAATAAATACAGAACTAAACCTATATTTGATTTTGAAGGTTTTAAAAGTTTAGATCTAACTATTTTAAAATCAAAACAAATTTTAACTTATGAAATAAAAAATAATTCACTTTCTCCTCCTTCTAATAATAAACCAGAATACATTTATCTACAATATCTAAATTTTTTCAATTTATTTGTTTTATTGGCGAAAGAAATGACTGAAATAGATAAGTTAAATAATATTTATCTTTATTTTTCTCCATATCGGGTGGAAGAACAACAAAATTTACAAGTTAGTTTAGCATCCGAGAATTATTATGGATTATTGGAAAAAGATTTAAGATCAACCTCTAAGACAATATCTTCATCACTTAAGCTTGCAACATTCCACTTCGCTGAAAAAATGAGATTTTATGAAGCAGATGAAGATGAAAAACATTTAGAAAAATGGAAAAAAGATTCAGAAGTTAAATTAGTCGATCATTACTTAGAAAAATTGGGTTATTCTTGGGAAATAGACCTTATAGACCCCAATCGTAATTTATATGAAATAATTTTAACTAAAGATGGAAAAAAATTTAATATAGGACAGGCAAGTTCTGGTGAAAAAGAGATAATTAACTTTTTATTAGGTATTTTTGCATTTAATATTGAAAACGGATTGGTAATAATAGATGAACCTGAATTACACCTTCATCCTAAATGGCAGTCCTTACTTATGGATTTATTCATTGATTTATCAGAGAAAACGGGTAATCAATTCATTCTTTCTACTCACTCGCCCGTTTTTATAAATAATAAAACAATATCGAACATCACTAGGATTTATATGGATAAAAGAGAGAGTAATAAAGTTAAACTTGATGAATCTAAGCTTAAAAATGTTAAAGATTTACTTCACATGATTAATTCTCATAATAATGAAAAAATGTTCTTCGCTGACAAAGTAGTTCTTGTTGAAGGAATTCACGATAGACTTATTTTTGAAAAATTAATCAAATTATTTTCTGAAGATATTTCAGAGGTCATTGATGTCTTAGAAGTTGGAGGAAAACATAATTTAGAGAAATATAGGAAATTTCTTGATAATATAAAAGTAAAAAATTTCATAATAGCGGATTTCGATTATTTATTGGATATTGGAGCTGAGGAAATAAAAGATTTGTTTAAAACATCCCCTAAACAGATTAATAAAGAAGTGATAAATAAAAAATCAAGTAAAGATGGCAAAAGGTTAGTAGAAGAATTGGAAAATGCTATCGATGAAAATGATATTGCTAAACTAAAAGAAGTATGGGAATATATCAAATATCGGCATCGGAAAATTAAGGATGTATTAACTGATGATGAAAAAAAATTGGTAAATAATTTTATTGATAGTAAAATGGCAGAAAATATATTTATTTTAAAAGAAGGTGAATTAGAGGACTATTTACCAGATGGTTATAAAAGTAAGGATTTAGAGAAAATTATAGAGCTTTCAAAAGATGAAAATTTTTTTAAGTGGTGGAATGAAATTAAGAATGATGAAAAGGGAATTGAAATGAGTTCTATTATTTCATTTATAGTAAATGCTTAAAAAATCAATTTTCTAAAGTTTTTTATAAAATATTAATCTTTTTCATTTAATAGAAAGCATCTTTTTTAGGTTTTATGGCTATTTTATTAGTTTATAATGAGTAATATGTTAATAAGGTCCAATTCTTATATTCTACATATGAAGCATATATTCTATAAGTAGTTTACAATCATCTTTGAGGTATACAGTGGTGATGTGTTATGGTAACAAATTTTTGGAATCAGATGTATTTTTATTCAATTCTTCACTTCATTTATTAGATACATTATCACCATACATCTTGAGATATTTCAAGGAATTACATTTCTAATTTGTTTAGTACTTCACTTAATTCAATATGTTTAATTTTAGGATTGGTTAATCGTGCTGATGCGAATTTTGTATCATAACTAGGGCTAATTACTATACCTTTTATAACTTTTCCATTTGACAAGTTTTTCATAACCCATCCCATATAAGCGGATATCTGACCAAAAACTTCTCTAGTTGCTCTTACAACTTTTAATTCGATCACCACATATTCTCCTGTCTTTTTATCTTGAGCTAATATGTCAATAAATCCTCCATCTCCTTCACAGAGTTTTTGTCGCTCAGGATTTTTTAGTTCGTAACCAAGATCTTTCAATATACCTATATTATTGTTCAGTTTTTTTTCAATTTTGATTTCATCAAGTATTTTGTCCATTATTTTCACCCAATCAAATTTATCTAAGAACTTTTTATATTCTGGATTTTTATCAATTAACACATCCGTTAGATGTTTCCAAATATGGTCTTCGATTTTAAAAGATATTCCCTGGAAATTCTTATTATAAGCATTCCACTCATCAAAATAAGGATCACTTTTAATTTCATCAAAAGTAATAGGATTCTCAAATTTATACAAAGGCAGATATTCACATCCATAATGCCAATTTTTTATATTAGATATGTCGTTTATGGGATATGCATCACTTGCTGCTAGGATTAAATATTTAATATCCCTGTAAATAACTCCATTTTTCTTACCAGCCCGGTATAATAATGCTAAATCTCCAGCTCGGGTGTCTTTATGACAAGTCCACCAGCTTGCAGGTTCAATATCTGAAACGTCATACTTATTTTTGGGGTTAAGTGATTCTCTTTCGGTTCCATCTTCTTCTAAGAAATATTCGGGTTTAGTTACCCATTGCCAAAATTGTGGTTCATCTCTAACATTGATAGTTACTTTTCCACCAGTTTTTTCGATCCAATTTAAATACTCATTTATTCTATTGGCTTCGAAGTAAAGATCAGAAATTTTATTGTCCCGAACAGTTTTAACAAATTTTCTGTAAGCCTCTTTAGTTTTATCAATTTTTCCCATAGAGTGAAAAACTTCTCCAATTTCCAATAAACTATCCGCATCATTGGGTTCGATTTTTAAAACTTTATTGAAACATTCAAGTGCTTTTTTGAATTCTTTATTTTCCTTAAAAATTAATCCCTTCTGAAAGAAAGGTGCTTCCCATTCAGGATCTATTTTTATACATTCATCGTAATTTTTTAATGCATCATTTTTATTTTTTAACCTATAAAATGCATATCCTTTACTAAAATAGGCATCTATATGATTTGAATCAATTTTTAGGGCTTTATCAAGAAAATTAATATAGCTGATTTCGGATCATCACGTTCAATAAAAATATTCCCCTTACAATACCATGAATCAGCATTTTCAGAATTTATTTTTATTGAATTATTAAAACAATCCAAAGCTTCGTCAAATCTATCGAGATGATAATAAGCTTTTCCTTTTAAAAAAAGAGCAATATCATCTTCTGGAATTATTTTTAGACTTTTATCAATATTTGATTGCACTATTGTATTGATTCAAATCAAGTAAGTTTAAACCTTTGCAGAATGATAATTGATGGTCATTTGGATTAATCTTCAATGCCTTTGAGAACCATTTATCTGCATTTTTAAAATCATTTAAAAGATTAAAAACCATACCTATCATTTCATATGACTTCAAATTTTTTGGATTTATTTTTATTGCCATTTCAAAGCATTTTATTGATTTATTGAATTTTTCTAGTTTAAATAATGCCATTCCCTTAAAGAAATAAGCATCATAGTTGTTAGGGTTAGTATCTAATTCCATATCTGAAAGATTAATTAATTCTTCGAAATTTTCTGTATCTAATTCTTTCTGGGCTTTTTCAACAAATTCTTTATTTTCTGACTTCATTTTATAACCCCTTCAAATCTATTTATTTTAAAATACGATTTTTATACTTTATTTATTTTTAATTCGTTTTAATTTTGTATGTTTCCCCATGATAGTTGATCATTTACCATGTAACCTTCCTACTTTGCAACACAAATTATTTTTTAGTTTTCAAATTAATCATATAATATATACTTATATATACTATGTATATACATTATATAATAAATAGAAATGATAAGGGGGATGTGGAATTAAAAAGTATTTTGAGAGAGTATTTTTTAATTAAAAAGTAATCATTTATATTTTAGATTCAGGATTTTATTGAAGACTATGTAAATTGAAGGATATTAAAATAAAAATTTAAGAATTTAGGGTGAATTTATGAAAAAACATCTGATTTTAGTCGTATTAGTTCTCGCATTTGTTGTAGCTGTATCTGGATGTACTTCAGACACTCAAAGTGAAACCTATTCTTCAGAAGATAATGCATCAAGTGGTGCTGATTCTTCATCTGGAAATTCAGGTAGTCAACTTAAAATTTTAAGTTCAAATGCCCATAGAGATAGTATTGGAAATTACATAATTGATGGAGAAGTTCAAAATACGGGTAATACTGATTTAAGCTATGTGGAAATTTATGCTACCGGTTATGATAGCAGTGGAAATGTAGTTACAACAGACAATACATATGCAGACATGGATAGTATACCTGCAGGCGGAAAATCGGGATTTAAGGTATACTTAGATGATGAACAAAATCAAATAGTAAAATATGAATTACAAGCTTCAGGTTAATTATTTTTTTTATTTTCTTTTTTTAGTGTATCGAGCTACAACCATTCTAATATTTTTTTAAATTGGTATGTTAGACTATAGTACTATACATAGAGTTCTAGGTCTAAAACTCTAAAAGTATAGAAGTAGGGGTTTAAATGGATAGAAATCTAGAACTCTAGAAGAATAGAATCATAATTTTATTGTTTGATTTACTTCTTGATTTTCCATATAACGAAATATTTTTTCAACTTCGTAATATGCAGATTTAACGAAGTTAGATATTAATATAATTTTATCTCCGGAACCAGGGAAAAACTGGAGAAGAAGGATATTAAAACCACACCCCAAATTTACCATAAAGTTGCTTTGAAAACTATTGGGACGAGTTAAAAAAGGATTTGGGTTTTGATGAAGAATAAGCACTTTTTTTAGCTAAAATCTGTGATGTTTCCCGGTTAAGTTATGTTAATACGACTTTTGCAACCTTGCTGGTGAATTCAAATTATGATTCTGTAAAAAATAAAAAATGCAACTATAATGAATTTTATCAGAATTTAGTAAAGGTAAAGGTAAATAAAAGGTATTATAAAGGAAGAATAAACCCTAAAGATATGGAATTTCTGGTTAACGAAACATTTAATATTTAATTAGCGGTGGAATGTTGATGATTACCATCCAAAATTAGGAGATGAGGATATGACATACGTAGATGATGTATTAGAAGAGCTGAGGAGAAAAAATCCTTATGAAACCGAGTTCATACAGACTGCAACTGAGATTTTAAGATGTCTTAATGTAGTGTTTGAAAGGCATCCTGAATTTCAGGAAGCAAAGATTTTAGAAAGATTTTTAGAACCTGAAAGAGTGGTGATGTTTAGAGTACCATGGGTTGATGATAATGGCGAAGTACAGGTTAATCGAGGTTTTCGTGTTCAGTTCAACAGTGCACTTGGCCCCTATAAAGGAGGGCTTCGTTTTCATGAGTCGGTTAATTTATCGATTCTTAAATTATTAGGATTAGAACAGATTTTAAAAAACAGTCTTACCGGTATGTCAATAGGCGGTGCAAAGGGTGGAAGTGATTTCAATCCAAAAGGCAGATCCGATGCTGAGGTTATGAGATTCTGCCAGAGTTTCATGACTGAACTTAGAAATTATATAGGCCCTGATATTGATGTCCCTGCTGGGGATATTGGTGTGGGTTTAAGAGAAGTGGGGTACCTATTTGGGCAGTATAATAGAATTTCAAAGAGGCATAATTGCGTATTAACTGGAAGTGGAATTGAATATGGTGGATCTCTTGTAAGAAGAGAAGCAACAGGTTATGGCCTTATTTATATATTGGAAGAAGCTTTAAACGCAAGGGGAGAAGTATTGGAAGGTAAAAAGATAATAGTTTCTGGTTCAGGAAATGTGGCCATATATGCAGCTGAAAAGGCCATACAACTTGGAGCAACAGTTATTGCTATGTCTGACTCAAAAGGTTACATTTATGACGAAAATGGAATATCTATCCCATTTGTAAAACATATCAAAGAAGAAGAAAGAAAATGTATCTATGAATACTTAAATGATTTTCCTGATACCCTCTATAAAGAAGGAAGTAAAGGTCTTTGGAATATAAAATGTGATATAGCTCTTCCCTGTGCTACTCAAAATGAGTTAGATGAAGATTCAGCAATAAAACTTATTAATAATGGAGTTAAATATGTTGCAGAAGGAGCAAACAAGCCATCAACACCCGAAGCTACTAAATTATTCTTAAAATCTGGATTAATGTTCTTACCAGGAAAAGCAGCTAATGCTGGAGGAGTTACAACCAGTGTACTAGAAATGGCACAAAGAAGCTCAAATATGCACTGGTCATTTGATGAGGTTGATACCCGATTAAAAAGAAACATGGTTAACATATATAGAAATATTGATAAAATGGCTAAAGAATATGGATTTGAAGGTAACTATGTAGTTGGAGCTAATATTGCAGGATTTATTAAAGTTGCAAAGGCAATGATGGCTCAGGGAATTGTCTAATAACTATATAAGTATATAGTTATGAGTTAGATACTTAAAAATTCACATATAATTTATGACTGGATCAGGCTTGATAGTTGGCATATTACACCGTTATACATCGGCTAGAGATATAATGTGTTCGAAGCAGTTAATAAAGATATTGGACCCTAAACTTTCGCCTTCCTCTGTTCTGCTATCACTCGTATCATTAGTTAGTGGATGGATTCTGAAACTAAAAAAATTAATATTTTTAGTAGTATTTCTGGGGCTTGGTCAGACTTTTTTGCATTACTTTTTGTTTTCCTGAATAAGATTATTAAACGGCTTATAATGCCATTAAACAGTAAAACTGTAATACGCTTGACTAATTCTCTAAATCAAGTAATTGTTTTTTCTTTTTCTCAAATTCTTCTTCAGTAATAGCGCCCATATTCTTTAATTCAGCTAATTTTTTAAGTTCATCTAATGAACTAACTGGATTAGTGGTTTTTTCGGATTTTATGCGTGATTCTTCTATTTTGTCATGGATTAAATTGTATATTGACTCTAATTTTTTATCATTGCTTCTAAAAGAATACTGTATACTAGACATATATAATTGAATTGCAGCCGGTGAAAGAAATTTTCCAGAGTCATAATCAACGCTTGTTATCTGATCATAACGGAGATGTTTTTTACCTCGATCCTTTCCCCTAAAATAACTTTTTTTATGAACTATAATCTCATGATCTGCTATTTCCAAAACACCCTTAATATAATCAACATTACTACCAAAACTAGCTCTTCCAGGCATTGATTCAAAGAAGGTAACATCTATTTTAGGATTTGTGGAAGAAGTAACTTCTCCCACTTTTTTCTTATTATTAGTTTTTACATCTTCATTTTTAGTTGCAGATAAATTTTTAGAATTTATTGTATTATCCTGAATAGAAACTTCTTTTTTTGACTTGGATTGATAATTAATATTCTCAAGAGAATTCCCGCAATTAAGACAAAATTTATTATTATCCTGATTTTCTTCACCACATTGAGGACAATGAACCATTAAAAACACCACTTTTAAGTTATTATTTTTATAATTTTATTGTTGCAATAATTCTAATAATCGGTTCTACTATATATTCTTTATAGCTTCAGGTGGCAGAATAGTGCTAAGCAAAACCATCAAAAATTTTTGTAGTGTAACATTTAACTCCTATTTCTAAGCAGTAGATATATAATGGTGTTGTTATAGCATCATCATAAAAACTGGTACACGTTTCAAAATTACTAACAGAAATAGAGTTTTTTATTAAAATTTTTAGTAAAACTAAGAGATGGATAATCTAATTTTTAGTTAAATTAGAAAAATGGAATTATTTAGAATATTAAGTTACAATACATGTTTCAATAATTGTATAAACACATTATTTTTTTGAATTTATTGAAAATAATGATTTTATTAATCTACTGGAGAGGAACTCTTTTATAACGAATGATCCATATTTCTATTTAAAGAAGTTCAATTAGCTGCCATTACTCCACATACTAAACTATTAGAATCATTAATATTTATCTCAAAAATTTCTAAAAAAAAAGAAAGATAATATTTAAATAATTATTTTAATCTTATACAGTTGAAATATCCTTAAATTCTCTGCGGGGCTAGTAATGCTAAATAATCGCCAAAAAAAAGAATTTTCTAGTTAATAGTAATATTTTGTGCTGTTTTAATATATTTAATTCTTTATGAAAGATTTATTAATTGATTATCAATGATTATTTTTTTTCATAAATTCTTCAATAACCTCTAAAAAATGGTCAAAATAGTCTAAATTATCATTTAATATTTTAAATGCCATATCATCTTCAATTTTACCATACCTATGTACTAATATATTTCTGAAGCCTTTCATAGATTTTAATTTGTCCATAGTTATATCATCAATAACATCTGCTTCATATAAGTTATTTAAGATATCTTCATTATCCACAGGAACCCCTAGTTTCAGATCTGAATTAATGATAGAACATATATCAAAAACATTTTCTATAGCATATTCCATTCTTTTATAGATACCATCTTTAATCAATCCCATTTTTTTAAATTGGGATAATGATGAAGGCAAGTTATCTTTTACGAGTTTGAGACTATCATTTATCTCTGCTATCTTTGTTTTTATTATAACTTTTCTTAATGTCATAATAATTATCCTTTTAACTTTTTAGACAATTGCTTCTTTTCCTATATAATCATATAGATATTTCTTAAATAAATCATATTCTTTAATGGTATCATAGGCTATATCATACAAAAATTTTTTATCAGGTAAATAAACAGGTTCACCCTTTAAAACTTCTTTTTTAACATACAAGGGAAGATTTTCAAATATCTGAATATCATAATAATCTTCAAATAATTCTGAAAGTACCTTATATCTAAAATCTGATGCTTCATCCCGATCTCCTTTATAATAAATACATAGATCAATGTCAGAATCTTCCTTCATCTCTCCACGAGAAGCAGAACCGTGAAGCATTATAAATTTAACATTTTCAAATCCGGGAATGCTTTTAATTTTGATAACAGCATTGTCTATTTTAGCTGATATTTTATTGGACATATAATCTCCTATACTATTTACATATCACTTATTATAAATTTTATTTTATTTTTAGGTTTTTAATTAAATAGTTATTGGAATCTAATAAATTAGAAAAATTTATTTTAAAAAAAATTATGCTGTTGCTAAATCATAATGAGTTTGCATATTTGGTAAATTGATGTCATTCATAGTTTTAGCAGTAATAGGCTTTTCCACTTTTCTATGTCTAACAGGTACTATGAAAGAAGCATTTATACGGATTGAGTCTTCATCTATTTTTATATACATATCCCATTTAATAAGTTTTTTTAGTGAAAATTTACTTACATCTAAAATGGAAGTTGCTTCTACTATTTCTAAAGCAACAGGCCTGTAATTTACATCTAAATCAACTATTATGTTATCTTCAATTTCAATAGATTCCTTATATTTGTAATCATCTTTAATACGAAGGTAAAGAACATCATTTTGTACATCATAATCTTTATCCATCTTAAATGTTTTATCCATTTTTTCGCAACCTTCTTTTTACATTTTGTTCATATGTTGTTACTTTTATAATATTTTCGGGAGAATTTATAATTGCAATTATAATAATCAAGTCATATCCTTTTTTAGTAGGATGGTTATAATGTAATTTAAACTTATTTGAATCTTGCTTTAATATACCTTGGGGCTTTTCATTAAGTAAAGAATTAAGAATCCATTTATAATCTAAATTTCTATCATTCATCTTGTTAAGCGCATGATATGTGACAACAATTTGTTTTTATGAAGTACTTGATAAAGTAAGCATCACTTTATCTAAATCTATATCAGTCATCATCTAATTATTAGAAAGCTGCTGTAATAAAGGTATCGACTCTTATAAGATTAAGAATCTAAAATTTTTAAGTATTTTAGGTTATGAAGTCTTTTTAGAGGATTTCAATTATTTATTTAATAAAACATTTAAATAAATTTTATTTACTATTGGTACAGTAAAGTTAAGGGGTTAAGGAATGTTAATCACTGTTTAAATTCTATAATTATATTTCTTTCATTAAACAAAAACAAAAATTGGTAAAAGTTTCTTATATATTTTCTAACCTAGAAACTTTTTTTACTTCTTAAACTGGAATATTTTATATATTAAGTTAGAAAATCATTATAATTTATATACACCTATTTTTTTTGATTTTATTGAAATTTAATATTATTTAAAAACCACAGTTGAACATGATTTAAGATGTGAAGTTGACTTGTCATCATATCCATCTTCATCTCCCAATACTTCCCACTATTAAATTTTAAAAATATGAGAAAATACCATTTTTAGATAAAGCGGGCTATATGTATTGATCTATTTATCCACATTTTGAAATTTTTTTGTAAATATATTCTGTGACCTTAATAAAAATCGGATATTTACTTAAATTTCAACTTAGTTCCAACTAAAATTAGTAGAAGAGTAGAATAATGATCTTTTAATATTTTATATTTTTTTTGCAGCGAGTAAGTGAATAATTTTTTGTTCTATAGTAATAATTCTTCGATTTTAATAAAAATTTTATTTTCTATCCAAAATCTTTATATACTTCATATGACTACAAGTTATACTACTGACTAATGAGTCAGCATAGTGATCTTTAGTCATATTATATTTGGAGTGAAATCGTATGTCACTTGCAAAATGGAAGGAAAGAGAAAGAGAACAGCGTCAAAACGATATAATCGATGCTGCAAGAAAATTATTAGCTGATAAAGATTTTAACGAAGTTTCAATGGATGAAATAGCAAGAGAAATCGGTCTCGGCAAAAGTACCCTTTATCTATATTTTAAAAATAAAGAATCACTGTACTTTGCCATAGTTCTGCGCGGGATCCGAATTTGGGCTGAAACTGTTAAAAATGAGGTTAAAAAAGGAAAAACTGGTTTAGAAAAGCTAAAATTATATCTAAATGCCAATAGAAATTTCTCCAATGAATATCCTGACTATTTCAGGCTCTTATATTCTCCTACATCTATTAAAAAACAATTTGATATGGATAAAATGAACAGTAGTGAAGAGTTCCAGGAAGTAAAGGAATTATTCAAAGAAATAATGTTCATAGGAATAGATTCGATACAAAAAGCTATTGATGATGGTGAAATCAGGCCAGATGTGGATCCTACCGAAGCAATTATTCTCCTATCAGTAATATACAATGGCATGGCAAATATGGGCGACTGGAGTAAAGAGATATTGGAAAGTAGGGATGTTGATCAACAGAAATTTAGCATAGATATAGGAGATTTATTTCTCCACATTGTAGTAAAATAGAGGTATTTGTTATGGAATTTCAGGATAGTATAAACTGTTTGGAGGGTTATTTATGAAAAAAGTGCTATTATTATGTGCCAGTCCACGGCCAAAGGGTAATACTTATCAAGTTTTAGAAGAATGTGCTAATACAATAGAAAAAGAAGGTTTAGAAGCTGAAATAATATCATTTGTAGGAAAAGATATCAAATCATGCCTGCATTGCAGGAAATGTGAAGAATTGAATGAATGCATAATCAACGATGGAATAAATGATATTATAACTAAAATTAAACAATCTGAAGGTTTTATTGTTGGATCCCCAGTATATTTTGGCACTGCACGTGGCGATATAATGTCGGCCTTGCAGAGAATAGGAATGGTATCTTTTTTTAATCAGAACTTTTTATCATGGAAAGTAGGAGGCCCCATAGCCGTTGCACGCAGAGGTGGCCACACATCTACTATACAGGAAATGCTAATGTTCTTCTTATATAATGATATGATTGTTCCCGGTTCAAATAGCTGGAACATGGTTTTTGGATGGGCTCCTGGCGAGGTTCAGGATGATAAAGAGGGAATGGAAGTTATAAGAAAATTTGGTTTTAATGTAGCTAATTTAATTAAAAAAATTAAGTGAAAAAAATGGATGGATTAAATTTATGCTCACAACATGAGCGTTATTTGGGTTAAAGAGGTTTTAAATATGGATTATAATAAATTGGGGAATAAATTAAATGAACTTCTAAAATTGAAAAATGAACCAGTAGCCATAAAATGGTCTGTAAAAGAGCCAAAGAATGTTGGAAAGGAAGAAGGTAAATCAAGATTCTGCAAAAAACTTGAAAAAGCCATGAACGGCGAAATATTTTATGCTACTATGGAAGAGGAAGAATGTATGGGTGGTGCAAGATATTCTGGACTTAAGGATATGCGCGAATTTCCTGCAAATGTACAAAGCGGTGCATTTATGGTTCCAAAGGGCCTGTACAAGAACATTCCAGCAGTGCAGCGTTCAAGGAAAAATGAAACATACATAAACCCTGGAATTTTTAATGCTGTCGTTTTCGCTCCTTTAAATAAGGCAGAATTTGAACCAGATGTGATATTTATGGTCTGCAATGCCCAACAGGGAATGGAAATACTTCACGCAAATGCCTACGATTCAGGAGAACATGGGCTGGGCGCTGATGCAGTTCCAGTATGCAGTTCCATGGCTGCAGCTCCTTATATGACTGGAAAAGTTACCTATGGGTTTGGTGACGTTGCCGCAAGGAAAAACATGAGTATTAATCAAGAAGACATTATGGTCAGTATTCCTGCAAGTGAATTGTCCCGTATAGTTTCTAATTTAAAGGAGATGCGAACTAAAATGTTCTTTAAGGAAATACCATTAGGTGGAGATGTAGCTACTAACTCATGATATAAAGAGGAAGGCTTATTCTTGCAAATAAGAACTGCAATGAATGGATAGTATTAAAAAATAGGAATTAGTGATGTTGAATTAGTGCTATCTTGGCTCCATTTGGGTCTTCTATGAATGCCAGTAATCCCACTGTTATTTGAATGGGTTCCATTGTGACTTTAGCACCCTTTGCTTTAAGCTCTTTAATTGTGGTGTTTAAATCTTTAACGTCCATTCCTATGGAAAATAGTCCCGGTTCATCTACTGGGTTTTTAATGATTTCTACCATAGTTTCCCCTTCACCTTTCAATAGTGTGATTGTTCCTGCTGGTCCGAGATTGTATTGGCTATCTACCTTAAATCCCATAACTTCAGTGTAAAATCTAATTGACTCATCCATATCCTCAACTATGATGGTAGCATATTTAATTTTCATATTTTATCACCATATAAACATCTATTAACCTGGTTAATAATTTTTTATTTTTAAATTTCATTCTTTCTAGAGATAATTCAAGTATCAAAATTGGAAGTTACTACTCTAAAGAAAAAGATAAAACATTGATTTAAGTTTGAAATCATAAATAATTGTTAATTTATATTATTTATTGAATATAATGTTTTCAAATTTAGTAAGATATGCTATCAAGTTTTGAAAATCCGTTTTTTATGTTTTTCCCACAAAAGCCACTAACTCATCATTATCTTTTATTTTAAAAATCGTTCCATTCATATTTGAATTCCCTTTTAATTCTATTAAATCAATGATTTAATTGTAATCTTATGCTATTTATCTCTTTTTTTAGTCATGTATTCCTAATCTCGACTTCAGTTAGCTACTGTCTAAGATATATCTTCTAATAAAAATAATAACTTTTTTTATTTGGGTTTAACTTAATAAAAATGTAGGTGAACCTTATAATGCTGATTTAACTCAATACTAACATCTTTTTTGCACAATTAATGAATTCAAATTAATTGCCTTTAAATATGATTATTTATATATTTGAATCTGATATGCAACTTAATAATAGTTTAAATACATCATATTTTGAATTAATTAAAATTAATAGTTTTCGTAACCTACTGGTGACAAACATTGGATTTAATGAAGTTCAATATAATCATCAAATAATTAAAAATATTTCAGAAAAAGTGTAATTTTATTTAATTAAAAAGAAAAAAAGAGAAAGGGATCTATTTTTTACTAGTTACTATCCCTCCTAAAACCATTAAAACCGCTAGTAGCAGTGCTGCCATGGGTATTCCTGTGGTTTGCATGCCCACTGTTTTTCCGTGTACTGGTGTTGTTGCTGCGTTTACTGTTAATGTTGCGGTGTCTTGGTCGATTGTAGGGTCGTAGGTGCTGGTTAACAGTTGTGGATTGATGGTGTATGTGCCGGCTTTTATTATTTTTAATTTCAGCTTCATGTATGGGTCTCCTACGGGTACTTTTCCTATGGTCCATGTTATTGTTCTTGTTGTAGGATCGTATTTCCATGTTCCCACATCCACTTTTGCACCGGCAAATTCTAATCCTTCAGGTATAGTGTAGGTCATAACCACGTTCCGTGCAGTGTCTGGGCCTTTGTTACCTACTTTGAGTGTGTAGGTTACAGTGTCACCTACCACAGGGTTATCTTTGCTGGGTGTTATTGTCAAGTATAGGCTGGATTTAGGATTGATGATAACATTTACGTAGACGGTCTCATCATCGGTTGCTGCGTTTACATGGGCTGTGCCGGCGGTTTCATCAGCTGTTAATGTTGTTGTGGCTATTCCGTCGGTGGTGGTTTTTTCTATGGTTTTACATCCAATGCTTCCTTTGTCAGTGTTGAATGTTACTGGTGTGTTGTCGGGTATGTGTCCAATAGCTGGATCTAAGGGTGTCACATTTTCTCCGTCATAGAGATTGTTGAAGCTTACAGTTATAGTACTTTCTTGGCCGTTGTCAATAGTGGTTGGATCAGCAGCAATGGTCATATACAACCAAGGGGTGTTAATTACCGGGATGCCTTGGATTAGTTCATCAAATCTTGGATTATTGCAACCCCACCAGTTGTACATACAATCTGCTTCGGGATTACTATTATAAATTGCATCGGGATCATTAACTACTATTCGACAGTAATTAACTTTAAATGATACTTCCTCAGAAGCATTATAGATTCCTCCACCATGTTTAATGGTAGCATCTCCATTGAGGAAGTTATTATTGTTTTGTATGGTGCTATAGGCGATGGTTAAAGCACCATCGTTATATATTCCTCCACCATATGCACTGCCAGAACTATAGTAGCCATTGGCGTAATTGAAGTTGCCTTGTATGGTGCTATAGGTGATGATTAAATTACCATTGTTGTATATTCCCCCACCACGTGCAAGGGCAGTAGTTTCGTATAAGCCGTCAATGTAGTTGTAGTTGCCTTGTATAATGCTATTGAAAATTATTAGATCACCCTCGTTGTATATTCCTCCACCATAGCCAATGGAATAAGTTCCGAGGTCGCAGCTGTTAGTGATTTGGTTGCCTTGTAGGGTGCTATTATTGATGATTAAAGTACCATTGTTATATATTCCTCCACCATATGAAGCTCCGTCGGTGCCTGTTCTATTGTTGTTTAGTGTACAGTAATTAAGAGTCAATAGTCCCATTTCATTGCATATTCCCCCACCATATGCAGTCCCACCATTTTCCATATCCCATCCGGAAAGCATGTTGTTGTCTAATATACAGTGATTAAGAGTTAAATCTCCCATTTGATTGTATATCCCTCCACCTCGTACAGAATCACCGAATAAATAACCATTTTGTATGGTGAAATTGGTTATGGTGACCGTGCAGCTGTTTATGGTTACAGGTCTACCTCCAAATCTACCAACTCTAGTGTTTAAGCTTTGGCCTACCAAATTAAGATCTTTATTTATAACAATATCTTCGTTGTAGGTTCCGTCTGCTACGTAGACGGTTTTGCCAATATCGACGTTGGTTATTCCATCAGTGATGCTAATGTATGCATTGGGAGCGCTTTTGTTGATGGTTGTTCCATCAGGGAATGTAATCATTTCATCAGGGTTGGTTGCCCATCCTCCATATACATAGGTGTCTCCTACTCCTAATGTGAAATCTGCTGTGGCGTAGACCGTGTTTTCTGTTCCTGGATTTATGGTGATGTTTTTGCTCTGTGGGTTGTGTCCGGTTGAGGTGGCTGTTACTTTAAAATCTGTATAGTTTGTTTGGAAATTTAGGATGTATTGGCCTGCACTATTAGTATTAATGGTGGCCAGTATTTCATCTTCATGTGTAACAGTAACTGTAGCACCAGCAAATGGTGTTTCATCAGAACACTTTAAGACCTGGCCAGTAATAGTAACATCCACTCCTGTATCTTCAGCAGGTGTTTCTTGAGACCCTGTGGTTGAAGGATTATCTGGTGCTGCAGGAGTATCATCTACTGTTTCGGCTGCAACTGCTCCAGCAAAACAAAGAGCAAGAATAAGAATACTTGTAGTTAAAATAATATGTTTTTTCACGCTTTTTTCACCCCCTTTTACAGCTATTTTATAATATAATGATCTGAAAAATTAACTGATTATCCACAGGAAAATAACTGAATTTTTAAAAAAGATGGTCAAAGTACAGCTTTAAAACTGAAAATAGTCACATTGACGTGGAATTTTAATCCACTAACTGAAATTTATGTTGTAGTATATAATTATTCCCATATATTAAATTTTTCTTTTATTTGTGACATTAGTCACAGGTATCAATATTAAAGAATTTTGTATCTTTAGTCTACCATTTATAACATATTTGTTTTTATATTACTTTTTTATAGTCTTATAAAACGATTAAAAGAAATATGGAGATATTATTTAAATATTTTATAAAATTTGAAGTTATTTAATAAAAAAGAATAAATTAAAATAAGAGACAATAAAAAAGTTAATGAATTTAAATTACTGAAAAAAGAGGAATATTAATTTTTTCGTGCTTGTATTCAATCTAAAATTATTAAATACCATTATTAGCGTTGTAAATTGAATTCAAGTACTTCGTATGGGCACGGTCGTACAATGTACATGAATAAGTGTTTGTGGGATTATTTCCAATAACAAATATTGTACTTTTCCCATAAATTATTGAAAAATTAGAATAATAATAAATTTTTCTTTCCCACAATTACTATTTAACAGTTAAATAAAAGACGTATATTAGGTTAAGGGGGCTGATATTTAGTCTTAGGGAGGAAAAAACTCGTAATAAATCCTAAAACAAGAATTAATGATAACGTAGTAAATGTTTGCTTCATTGCCGAGCTTATTGTTGAATCAATTATCTGGGTAGCCTGTGGCACGAGTTCAGAGGGTATTGGGGGTTTACCCGTCTGCATCTTTTCCACATAATTAAAAAGACTGTCCTGAATCTCTTTGGTGGTCATATTCTCAGCCACACCCGATGACTCTATACCTGCTGTAAGACCTCCAAATATTCCAATCAAAAGTAAAACACCAATTAAAGCAGTTCCTAATGAATATCCTAAATTTTTAAAGGAATTAAATAAGCCAGAAGCATCAGTTTCCTGGTCACTTCTAGCAGCAGACATGGTTAGATTAGTTAACTGTGATAGTAAAAGGCCAACTCCTACTCCAAAGACTATGGTTCCAGGTATAATATCCATCATTTGAGTGTTCACATTAAAAACCCCAGATAGGATGAATGTTCCTACTGCAGAGATTAGAAAACCAATCATCAATATATATTTAGATTCTAAAACTGATGATAATCTCGCTCCAATTATTGAAAACACAAGAATGGTGATGGATGCTGGGAAAAGGGTTAAACCTGTATCAAATGCATTCAGTTTGGTGACCTGCTGCAGGAATACCGGTATGATGAAAAGAAAACCGGCCAGAGGAATTTGAGATATAATGGAGTTAATATTACCCAATCCAAACAGACGATTTTTAAGAAGAGATATGTCGGTCAACGGTTCTAAACCTTTATTAATTCTTCTTCTCTGCCATAATAGGAATACAATGAATATAATCGAACCAGAAACAATCAGAGTCAAAACGTATTCCCAGAATTGTGGTTTTGTCAGCAGTAAAATGCCTAAAACGATTAATACAAGTGACACGATTGAAAGCAGCGCCCCTACAATGTCTAAATCTTTCCATTTCAGGGTTGGTTTTGATTCTGTCAAGTAGTGTCTGAATATTAATATGGCTGCAATAAATAGCAGTTCAGATCCAAATACCAATCGCCATGAAAGGTAAGTGGTGAAAATTCCCCCTATTATAGGGCCTATGGCTGCACCCATTGCTGCAATTCCTCCCCAAATTCCAAAGGCGGTGATTCTATCCTTACCTTCATAACTAGAAGCTACAAGTGTAGTGGTTGCAGGAAACATCATAGCAGCACCAATACCCTCTAAAACAGCCCATCCTATAAGGAGCATACCTGCATTCATACTAAGAGTTGCAATTGTTGTTCCCGACCCATAAATCAATAGACCTAAAATAAAAGTTTTCTTTCTACCAAGAATATCCTGAAGTTTACTGCCTAAAAGCATGAATGAGGCTATTATGAGAGCATATAATGCAATAATTGCCTGAATAACAGATAAAGTAGTATTTAAGTCCACTACTAGATTGGTTATTGCAACGTTCATTGCCGATGAATCTAGAACAATTATGAAAATTGCTAAACAAGCAACTAAAACTGTACCCCATTTATATTGATTTCCAGCCATAAATTATAACTCCTATTATTATAATTAATAAATGAAAATTTAAGGATGTTTATTCAAATATTAAGTTATAGTTTGTTTTGAGGGTAAACCCTATAACAATTTAGCTAATTTTAACCGTTTACTTCCCAATATCTTTATCTATTTTTCCAAATTCTTTGTATTTAATTTATAATATTAATTATTAAATAATTATCTATTTTTAATCTTCGATTAAGTTTAAATATGTGCTTTTTTGAAATAAAATATATAAAAGATTAAATCAAGGCAAATATGTGTGTTTTATGACACATATCAACCATATTTTAGAATTTTACTTAATTCCCATTATTTTATTTATTAACATCACCTTCTAGTAGAATTACCATAATATTTTTTAGGAATATGATTATTATTTCAGAGTTTAGAAAAGTGGGAGTCAAAACAAAGGATTTAGATAAGTCTATTCAATATTAGGATTAAAGATAAGCTTATTAATTAAGTGTCACATATTTTAAACAAGATGAAATTATTATAATCTGGAGAATTTAGTATGAGTGAACAAAAAAATGTTTTAATAGGAATTTTGGGAATTTTATTGGGTTTAATGGTAATTATATTTCCTTTGATCAGTGTTTTCACGGTTAATGCCATAGCTGGTGTTGGAATAATATTTTTGGGAATATGGTTGATTGCACATGGCTTTAAATCAGGAAGTCTGGCTGTAGGAGTAGCTTCCCTAATACTGGCTTTATTTGCCATAATGTTAGGAATAGTTTTCATTGCAGATATAAAAGCATTTGAATTCTTTTCATTACTGGCTCTTTATCTGGTTGGTTTATTCCTGGGTCTGGCTGGTTTAACATCATTATTTTCAGGCAGAGGACTGAAAGAAAAAACAATTGGATTATTAGGAATTTTAATTGGTATCCTCTTTGTAATAATAGGTTCTTATGTTAACCATCCAGTAGTATTAGCCGTGATCATCGGCGCATTCCTCATTATAGCTGGTATTATGGAAATCTTTGACATGTTTGGAGAAAGTAAGCCAGAAATGTCTGCCGGTGAATTAAAAGACTAAAATAATGAAATTCCATCCGATGAAGAAGTTAATTCTGTGCAAGAAAATGTAAAAGGATTTTTAAGGCAGTTGTCCTAGTTAATCATAAAAGGAAACTTTTTTATGCAAAAAACTGTGATAGTTTATGAGAGTGAGTATGGAACTACTGAGAAGATTGCTAAATACTTATCTTTGGTTTTAGGTCCGGCAAAATATTGTAAAACCGCCGATTTTAGTGATAATTATAAGGATTTTGACTTCATAATTATTGGTTCTCCTATATACAGTGGAAAAATCCTGCCTAAGATAACTGAATTTATTGAAGAAAACATTAACTGGTTAAAAAAGAAGAATGTTTCTCTATTTTGTACCTGTATAAATATTGAGGATGGGAATGAAAATTTAATCGCGCTTGAGAAAATTTTAGGAAATGTAATAACTAAAAGAGCTCTAGGCGGAATATTAAAACTTGATAGGCTAAAAGAGAATGATTCTCAATTATTAAAGGAATTCAGTGAAAAACTTGGCTTTAAATTAGGGGATATGGATAAATTTAAACTGGAAGATGTGGTGAACTATGCGCTGGAGTTAAAATTGATAAAAGATGATCTTATACCAAAAATGCCAGTTACAGATTTAAAAAATATCTTAGAAGAATTTTTAACCAACCACAACACATGTACACTTTCCACATCTCATAAACAAAGGGTAAGATCAACGCCTATTGAATACAACTATAATAATGGATATATCTACCTTTTAAGCGAAGGTGGGGAAAAATTTGCCAATATTCTACTGAATAAAGATGTTTCTGTCGCTGTATATGAGGACTACACCAACATGGATAATTTAGCTGGTATGCAGATATCTGGCACTGCATCAGTGGTTGAAAATAAAGAAGAATACAAGAATATAATCGCCATGAAGGGTTTAAATTTAAATTTCATCAAAAAAATGCCGGTAAACATGAATATAATAAAAATAAAAATAAAAAAAATCGAATTTCTATATTCCAAATTCAAAAAAATGGGCTATGAACCCAAACAGATTATCCAATTCGATTGAAAATATAATTAAATATTTAAATTTTCTTTCATCTCTTACTATTCAATTTAGACTGCCTAAAACTATCAGCCCTTAATGTTTCGCCTTTACGCTTGGGCCTTAAAAAATTCCTTTGGGCAGCTATTAAATTAGGCAATTTTTTAAAATTGATTTTTTTTAAAATTGATTAAAATCTAATTTTATTTATGATGATCTATTTCTATGAATCATTGCTCTATTTTATAGAGATACATTCCCAAGGTTGAGATTCCGTGTCAATAGTGGCGAATAAATCTTTTTCTACATCCTGGAATAAATCCTCACAAGTGAATTTTAAATCTGCAGATTTTTTAACGGGATATATTCTGCCTCTTGCACTTTTAACAATTATATCGCCCTCTCGACTTATGCCCACCACTAATTGATTTATTTCTTTTGCCATATTTTCAACCTTCATTTTCAAATTTATGATTATATATTAATGAATATTATCTAAACATTTCATTATAATTAAAATCTTAAAAAACTATAGTGACTATTGTATTAAAGATGGATATAATCCATCCCCATTTAGAGCCATTTTTCTATTTTTCAAAATTCTAATCTGATTTATTCTTTGTTTTTAATAGCCATTATTCATTACCAATTTTCAATGACTTCCTCATCTGACAGCCATTGCTGTTTTAAATATTCAACTTGGCTAACTAGATCGTCCTTATTTTGACCATACAGTTCTATTTTTGCTTCCACACTTCCGCTGTCAGCATCAATGAGGTTTACTTCTACGTAGCAACTATCAGGATTCATTTCATCTTCAAGGTAAGTGAAATTTTCAACCCGTATCTCTTTGTCCCTGATCATTGATGTTAATTGTACAAAACTACATATTTTATTATCCATACTACCATCTCAACTTTTTTAAGTTATTCAAATGTTACCAGTTAATTAATTAATTAATTTAGTTTTTGATAAACTGTCATGTTTTTTGAACGAAAAATAATTTCTTATTTTTTCAATCTTTATTTAGTGGAATGACCTTTGCAACTAGTTCGCCATAAATATATTGATTTATTAAACACAAAATAATATTTTAATTATTCAAACTCAAATTGCATTGGTTATTCTAGGAAGAAACTAATCGTAATACTTCATTTTTAACTTATTAATTTGGAAAAATACACATCAAGTTAACCAAATCCCAATACCACAAACTATTTATATAAGTTTTCCGATAATATTGGTTAGTCGATATCGATAGATCGATATTCTTGATATGAATTCTATTTAAAATTCTTAAAAATTAATTTAGAAGAATTATAAACTGTATTTAATATCAAGTTCTCGATATTAATATTGCTCATACGATTTGGAGGTAAGAATTCCATATGTTGGATAACTTATTTAAAAATATTCATGAAGAATTTCATGAAAAAATAGAAGAAATGCAAAAATCTAAAGGCCTGAGAATCTGGATACTCCACATCCTGGATCAGCATGGGCCTAAAAATGGTGTGGAGATCATGGATGCAGTCCAAGCACATCATGAAAATATACATCGAATACTTCAAAAAGATGACATAAACCATAAACATCATAGGGGTCACATCCACTCTAAACGGCCTTCACCAGGTTCAGTATATCCCATGCTCAAGAAAATGGTGGATGAAGGTTTGATAGTCAAAAGAGAAGATGGAAGATATGACTTAACCGAAAAAGGACAGAAAATTATTCATAAATTATTTGGATTTGGCCACCCCTTTTCCCGATCACATGAAAAACGAATGGATCGTGGAACATTCGCAATAGAAAGCGTGTTAACAGAAATCGATGGTTATATTTCCTATTTAGAGGATGTCAAGAGAGAAAAATTGATCCTACATACAAAATTAATAGACGAACTTAACGAAAGATTCAAAAAGATAAGAGAATCACTTCAAGAGGAGTAAACAAGTCAACTCAGTTTTCAAGTGTATTTCAAAATAAATGCATAAAATTTAGGTGAAAAAATTATGACAGAACAAGCTATTGAGTTAAATAATCTCACCAAAAAATTCGGTGATTTTACAGCGGTGGATGATCTATCGCTTGAGGTAGAACACGGAGAGATATTTGGCTTTTTAGGTCCAAACGGCGCAGGTAAAAGTACCACCATACGAATGCTCTGTACCCTGGCCCAACCTACATCCGGCTCAGCTAAAGTAGCCGGCTACGACTTAATTAAAGATTCTGCCAAAGTCCGCGAGAACATAGGACTTGTGGCAGAAAAGATGATTATGTATGATAAACTTACCGCGGCAGAAAATCTCCGGTTCTTCGGGAAGCTCTATGCTATACCAAAACAAAAGCTGGAGGAAAAAATAGATGAGCTGCTTGAGCTGGTTAACATGCAGGTATGGAAAAATACGCAGATCAGTAAGTTTTCCACGGGTATGAAACAACGAATTAATGTTATCCGAGCGTTGCTTCCAGAGCCCAATGTACTATTCATGGATGAGCCCACACTGGGCCTAGATCCACAGACCACATTTTCTATAAGGGATATTACCAAAGATATCAACAAGAGCGGAGTCACAGTTATATTAACCACGCATGCTATGGCAGAGGCAGAAGCGCTGAGTGATCGCGTTGCAATCATTGATCACGGTAAGGTTGCTGCTTTAGACACACCTCAGAATCTGAAAAATAGGATAGCAGACAGTGATACTACTGTATTTGGCATAAAAATTACAAATCTGACATCTGAGTTGATGAAAAAGATTGATGCACTTGTTTGTGTGGCTGCTGTGGCCCAACAGGATCACTACAACCTGAAGATCAGTGCTAAGGGTACAGATGCTCTTAATCAGATCATTGATGCTATTCGTCGTGAAGGTGGTAAAATTGCCTCTATAACCAACAGCAATGAATCCACACTGGAAGATGTTTTCCTGGCTGTTACAGGTAAGGAAATGCGTGATCAAGCCAGTGAAAAATCAGCTCCTGTGCATCATGGGCATGGACCAGAACCTAAAGCAAGAGTAAGGTGATATCATGGATGTCGTGAAAATATTAAAAGACAGCTACCATGTAATGGCTAAGGACATGTTGGAACTCAAACGCAACCGAATGTCGCTGGCAACACTGTTTATTATGCCTTTATTATTCCTGGTCATGTTTGGTTTCATTTTCCCCAGCGGTAACACGCAACAGAACATGCCCATGGGGTTGGTCAATCTCGATCAGGGTCAGGGAAGTAATGAATTCATAGCTCAGTTGGAGGCCATGAATAAAAATACCAGTTATATGGAGTTTAAAAATTATTCCAGCATAGATGATGCTAAGACTGCAATTAACAAGGGAAAGATATATGGTGTATTTATTATAACTCCTGGATTCTCTGATAATCTAACGAATGGAAAATCTGCCGATTTTACGGTATATGTTGATAACAGCAACCCTCAAAGTTCCATGCAAATTCAACAGGTATTATCCAGCACAGTAAGTGGCATGAATGATATGAAGGCCGAGGCTAATATAGTAGATCTCAGTAAGGCAACAAATCAGCCCGTTAATCCCCAGGCCATGATTTTCCCTTACATCCTTAACGTTCAAACCACAATACCAGGACAAACAAATTACTTCAACTTCCTGGCACCGGGATTGATGATCATGATCGTGATGATGAGTGTCATGACTGGTATTCCGGAAGCTATCTCTAAAGAGAAGGAAATGGGCACCTTTGATGGAATGTTATCAGCACCAATCAGTCAACTCTCTGTTATCGTTGGTAAAACTGCAGCACTGTGCACCAGAGGTTTAATCCAATGCGTAATAATACTTGCAATTGCTATAGTTCTCTTTGGAGTTACCATTCAAGGAAGCATCCTGCTGGCATTCTTTATGCTCCTTCTAGGCATATTCAGCTTCATAGGAATAGGAATACTTGCCATTTCCCTGTCTGGAGATCAGGCCTCAAGTACCATGATTGTGAACCTGTTGATGTTTCCTATGATGTTCTTGGGAGGTGTTTTCTACCCGATTCAACAGATGCCATGGTTTATGCAGGCTATTTCGCAGGTAATCCCGTTGACTTATGCTGCTGATGCAATGCGTAAGATAATGCTTTTAAATGCGGGTGTTGGAGATGTAATGACTCAGATACTTATACTGGTAGCTTTTGGAGTTGTTACAATGGCTATTGCAGTGCCGCTCTTCAGGAGATCCATGACCAGATAGATAAATGAATCTAACAAAACAAGATTGGATGATTAAAAACTTATTGATTTGTAATAGTGGATTTTATTCCACTATTCCATAAATTATTTTATGAAATTTGAGGATAAGGCAAAAAAAATTGTTGAAAACGAGTGCAAAATTATTTTTTAGGTATTATGGATTTATTTCTGGTCAAAAATGCCGTTATTGAACAATTCAGATCATTATTTTATTAATATCCGCGAACAATCTCATAGGAATTACTGTGCTTTTTAAAAAATAAATTTAAAATATTTTTTTATGTACTCTTCATCATTATTTCAGCTTAAAACGAAATTTCTATATACTGTGGGGCGGTATAATATTAGTAGTAGGTAAACCTACAAACTATAAGCAAATATTGTTTATTGTGAGGTGATAGGTTGAGAAATTCAAAAATGTTGCAAATAGGTTTAGTGGTTTTAGTTTGTTGTATTGTTGCTTTATCTGGTTGTACTACTAATAATGACACCTCCAGTTCTGACACATCTGGTTCAGACGCATCCAGTTCCAATGATTCTGGTACAAATGCTTCCAATTCAGATGATGTTATGGTCACTGTAAATTATGATGGTAACTGGGGTGGATCCGCAAGTGGTGAATTTGGATATAAGGGATTGTCAGGTAATGGTGATCAAACAGTTAATTTAGGTAATATATCTGGTACTTTAACAGTCAGTACTTGGACTACAGAAGGATCCGGACCAATGAGTCTTAAGGTAACAAGGGGTGGGGAAACTCTGGGAGAAGAGTCTAACTCATATCCATCAGCTACTGTAACCATTACGGTCTAAATCCCTTTTTTTCTTTTTTTATTTAAAATTCATCAAATCATTTTTTATTATCCAAACTTAGAAATTCAAATATTTTTCAAGTGGATACTGAGTTAGGTCACAGAACGATAATTTTATGGTTTTCAAGAAGAATCATCTAAATGTTGGTTTAAATTTCACTAATTTAAATTGTTTGTAACGTGGTTGGTGCGATTTTAAAAATTATTTGCAAACTTAGACAGGAACTGAAGGTATTAACTTTAATAATATGTAAAGGATAAATACTCAGTAAATATTATTTCAAATTAAAAATAATTTGGAGGAAAGAAGTTATTATTTATAGGGGGAACTATTTTGGTAAATTACAAACTATTTTTAATATTAATCATCATGGTCGTTGTTATTATAGCAGGAATTATCAGCCAGATAGAAACCACCACAACTGCAGAAAGTGTTAATCCTGCAGGAAAAGTTGTGGCCACCTACGGTGAGGGGAAACTGTACCAATACGGTCCATTATACCTGGTGGAACTGCATGGCAGTTATCGTGAGATGGGCAGGCAGTACGGGGCGTTACGAAATAATACTCTACATGATATTTACAACCGGGTAACCGCCGGTCCTGAATTCCTAAACATTTTAGCATCCAGTGGAATTAATGAAAGTGATCTGGATACTTTAGAGAGTGATATTAAGCAGACTTATGTCCAATACCCTCAGTATAATGAGATAATCATGGGGATATCTGAAACCACAGGCATGGGAGATGATACCTATCTAACCTGCAGTATAATGAAAGAATTATACTATATGAGCTCTAACCAGTCTTCAAACTCCCAGTGTTCATTTGCTGCAGCGTGGGGGGCATATACTCCAGACTCGTCGTTGGTAGCTGGGCGTAATTATGATCTGGGCACTAACATGGCTAATTATACTGAAATAGTTGTTTATAATCCTGACGATGGTAGTATACCCGTTGCTAATATGGGATATATAGGTTCAATATACTTGACATCTGGTGTCAATCGAGATGGATTGTTTATGGAATTAAACAGCGGTGTTACACCAGCCCAGTGGCTAAAAGTCAGAGATCTTTATATGAATATAACTAGACCTGCCACTGCTCCTGTTGACACCAACCTGGAAATATTCCAACTACTACAAAATTCATCCGACATGACTGAATTGGAACAGAACTTCCAGAAGGCAGGTACCACTGCAGGAACTATTATTAACGCAGCAGATAAAGATGAAGCCAATTCTTTTGAATGGATGCCCTATACCTATAGAATAAGGCCTCCTCAATACAACGGCTTCATAGCAGCTACAAATATTTTCATTGATCCATCATGGGGTCTTAAACAACCAGACTCG